>NZ_JADBQN010000036.1:0-39855 GCF_014895915.1 Enterobacter cloacae complex sp. P13B
CCGTCCTGCGAGGCGAACAGCACAAACTCGGTACGTAATGACATGGTATCTCTCGCATCCCAGGGCATAAGCGACTCCATAAACGGGTTCTTATGCCTCAGTTGTAAGTGTCTACCATGTCCCCGAACAAGTGTTCACTATGTCCCCGGACCGTACACCCACGGGAGAGGGGGAACACACTAAAAACGGCAACCCAGTTGCCGTTTTGCATTTACCTTGCGCAGAAAAGCAAAAAGCCTGCTTTAAAAGCAGGCTTTTCAAATTTGGCTCCTCTGACTGGGATCACCTTTGCCAGTAACTGGCTAATAAGGAAGCTAAACTTGAATCTTCATCCTGTCAAGACCACCAAAATGACCACCATTAGTTGTGGGTTAAATAAATCTGTTTATAGGCATTCAATGTTCCCTAATTGTGGCGCTGGGAAGCCTACTTGTGCGGTCGTACCTGCTATAAAAATAGTACTGACTGAGGCCAATAAGACTTGTTAGCAAAAAGCGGTTTGTTCGCTTTTTGCTGTGAGTTCAACGGGTCGATGCAACGCTATCCTTAATCAAGGGGGACGTTGCCATGAAACGAAGAACGCGGATTTACTAAACGTCGGAACAGAAAGCGATTATCCAAGACAGATACAAACAAGGTGATTCCGTGCATGATATCGCCAGAATGTTCGACAGATATCATTCTTCTATTATGCCCACTATCCACCAGACTGGTGGATACCGTCCCCCTGTCGGAAAGCGGCACCCGTTAGCGCTTTCACTTGATGAAAGAGAGGAAATATCCAGAGCGCTTGTAGCAAAAATCAGCATCAGAGCGATCGCAAACAAACTATCGAGAGCTCCCTCAACGATTAGCCGCGAGATTAAGAGGCACGGTGGTGCAAAACAATATCGTGCATCAAAAGCGGATGCTGCTGCGTGGGAAAATGCTCTGAGACCAAAACCTTGCAAGCTAATTGAAAGACCTACACTTTGTAAAATCATCGCAGAGAAGATGCATCAGGACTGGTCGCCGGAACAAATCGCCGGTTGGCTGAAACGCTGTTATCCGGATAATCAGGAAATGCATGTGTTACATGAAACGATATATAAAACGCTTTTCATACAAACTCGGGGGGCATTAAAAAAAGAACTGCAGCAATGCCTCCGAAGCGGAAGAGCCGTGCGTAGATCCAGAACGTCATCGCTTAAAGGGAAAGGATTAGGATCAATCTCGAATGCGGTACAGATAAGCGAGAGGCCACCTGAAGCCGCAGACAGAGCCATACCGGGTCACTGGGAAGGTGACCTGATCCAGGGCTCGAAAAACTCCTGTATCGTCACCCTCGTAGAACGCCATTCCCGCTTTGTTATGTTGGCCAAAATCAGGGACAACAAGACCATAACCGTTATATCTGCACTCATCAGGCAAGCCCGGGGATTACCTGTTGAGCTTTATAAAACATTAACCTGGGATCGAGGAGCTGAAATGACCAGCCACACCCGATTTACTGTAGCTACAGACATCCAGATTTACTTCTGTGATCCTCAATCTCCCTGGCAGGTGGCTCAAATGAAAATACGAATAGGTTGCTCAGACAATATTTTCCAAAGAGAACTGACTTATCGATTCACAGCCAGCAGAGACTAAACAGCGTTGCCAGACAGCTCAACGAAAGACCGAGAAAAACGCTAGACTATGAATCACCCGCAGAACGGTTCAATCAGTGTGTTGCATCCATCAGTTGAACTCACAGCTCATAGAGGATTTGACCTGCCCCCGGTATTAGATACAACCGTCAGTCCATAATGTCGGTTTGTTGAACCGCTCCCCGTATGTGATCCATTCATAATCAGGAATAACTGGCTTCATTCTGGCTGCATATTCTGGCAACCGGCAGATTTTACGGCAAATTCGGAGGGGGTCATCCAGCCCAGCGCAGAATGGGGACGACTTTGGTTATAGTGTATGCGCCAGGCTTCGATTTTGCACCGCGCATCCTCCAGGGACATGAACCAGCTCTCGTTCAGACATTCCTGTCGCAGCCTGCCGTTGAAGGACTCTACCGTCGCATTGTCCGTCGGCGTTCTGGGGCGTGAGAAGTCGATACGGATACCCCGTTCATACACCCAGCTGTCCAGCATTTTCCCCGCAAATTCAGAGCCGTTGTCGGTTTTCAGCATCTGAGGTAACGGACGCCTGAGCTCTATGCTGTTCAGCATTTCCGCCACTTCTGTTGAACGCAGATTCTGCACCACGCAGATCCCCAGGCATTCGCGGGTGTACAGGTCTATAACCGTCAGCAGGCGTAGTCGCCTTCCGTCAAACAACGCATCAGAGACAAAATCCATGCCCCAGACGTGATTCGGATACAGCCCCTGAGGCTGCGGCTGTCGCCGCTGTGCGGATTTATTACGGCGTGGACGCTTGGGGCGCAGCGACAGGCCCTGTTCACTGTACAGGCGGCAAATGCGTTTGTGGTTATCACGCCAGCTTTCCCGCCTGAGCATCACGTGTACCCTGCGGTAGCCATGGTGAACCCTGGTTTAGGTAATCTCCCTGATGCGCAGGCGCAGCGCACTGTCGTCTGCCGCAACGGAATGGTACCGGAACGAGCTGCGGCTGAGCCATAGCGCAAAACAGATTTGTCTTTCGCTGGCACCGTATCGGGCCTGTAAATCCCTGATCCATTCGCGCAGGCGTGCCAGCGTCAGTTCTTTTTTGCCAGCACGTCCTGCAGCATAGCCTTGTCGAGGCTGAGATCGGCCACCAGTTTCTTCAGACGCAGGTTTTCCTCTTCCAGCTGGCGCATGTGCTTTAGTTCTGAGGGTGAAATGCCACCGTATTTCTTACACCAGGTGTAAAACGTGGCGTCGGAGATGCCCAGCTTGCGGCAGACGTCCGGTACGGACATCCCCAGCTCGGCCTGCTACAGGGCAAAGACAATCTGCTCTTCGGTAAATCGTGACTTTTTCATCGGCACCACCTCCGTTCAGGGGAGTGTTTATCATGCCGGAATTCTGTTTCTGAATGGAGCAGGATTTTGGGTCAGTGTCACCCCAGCAGTTGCAGCGCGTCGGTTTACTCGTTCAGCGCGTAGCGTGCGATGGTGCCATCACTGGCTTCTAATATGTAGACAAAAGTTTGCGCCAGCAGTGGCGCGCTGGCGGCAATCGATGCCATGAGCGCCACCGCACGTAATATTCTCTTCATTTCGCTTCCTTAGCGAACCATTGACGGACGTTTGGCATCATAGCGCCAGTTATCAATTAAAAATTGCATCCCCAGCGCATCGTTTCGGTTCTTATCCGGCAGCGCGTTGTAAAGCGCATGCGCCTCCTCGACGCGTTCCATATTCAATTCGATGCCAAAACCCGGGCCTGGCGGTAATTCCAGATAGCCATCGCGGATCTGCGGCGGTTGATGCGTCAGTTGCTGGCCATCCTGCCAAATCCAGTGAGTATCAAAGGCGGTCTGACGATCGCCAGGCGCCGCTGCGCCCAGGTGCGCCACCATTGCCAGTGAGATATCAAAATGATTATTGGAGTGGCAGCCGGTGGTCAGCCCCCATTCGTTGCACAATTGCGCTATCACGTTGGCATTGCGCATCGTCCAGAAGTGCGGATCGGCAAGCGGAATGTCGATGGCGTTAAGTTGCAGCGCATGATGTAATTGGCGCCAGTCGTTAGCAATCATATTGGTCGCGACCGCCACGCCCGTGGCGCGACGGAATTCGGCAAGCGTTTCCCGCCCTGAATACCCTTGCTCAGCACCACAGGGATCTTCCAGATAGGGCACCTTTCCTGCCAACTGTTTACCAAAGCGAATCGCCTCATCCAGCGACCAGCTGGCATTGGGGTCGACAGTGACGCGCGCGCCGGGAAACCGCGCCAGTAGCGCTTCAACCGTTTCCACTTCCGCTTCGCCTGCCAGCACGCCGCCTTTTAGCTTGAAGTCACGAAAGCCGTACTGCTCCACTGCCGCTTCCGCCAGCCGTTGAACGCCAGCGCTGTCCATTGCCGCCTCATGACGCAGACGGAACCAGCCATCCGCCGCGTTATCGCCCGAGCGGTACTGCATTGTGGTGCGCTTGCGATCGGCGATATAGAACAGATAACCCAGCACCGGAATACGCTCACGCTGTTTGCCGCTGGCAAGCAGATCGGCGACCGGCAGGTTAAACAGCTTGCCTTGCAGGTCTAGTAGCGCGGCCTCAATCGCCGCCGCAGCGTTATAAAACTTCTCCGGATTCATCTGCGGAATGTGGATGTCGTTGGTGTGTGAAGTGTGCTTCTGACGCGCCTCACTGTTGAAAAGCTGGCTCAGCGTGGCATTCAGGCGCAGCAGCGAGCTGCCTACAATCAGCGGGCGAAACTGCTCCAGCAACTGCAACGTCGAGGCATGACAGGGCGTTTCGCCCACCCCGGTATGCCCGGCAGAATCGGTGAGGATCACGATAATGCGCGTGAAGAAGCAGTTATGGGCACCGCCGATATTCAAAAGCATGCTGTCATAACCAGCAACTGGGACGATGCGCATGGTATTAATGACTGGACTGTCTGACATGAAGTCTCTCCTTGTGACCTAAAGCGGGGGGAACAGGTTTGGTGCGCAGCAACAGCCACAGGCCGGTCACCACGGACACGCTGGTCAGCGCGTAGAGGCCGCCGGTGGTGCTGCCGGTGTGCATCTCCAGATAGCCAAACACCGTGGGTGCGAAGAATCCGCCAAGGTTGCCGACAGAGTTGATCATCGCAATGCCCGGTGCCGCTATCGAGACGGGCAGTTCGCTTTGCGGCATCGGCCAGAAGAACGCGGCACTGACTTTGGAACCGATGCAAGCCACAATCATCGCCACAAAGCCAAACCACGGCGTGCCAAGCGTGGCCATAAAGGTGCCGCATGCGGCGATCAGCATGGCGATGCCCAGCCCTTTCTCCAGCTTATCGCGATAACGGTCGGTGGCTTTGCCCAGCAGAAACAGCGCAACAATGGCGAAGAGCCACGGGATGGCGGTCAGCAGTCCGGATTCGAAACTGTTGAACCCCTGAATACGCTGGATAATTTGCGGCAACCAGAACACCAGCGTGTAACCGGTCATGGTCATGGTGAAGAAGATCAGGCAGTAGAATATAAGGCTGCGATCGGTGATCAATCCCCAGCGTCCCTGTGTGACGGCACGCTCGTCACGCGTCGCGTCTTCAATTGCCAGTTGCTGCGCGAGCGCCTGTTTTTCCGCGTCGCTGAGCCATTTCGCCCCTTCTGGCTTCGATACCAGTACAAACGCCGCCAGCAGGCCGATCACTATCGATCCGCCGCCTTCCAGAAACATGACCCATTTCCAACCCGCAAGTCCGCCGACATCGTGCATCATCAGGATTGCGCCGGTGAGCGGGCCAGAGAATAGAAACGCGCTTGCGGTTGCACTCAATACCATTGCGGTTGCGCGGCCTCGCCAGGCATTGGGCACCCACTGACGAAAATAGAACAGCACGCCAGGGAAGAAGCCCGCCTCCGCCATGCCAAGCAGGAAACGCAGCATATAAAAATGCATTGGCGTGCTGACGAAACCGGTAAGTACCACCACCGTTCCCCAGGTGATCATAATGCGCGTGAGCCACACCCTTGCGCCGAACTTCTTCAGCATCATATTGCTGGGCACTTCAAACAACGCATAGCCGATAAAGAACAGTCCTGCGCCTAAGCCGAAGGCCGCCGCGCTGATTCCGGCATCGGTTTGCAGCTGGGCTTTGACGAAGCCAATGTTGGCGCGATCAATCTGGTTAATAATAAGCATCAGCGCCAGCATCGGGATAATGCGGCGGAAGAATTTGCCAATCGCAGAAGCGATATGCGCCTCATGATCGGCTGATAATTCATGGCGTTGTTGTGTCATGCGTCACCTTCAGTGAGAGAAAAACACCGCTATAGTTATACGCAGCAGGGTTGGTGAGTAGTTATGTATTTTTGCCCTGGAAGGGTTAGGCAAATGCCATACAGTTATAAAATTTCATAAGGTTATGTAAATTCACGTCGAAGAGTTTCGTGCGGGTTTGTGCGCTGGCTCACTCAGGAGGTGATGTCCGCTTCACGCGCTGAGACATTCGACAAGCTTTTTATGGCTTCAGTAAGGGCGAGTTTCGCGCTTGGAGAGCCAGCAAATACTTTGCTTCGTCGTAACAGGTTCTGTTTTTCCAGCAGCTATAAATTATCCGGATCTATTTGAACGCCAGAGCTCGGATAGCGGATTGATGCGATTTTCCTTTTTCTCGCTGGCCCAGTACGATGAGTTAACCGTCTTCGCAGTCCATTCCACGAATGTCTGTCGGACGAACTTCGCACACTGCCAACGCCAGCGTAGTTTTGAATTTCTTCGGCGCTGTTGAAGCGGTCGCGGTTATCATCCAGTGCGGCAAGCATGCGCGGTCCCATAACTGAACAGTTGGCAACACAAAGCCTCGGAGCTTGGGAGTACAAAGAGAATGTCAACAGGTTGTGCAGGCAGTGTAATGTAATGCCAAAACAGGTCAGACCGTGGTTCACCAAACCTGATAAGACTTCCGAACGTTGAGTTCGCTGAGGTAATTGTGAGATGTGGGCCAGCGGATTTCATTAAGGCCCGCGGCAGAACAATTGCTGCATTAAGGCCGGCAATCGTCCTGTCCGTCATCAAGTACAATGCCTGGCAAACAACGGGAGGCGAGTCTTAAAGCTACGTTTAAGCCTAGTCAAAGTGAAATCATGGGGACTGTTCTTACTGAGCCAGAGCGATGCTAACTGAAGAACGCGCTAAACTGATACTGGCGCTGAGCGTATCGCTGCAGGCTTTATCAACAACTCCAGACGAAGGTGATTATAAAGGTAACGATGTCTTTGACAACGTGCGCGCGTTGGTTGATGCAGCAGGATTCAGATGAGTAACGGATGCAGCCGCTCTGTCAGTCGGCATAAGGCGCGCGGTTAATATATGCACGTCACAAAGCTCTGTTCAGGCTTTATAAGGCTGTATGTAAATTCTCGTTAATCAGGGAATATACTTATGTTTACCGGATATGCACCGTACTGCCGTGCTCTCAGTTAAACCGACTGGGCGTTTTACCGAAGCTCTGACGGAATACGTCAATATAGGCGCTGACGTTACTATAACCGCTCAGCGATGCGATTTCACTGACTGGCAATCCCTCTGACACCCAGCGCAGTGAAGCCACCACCTTTGCCTGCTGGTGCCAATGACTGAAACTCAGCCCGGTCTGCTGACTGAATAGACAGTTGATGCTTCTGATGCTGAGCCCCGCTTCATGGGCAGGCTGTTGCTGATCCATTATGCAGGCCGGCTGGCTCAGCAGCTTGTCTGCAACGCTGCGCGCCCTGCGTTCTGTTGGCAGCTTCAGCGCCAGCGGCAATTCCCGACAACGGAGTGTTTCATAGCCCAGCAGCGTCAGAAGGGGGTTCGTGTATTCCTCAGGGAAGCCAGTGACAAGCTTGTTTTTGGAATCTTTGCCGCACAGGCGGAGTTTGAGCGAGAATTGATTGCCGAGCGAACAACAGCAGGTCAGGCCTCAGAAGGGACCCGAGGGAAGAAGGGGCGGCCTAAAAAATGACGCCAATAAAATCGCTACCGGCAATGGCATTAATAGGACGGCCAGAAACGAAAGTCAGTACATTATGCCACGAACTCAGGGGGTGAAAGTACGCTTAGTTTTCTTGCTCATTAAGTCATTTGTTTTGTGTTGAATGAGAATATAACCTTTAATCAGGTGGCCAAATTTTCTATGCCACTACAATCAGAGCTTCATTGAGGAATTCAGGTGTGTGTAATTTACGGGGCTTTTTGCTTATTGATAATGATCTTGTCATGAGTCCCTCTGGTTGAGAGTTTTCTCACTTAGTCCCGTGTCCACTATTGCAGGGTAGGATTAATCGAGGGAAGTGTCCCTCGCTGGATCTGATGCTTACATTGGACGGCGCAGGCTATGGCATCGGCTTGATGACTGCGACCAAGATCCCGGTAAGCCAACGATCGGATGTCGTTATCCGTCACCTGGCAGTCGAATCGGCTTTGACTATTTACTTGCTTCGCTCCGAGAACAACCGCTTGTCTGTTTCACTAGAGTGGCTTATCGATCGTCTGCGCGATGGCTTGGGCGAATAAATTTCCTGCAAACCGGTCTCAAGAATCCGCAGCAGACTGTGTATTCCTTTTCGAGCTTCTCGCTGTTGCCACGGAGGCCGGTGAACGAGCCACGGCTGGGGCGGGAAACCACTGCCACATTCCACAGCCATGAAGTGTCATGCGCGGTCGGAGTAACGTGCGGTACCCCGATAAAACAGATCATTCTATCCATCCACGGCACTCGAAGATGCCGTTGCTCTCGATCAACTGAGCCGGAGGTTGCGTTCAGCTATGTAGCGCCTCGGTGAAGTGCCGAGTGATTTGCGGAACATAGTCACAAAGTTACCGGCACTTTCTTAACCCAGACTATCGGCGACCTGTCGAACCGACATTCCAGTACTCAACCATTTCACCGCAAGAATGACTTGGATCTGCTGGCGCCAGCGTTCGAAGCTCATACCGGTTTCCTGAATAAGCAACCGTGCGAGAGTGCGTTCACTCAGGCCGACACGAATAGCCCAAGTGCGGACGGTCCCGCGGTGTATTGGGGCTTCCATGAGATCTTCTGCAGTCGCACATCGGGCGGCATTGGCAGGCGAAGATTCCCCCTTGGTACCACCTAAATTTCACCTAAAAGTAAACTAATCAGATGTGTTTCTGCCCTCTGGATAGAACATAGAGAAACTTGCGGAGCGGATCACTAGCTCACGTAACAATGGTGTCGCAGATATCGTGCAGAACTTCGACGGAAGACTCGAAGCAGCGCTTGAGTTGATGTAGGCGATTTAGCATTCGATTATACCTGCGGCCAAGATCTTGTGAAAGAAGCCTCCCGGCACATTGATCTCTGGTGCTAGCCGCGTCTCCCGGTCGGTCTTTATAAACCTTCATTATATGGCAGCAATGAAGCGCTTCGAAGCGTCGGTTTAGAGCAAACCAGATGCCTTATGGCACTAAGTGCCTTATTGTCACTTGGTGCCAGATATGACAGAATACTCTCATGGCAAATAAAAATCCCGGCCTTCGCGAAAGGCACAAAGAGAGCACCCGGAGGGAGCTATCCAACCTCGGGCTTGAGTTGTTTCTGAAACAGGGCTTTACCCACACGACCATCGAACACATCGTCGAGCCGCTTGGTGTGGCTAGGCGTACGTTCTTTCGCTACTTCAAGACTAAAGAAGATCTGATCTTCCTGTGGCACGACGAGAAGACGCATGAGCTGGTCGATGAATTGCGGGGGCGTCCCGACCACGAGGGGCCACTGGATGCGGTCAGAGAGACGCTGGCCACGACGCTCCTGCGGTATGACGCCAATCCTGACATGGCTTTTGCACTGGTGCGCCTGCTGAAGGAAACGCCGGCTCTGCTCGCCAAGGGATGCGAAAAGCGGATGGATCGGGAGGTGTCGCTCGCTGCCGCACTCGTGGAACGAGAAAGCGAGACCGGGCTGAGCATGCTCAAAGCGCGCATCATCGTGGGCGCGGTGACGTCCGCATGGACGGCTGCCCTTGACGAGTGGTATGCGGATGGCGGCAGGCAGAACCTGCGCTCCATCGTGGCCAGGGCGTTTTCATTGGTGGGCGAACTGTGATGGCAGCTATGCACGTCTTGTCGGGCCATCAGCAACGCTATCGTCCCCGGCTCATGACGAGCGTGCTGGTCGCTGCGCCTGGCCCTGGTCCCAGCCAGACCAGATGCGCTCAATGGCCCGGGGTCAACGGCGCGGTGTCGCGAGACAAATCGCAAACCCAGACAGGTGGCACAGACACGATCAGCACCACTTCGGGGTTCTCTGGCGCCAGGTTCTTGTGAGAGCCAGACCTGTGGGGAGATGCCCCTGCGACAGAAGAAGTGGCCCGCAGTGAGCCTGATGCGCGCAACGCCAATGACGTGAGTTCCCTGACGGCTATGTTCCCCGCGTGGCTGGATGCGGATACCTCTCTCCAGACCGCCGATGCGTCTGCAGTTGCGCGCACGCGAACGAAGTCCGGTATAAGGCGGATGTAATCACCTTATTCGGGCAGGAAGGCCCGGGTTGACAGCTCAGGGGCGCGCAGGAAAGCGCCATCGCCGCTGCTTACGATCGCACCCATCCCGGGTCTCCTTGTGCGCGCCGCAGGGAACCCGCCGTTATGGGCCGCAGTACCGCAGCCCACAACGACTGAGCAAATGGACGACGCTCCGTCTGCCACCCCTGTATCGCCCGTAAGGAAAATTATCGCCATGAGTCAGGAACAAGAACACCGTAACCAGCCCACCCGGGGACACCTCCGGCGGCACCGGATCGCGTATTTCGTGGGGGGAGTGGCCCTCGTTGTGACGGCGCTGGCGATAGTCGTCGGCAGGGGCGATACGACGCTGGAGGAAGCGACTGCCGCGGCGACGCCGGCGCTGACCGTCACATGCACCATCCCCCGGGAAGTCTCGTGGCCCATAGAGATCAGGGCTTCGGGTGCGATTGCCGCATGGGAAGAAGCCAGCATCGGTGCTCAGATTGGTGGTTATCAGCTCATCGATGTTCGCGTCAATGTCGGCGATATCGTCAGGAAGGGACAGATTATCGCTCGTTTTGACCCGGATCTGTTGCTGGCGGAACGCGCGGAACTGAAAGCGAATGCCGATCAGGCTGCCGCCAACCGGCAGCGCGCGCTCGCGTTGCAAAGCAGCCGCGCGATGAGTGAACAGGACGTGCTCCAGCTGGTGACTCAATCCAGGACCGCGGATGCGCTGCTCGCTGCCAATCAGTTGCGGCTGCGTTACACCGACGTCACTGCGCCGGACGATGGTGTCATCAGCCACAGGACTGCAACGCTCGGCAGCGTCGTTACGGTGGGCCAGGAACTGTTTCGCATGATTCGCCGGGGGCGCCTGGAGTGGCGTGGCGAACTGACCGCCGAGCAACTCGCTCAGGTCGAGATCGGGCAGCAGGTAACATTAGACCTTCCCGACGGCAAGACAGCGAAGGCGACGGTTCGCCAGACCTCGCCGATTCTGGATAGCACCTCTCGCCTGGCCACTGTTTACGCCGACATCCACCCTGGAAGCACGGCACGGGCTGGTATGTACGCCAACGGCAGGCTCGGACTCGGGACAGAGCCGGCGCTGGTCGTGCCCGCCGAGAGCGTTGTCATCCGCGATGGGCGCAGCCACGTCCTGGTGCTGGCCGACACCAGTGCCACGTCCCGCGTGTCGCTGCGAAGCGTCAGCGTCGGCCGGCGTAATGGCCGTGAGGTCGAGGTCACCGAGGGGCTTGGCAAGGACGAGCGTGTTGTTGTCCGGGGAGCCGGCTTCCTCAAGGATCGCGATCTGGTCCGGGTTTCGCAGGGGCAGCCTGCTGGGGCGGGCAGACCATGAATTTCGCTACCTGGTCCATTCGCAATCCGATCCCCTCGATCCTGCTGTTCGCACTGCTGGCACTCGCAGGGCTATGGGGGTTCCAGAAGCTGCCTACGCAGGATCTTCCAGACCTTGATCTACCAATGGTCACGGTCATGCTGACGCAGCCGGGGGCGGCTCCTGCGCAGCTGGAGACGGAGGTCGCGCGCAAGGTCGAGGATTCACTTGCGACCTTGAGTGGTTTGAACCATCTGCGCACATCGATCACGGATGGTTTGGTTTCAATCCAGGTCGAATTCGTGCTGGAGAAGAACCTGTCGGACGCGCTGATCGAAACCAAGAACGCGGTTGACAGCATCCGGTCTGATCTGCCGGATGATCTTCTGCAACCGACCGTCAGTGCTTCCACGAGCGTAGGTTCGCCCGTTCTGACCTACGCCATATCGTCGTCCCGGCTTAATGAGGAGCAGCTTTCGTGGTTTGTGGATGACACCATTGCCAAGACTATTTTCTCGCTTCCCGGAGTCGGTCGGTTCGAGCGGCTTGGCGGAATCGAACGTGAGGTTCGGATTGAGCTCGATCCGTCGCGCATGTCTGCCCTCGGCATCACGGCGGCGGATGTCTCCCGTGCACTGCGCCAGGTTCAGCAGGAATCTTCCGGCGGCCGTGGTCAGCTTGGCGGCCAGGAGCAGTCGGTTCGCACGATTGCCACGGTTCGCCAGGCATCGGAGCTTGCGGACCTGCGAATCGCGTTGTCCAACGGCAAGAGCTTCAGGTTGGACCAAATCGCGACCATCGTCGATGGTCAGGCCGACCCCACGCAGGCGGCCCTGCTCGATGGCGAGCATGTGGTCGGCTTCAGCGTGTACCGCGCCAGGGGCTTTGACGAGGTACGGCTGGCCGAGGGCGTTCGCGAGGCCCTGGCCGGCCTTCAACAGGCCGACCCGGCGCTCAGCCTGACTGAGATTTCGGGGTCGGTCGGCCAGACGCTTGAGCAGTATGAGGGCTCCATGGCGATGCTGTACGAGGGGGCCATCCTCGCGATGATCGTCGTCTGGCTGTTCCTGCGCGACTGGCGGGCGACGCTGATAGCCTCGACCGCTCTGCCGCTGTCCATCCTTCCGGCATTCGCGGCCATGGCCTGGCTGGGCTTCACGCTCAACACCGTGACGCTGCTGGCGCTGGCGGTGATCGTCGGCATCCTGGTCGATGACGCCATCGTGGAGATCGAGAACATCGAGCGCCACCGGCACAGGGGCAAGTCGGTCCGGGAAGCCGCAGAGGACGCCGTGACCGAAATTGCCCTGGCGGTGATGGCGACCACAATGAGCCTGGTGGTCGTCTTCCTACCGACGGCCATGATGAGTGGTATCGGCGGCCTGGTGTTCAAACAGTTTGGCTGGACCGCCGTGATCGCCGTGCTCGCTTCGCTGCTGGTGGCGCGCCTGCTCACACCCATGATGGCGGCCTACCTGCTCAAGCCCGAGCCGATCCCCGAGAAGGAAGATGGCCGGGTCATGCGCTGGTACATGGCAACGGCGCGCTGGTGCCTGAAGCATCGCAAGACGACCCTGAGCGGAGCGGTCATCTTTCTCGCGGCTTCGCTCGCCCTGGTGCCTTTCATCGAGACGGGCTTTATCCCCGCCTCTGATAGCGGCAGCACGACCCTGAGCATCGAATTGCCGCCAGCCAGCTCGCTGGAGGACACGTTGGCGGTCGCCGGGTCGGCCCGCAAAGCCATCGGCGATGTTGACGGCATCGCCCATGTTTTCGCCACGGTGGGCAAGGCGCAAAGTGCCGGCCCCGGTGGGGCGCAGGCGGGCGAAGTTCGGCGCGCGTCGCTCACGCTCACGCTGGGGCCGCGTAATGATCGCCCTTCGCAGCAGGTCATCGAGAAAGCCGTGCGGGAACGCTTGCTCGATGTTCCCGGGGCGCGCTTTGCCATCGGCGGCGGCGGGCCGGGCGAAAAGCTTACGATCATCCTCGCCAGCGACAATGCCGAGGCACTTAAGGCGAGCGCGGATGCGGTGGAAGCCGAACTGCGCGACGTCAAGGGCCTTACTGGCATTGCCTCGACGGCCAGCCTGGAGCGCCCGGAGATCATCATCCGTCCCGACCCGGAGCGCGCCGCCGAGCGCGGCGTGACGACCGAGGCGATCGGGGACGTAGTGCGGGTGGCAACCAGAGGCGATTTCGACGCTCAGGTGGCGCGCCTGAACCTCGACAACCGCCAGGTCTATATCCGCGCGCGCATTCCCGATGCCGCGCGGCAGGACATCGACACGCTCGGCAACATGCGCGTGCCGGGGCGCGACGGGTCGGTGCCGCTGGCAAGTGTCGCCAGCCTGACTGTGCAAAGTGGCCCCGCGCAGATCGACCGCCATGACCGTCTTCGCAACGTCACCATTTCGGCCGATTTGGGAGGTACCGCGCTCGGGACGGCGCAGGCGGCTGTGGCCAACCTGACTTCGATCAAGTCCCTTCCGTCCAGTGTGAAGGTGATTGAGGCCGGCGACGCGGAGATCGTTGCCGAACTCGGCGGGGGCTTTGCCATGGCGCTCGTGGTCGGTGTTTTGTGCATCTACTGCGTTCTGGTGCTGCTGTTCAGGGATTTCCTTCAGCCCATCACCATCCTCTCTGCCATTCCTCTGTCCATAGGTGGCGCGTTCCTCGCGCTTCTGGTCACGCGCAGCCAGTTGAGTGTGCCTTCGATGATCGGTCTGGTGATGCTTATGGGTATCGTCACCAAGAACTCCATCCTGCTCGTCGAGTACGCGGTTATCGGTATACGCGAGCGCGGATTGCCTGTTCACGAGGCGCTGCTGGATGCGTGCCACAAGCGTGCCCGTCCCATCGTGATGACCACCATCGCGATGATCGCCGGCATGTTGCCTATCGCGCTGGGGTTAGGTGCGGATTCTAGCTTCCGCCGGCCGATGGCCATGGCGGTTATCGGCGGCCTTATCACATCGACTGCCTTGAGCCTGCTGGTCGTGCCAGCCGTGTTCCTGTATGTGGACAGGATCGAGAAATGGCTGGCATCGCTTGGTTTTTTTCGACACACCGTACGCGCTACCGCTGACGAGGTTGAGCGATGACGCAACTAACCTCGTCACGACTCAACAGTCCTGCAATTCACTCGTCACATCGAAACTTGATGCGCAGCGCCTGCACTGACCCGTGCGGGACGACCCAGTGTCGTCCGGACGGTATGGAAATCAGGCAGACGGTGCAGTGCGGCCGTCTGCTGGTGATGGTCCGCGAACTCATCGAGATGGCCCGATGGCGTGGTCCGCGAGCTGCCATTCCCCAGTACAGGGGAGGCATTTTCACGTTTTCCTTAAAAGGGATCAATCATGTCATCTCGTCCTCAATGCGCAGTCCGCCTGCGCCGGCAGCCGTCTTACGCTGCGCTACCGATCCTGGTCGCTGGCATTTTTTCAACACCCGTTGCATGGGCTCAGACCGACGATACGAATAAGTCGGCGAGAGGTCAGGCGATGCCCGAAGCCGGACGCAGTGAACCGACGTGGGGGATTGGCGTTGCCGGTGGCATACAGTACCGCGTCTACCGCGACTTCGACGACCGCGTTCGAGGCTTGCCAATGATTACCTATGAGAACAAATGGATTCAGGTGGCCGGGCCTGTCCTGGACGTCAAGCTTCCGTCGGTCGGGCCGGTGTCATTCAGGCTGCGTGGTCGGTACATCGGGGAAGGCTTCGATTCGGGCGATTCCCCATATTTCGCGGGCATGCGCGATCGAGACTCCAGTTTCTGGCTCGGCGCCGCCGCCATCTGGCGTACCGGCATTGCCAATTTCTCTGCTGAAGTGCTCACGGATGCCATGAGCAACAGCGGGGGGATGCGGACGACGCTGCAGATCGACAGGCGATTTACCGCAGGCACAATCGGGCTGGCCCCGCGGCTGGCGGCCGAGTGGGTGGATGGCGAGTACGTGGACTATTAATACGGCGTAAGGTCAGACGAGGCACGGAGCTGGCGCCCGGCCTACGGCGGTAGTTCCGCGCTCAATACCGAAATCGGGCTTCGCGTGGACTGGCAGCCCGTGTCCAGTCACACCATGTTCCTCGACATGGGCGCCAAGCACATGGGCAGCTCGATCCGCAACAGCCCGCTGGTGGAAAAGAGCACGCAGTATGGCCTTGGTCTCGGCTACCTCTATCGGTTCTGAGAAGCGATTGATGGCATCGCCCGTTGTTGGCGTTTGCCGGGTATCGCATTCGACTCGAAATGAGGGGGATGCAACGTATTGGGAAGGTCTTCTGGAACACCGATTGGTGTGTTCATCGAGCGACTCATGCCATAGGCGTTCATCCTCATCGTCAATGTGGAAGGGGTGGCTATGGCAATTTTCGGCAAATCCAGACGTTTCAGGAATCTTGACGGGAGCGAAGCTCCCGGCACCGTGGTGCCGGCATTTCGGATGCTGGTCGTCGATAGTCTTGCAGGCCGGGGCCGTGGTGTACCGAGAAAGGCTTCGGTGCCGTGTGTGGTGCCCGATCTCGTCGCGATCGCCACTCCACCGGGCACGGGTGAAGGCGCGCGCCTGACCTGGATCGGGCATGCGAGCTGGCTGGTGCAGATCGAAGGGAAGTCGTTCCTCGTCGATCCGGTCTTCGGTGAGCTTGCCCTGGGGCCAGGGGGGCGGAATGTTCCGGCTGGCCTGCGCCCCGAGGATCTGCCATCCATCGACGCGGTGCTGATCAGTCACAACCACTACGACCATCTCGACCTTCCATCCGTGAAGAGCGTCGATGCGCCGGTGATCGCCGGCCTGGGCATGGCGTCGTTCCTCGCAAAAAAAGGGATTTCCGCAAGCGAGTTGGACTGGTGGCAGTCCATCGACATCGGCCCCGTGAGGGTGACTTTCGTGCCCGCCCAGCACTACAGCCGTCGCGGCTTGACCGACGTAAACGAAACGCTGTGGGGCGGATTCATTCTCGAGGGAGCTTCCGCCTGCATCTACCATTCGGGCGATACGGGCTACTTTGACGGGTTCCGGGAAATCGGCCGCCGTTTCCCGGTGATCGATGCTGCACTTTTGCCCATCGGCGCCTATGAGCCGTCCTGGTTCATGCGCCGCCAGCACATGAACCCCGAGGAGGCTGCCCGGGCCTACAGGGATCTTGGTGCCGGGTGCTTCTTCGCCATGCACTGGGGGACTTTCAAGCTGACCTACGAGCCGCTAGACGAACCGCCGGTTCGCCTGGCAGCAGAGTGGGAGCGCCTTGGACTTCCCGCATCGGAAAAGCGGGTTCTTGCCGTTGGCGAAACCGCGGACGTGTGGCGTTATCCGAATGACTAATCTCATACCCGCCGGGCAGTCAGCGCATTGTCGTACAGACAGAAAATGAGTAAGGCCTTGACGATTTCCGCTGGCAGCCCGGTCCCCACGCTTTCTTGGCGGAAGCCTGGGTGGATCCTGCAAGCCCTGGCGTCCCACGCTAGTCTGGCAATGCGGTATGCACCTGACGTAAATCCACCCGGCCGATTGTCCCCCTGATGCGTCCCAGCCACAGGGTGCCCTGAATTTCGACTGCGCCGCTCGCCAGAGGAAAATCCGCGCAGTCAACCAGCGGCTGCACGCTCATTGTTTGTGGGTCAATGCGTAGCACGCGCGCATTCCCGCACGCAGCACCTTCCTTCCCGGAGAAATACTCAACGATTTCCCGTAGGGTGCCTTGCTGGCCCGCGAGCAAAAGACTACCGTCCGGCGCCCAGTGTACATTGTCGCTGTGGAAACCGGTTTGAATTACATGTTTCTTCGCGGCACCGGCTCTGAACGAAAAGCGGTTAAAGGTCTGGCGGACAGAATCTGCGTAGTAGAGCCATTCTCCGTCAGCCGACGTTTCGATTCCGTTCGGCATCAGGTCGCCTCCGGTATCGACCTTGCTCCATCCGGAACGGGAACTCCAGGCCAGCACCTCACCGATGCTGCGCCCACCCTCGATTTCCTCGAAATTCAGCGCACGACCTCCCTTCTTGGGGATGGGCAGCGTGGTCTGCGTCATCACGAATCCGTCGGGCATTGGTGCGACCCCGTTGCCGGTCACAGAACCCGGTGTAAGCACGCAACCCCGCCAGTGGATGCGGGGCAGAACGTCACGGGTATCGACAGTGAAAATCTCCACGGATTCGCGGACGCCGTGATGCACGACGAGGAGCTGGTGGACACCGTTCGCGCCACGACGAATGGTGAGTCCGTGTGGATTGAAGCGCTCTGGCGGCCGGTCGGGCTGGCCGTGAAAGGTGTGCGCGTCGAAGCGTACCTGCGCCTCCGGAGAGGGATAAAGGGCACGGATTGCATGCGTGGATGTGTTCACCAAATCCAGTCGCCCTTCGCCATCGGGTGCCAACGCTCTCACGCTCACGATCAGCCAATGCGTGCCTGGAATTCCAGTCAGGTCTTCAGAGGCTTCGATTGATCCCACCGGCGCTACCTGCGTTGCACCGTTTGTCAGGTTCTTGGGTGTATCCATTGTCATTCAACCCTCAATGTTTATGGGGAGGTGGTTCAAGAAGGCGAGGTCCACCCTCTCGCGATTGCGGATGCTGTCTATCAATCTACTATCGTCGGACTCCCGATCACATCCTCCGTCGATCACGGGCAGGACGCGCAATACTCCCGGGGTTACTCCTGTGGGTCCACGCAAGCTGCCTGACGAGAATGTGCCCAGGCTCGTGCATCTGTCGCTATCCTCCTGGCTAACGCAGCGACCAGTCGTTGTTGGGCCTGAACCATTTCCGGATAGCCTCCTGGCGCGGGCTCATCCAGATAGCCCCGGCAGACCAGCCGTGGCTTTCCCGCCTCATTCGCGAATCCCAAACTCCAGTCGGCATCAAGCTGAACCCGTTGTCCGGGCCAGGCATCAAACCGACGCAACTGGAGTTTGATTCTGAGTACAGGCCTGGCAGAGGTCTGTGGCAGCCCGGCCACATCCTGGGTGGCCAACTCATGCGTCAGTACTGACGATAAGGCACTACGAATTTCGTCATCCAGCGGGCCAGTCCAGCGCTCGTTATCAAGGACAACGGCACCAGCGGCGCCCTGTCGTACGACCAGTTGTGACTGATCGTTCTGTGACGGGATACCGACCGGCAATACATCAACCATGAAGGGGGCCGGTGGCTTCGTCGTTATTGTTTCCCCGGACGGTGCGAGAAGTGAGTAGTAATGTACTGGCGGAGACGCGCAGGCATTCAGAAAGAAGACCGGCACGAGAAGCCCAGAAAAACGGTAACTTTTCATTGATGCGATTCCTGTTGACTTACTGTGTTGTCTTTTCCTGTGGCAGGAGGCGAGGGAGATTCCGGGCGTCCGCGCAACAGTGATTCAGGATGCCGGCCAAGCATGTCTGTCAGCACCCGTAGTGAGCGAGATACCCGCTGAACTTCCTGTAGCGTCTGGCCCAGGTTTTGCTGTAATGGCGCATCTTCGGCCAGCACACCTTGTGCCGCACCAAAGGCCTGCCGGGCCTGCAGCAGGGTCTGCGTGGTTTGCGGTAACGTCTGGCTGTTGACTTGCTTAAGGGTCTTGTCAAGTTCTGCTAATGTGCTGTCGAGGTTTCGCCCGATTGAGTCGAGGGGCATCTTCTCTATCTTGCCGACGATGCTGGCCACCTGCCCCTGCAACTGATCGAAACTGCCGTTGATTGTGGGAACGCTTAGTGGGCGTGCCGATATGTCTATGGTTCTTTTCGGTGCATCCGGAACAAATTCCAGCGAAACATAGAGCTGTCCGGTCAGCAGATTTCCTGATCTCGCCTGCGCGCGCAGGCCATGTTCGACCAGTTCTCTCAGAAATTGAGCGGCTTGTTGCTCTGTATTTGTACCAGGCAATTTATCCAACAGACGCCCAAGACGTTGTGGATACACCACGATGCCAACGGTTGTGGGGAATCGGAGCGTACTTGGATCGTAGTCGAGGTTTATTGATACCACCCTGCCCAGATCCATCCCCGAGAATTGAACCGGAGCACCTACAGATAAACCGCGTAGTGCCTGGTCGAAGCGTAGCTGGACGAACTGCTCCGGCCCGTCGGGTTCAGCCATGGCGCTGGCTTGATCCGGTGCAAGACTGAACTGGGTATTTTCAGGTGCCTTTTGCGTGTGATCTTTGCCGCGTGCAGAGGCGGCGAAAGCAATTCCTCCCGCCACAATTGTGGCCACGGATTGCGTTTTGAGCTTGAGTCCGTCAGCACCCAGCGAAACATCCATCCCACTGGCATTCCAGAATCGGGTATCGGTAGTGACAAAGCTGTCGTAGGGTTTGTCGATGAAGACCTGCAGGCTGACGTGATTACCATCATCATCAAGCTTGTAGGAGGCTACCCGGCCCACCTGGATACGCCGGAAGTAGACCGGCGAGCCAACATCCAGCGACCCCAGATCTTCGGTATGCAGGACAAATGACTTTCCGGGCATACCACCAATAACCGTTGGCGGCGTTTCAAGGCCAGTAAAGACTTTGCTGGATGCATGTTCCGATCCAGCATCCGCCGCAATATAGGCGCCGGAGAGAAGTGTGTCGATGCCTGATATACCGCCGGTGCCAATACGCGGGCGCACGACCCAGAACCGCGTGTCGCTGCGGGTCAGACTTTCCGCGCTCCTGGCCAACGAGACCGTGGCGGCAACGTGCGAGCCGTCGTCGCTGAGTGTGATTGCCGTTACTGTGCCCACGGTCACGTCCTTGTACTTGACCGGTGTTTTGCCTGCCTCCAGTCCTGCCGCTGTACGGAAAGCTATAGTGATTTCAGGACCAGCTGACAGCCAGGTATGCGCCAGCATTGACAGCCCGACCAGTGCAGCGATGGCTGGTACCAGCCATACCAGGGAAATACGCCAGCGACGGCGGGCCACTGCAGGATTGCCGGGCTGGTGGATATGTTCGGGTTCGTTATTCATTCCGGTTTATCATCCCATATCAGACGGGGGTCGAAGGTCATAGCTGAGAGCATGGTAAGGATCACCACCACGCCAAAGAAGAAGATGCCAACTCGTGGCTCGATATCACTCAGGCCCTGGAACTTGACCAGCGCGGCAACTACAGCCACCACCAGTACGTCGAGCATTGACCAGTAGCCGATCACCTCAACGAGCCGGTAGAGTCTGGCTCGCTCGCGTCTCGCCCAGTTACTGCGTCGTTGTGAAGTTATCAGCAGCAGTGTGAGGACAAGAAACTTGGTGCAGGGAACTGCCACGCTGGCAATGAAAATCACCAGAGCGATGCCATAAGACCCGGATTTCCAGAACTCGATAGCGCCGTTCATGATGGTGCTACCGCTGCCACTGCCGAGTAGGCTGGTATACATAACCGGCAGCACGTTGGCCGGAATGTAGAAAATCAAGCCAGCGATCAACAAGGCCCAGGCCCGCACAATGCTGTCGGGGCGCCGACGATGCAGTGATGCGCCGCAGCGAGGGCAGTGTACGTGCTTCGTTTCGTCGAGCTTGTCCTGGCAAACGAGTCTACAGATATGGCAGCCGATGACACCCAGGTGGCACGCGCGGGGAGGCAGATTCATGTGCGGCCCGCCTGCCGTTGCTGGTTGTATTCGGTCAGCTCCCACAGCCAGTGGATATCGCGGCTCGCGATCAGCGTAATCAGCAGCACTAACACGGCCGTGGCCCAGATCCCCGGTCCGGGTGCTACCTGGAGGAAACTTGACAGTTTGATGACCGCCACCAGAATGCCGAGCAGACCGACCTCAATCATGCTCCAGGGGCGCAACGCGACCAGCATCCGCATCGCCTGCGCGAAGCCTGGCGCACGCCGACCAGTGCGGGCAAAAGCCAGCACCCAGGCCAGCAGAGTGATCTGTAGAAGTGGTGCCACGATGATTGATATTGCAGTTGGTACTGCAATGGGAGCGCCAGGTCCGTAGGCGAGCGCCGCCGTCGACTGCCAGAGCGTGGTCTCGTTGTGCAACCCCTGCATACTGATGCGAACGACCGGGCAGACGTTGGCGATCACGAACACGATTGCTGCGGCGACGGTCAGCGCCAGCCAACGATCGACATCCAGACGGTTGGCGCGATAGAGGATGGCAGTACATTGCTCGCAGCGTGCAACCTCGCCCGGGGCCAGCGCGATGCGCCGGTACACCCTGTCGCAGTGCTCGCAGACAACGAGGTCTGGAAACACGATGAGTTTAGCGGAGAGACTCAGTTTCTTTGCCATGGTTTTATGCCCTGTTGTTTAGTGACCGCCGCTCATGTCGATGGGTCCCTTTGGTTTTGGAGAGAACCAGATTAATGCGGCGGCGAAGGCGAAGCAGAAAGCAATCGCAGCGAACATGTTGAGTGTTGCGAGCATGACGCTCTGGCCCTCAACGATGCTGCTCAGCGTAGATGTGGCAACCTCTCTCGACATTCCACTGGCCATCATGCTGTCGAGGGTGGTTTGTCCCTGAGTCATCGCGCTTGCCAGTTCAGTCTGGTTCTCACGTGTCGCGTTGGCCCACCCGGTCTGAACTATTGAAGTCGCAAACGCGCCGGCGAGCGTTCGCATGAAATTTGAGATCCCGGCCGCGTCGGCCTGTTCTGCTGTTGTGACGCTCGCCATACACAGACCGGTTACAGGGATGAAAAACATCATCAGGAATGGGCCCGTCAGCAGCATCGGCCAGGCCATCTGAATGAAGGTAATATCCGGCGTGAATCCCACCCGCCACGCAGATATGCCACCAAGTCCCAGCAATCCGACCGATACAATCAGCCGTGGATCGAGCCTTGCCGCTACCTGACCGATGATGGGGGAACTAATTACTGCGAGAATCCCCATGATCCCGGTGGCATATCCTGCCCACGTGGCGGTGTAGCCCATGTTCTGCTGCAGCCAGAGCGGGATCAGAACAATACTGGCGAAGAACGCACCAAACGCAACCGAGTAGGTAATGGAAGCCGCAACGAAGCCGCGATGGCGAAACACGTGCAGATTAACGATGGGATTCTTTTCGGTCAGTTCCCACATCAGGAAGGCGACAAAGCCGATTACTGCAATCACTGCAAGCACGCGGATTTCTGTTGCAGCGAACCAGTCATGGTTGCGGCCTTCATCAAGCATGATTTGGAGCGCACCGACCCACACAATAAGCAGGCCAAGACCCACTACATCAATCGGAGACCGGGTGACCGTTTCCTGCTGGCCTCGCATCAGGTACAGAAGTCCTAGGCCACCGGCGGCAGCAATTGGCACATTGATGAAGAATATCCACTCCCACCCGACGTTATCGGAGATCGTGCCGCCAAGAATGGGACCGGCGATCGGTGCGACTGTGGTTGTCATCGCCCATATGATTGTCGCGATTGTCGCCTTCTCAGGTGGGAAGATACGCAGCAGAAGGGTCTGCGAAAGGGGAATGATCGTGCCACCGGCCAAACCCAGGAATATGCGCCCGGCGACGAGCATGCCAAGCGTGCCCGACAGGCCACACACTAGCGAGAGCACGCCGAAGGCCAGATAAGAGGTAATGAACACACGATAACCACCGAAGCGGCGCATGAGCCACCCGGTAAGCGGCACAGTGATCGCTTCGGCCACTGCGTAGGAGGTGATAACCCAGCTTGCCTGGCTGGACGAGACCCCTAACCCGCCGGCGATATGGGGGATCGAGACGTTGGCGATAGTGGTATCCAGCACGACCAAAAAATTGCCCAGCCCGATCAGGATAGCGGCGAGGATGAGTTTCCCGCCCCTTAATGACCGGGCGGCTGGATTTTCATGCTGAGAGATGGAATCAACCATTATCGTCTGGTTCCTCACAATCAGTTGGAGACGTCGATATCGGCGGTCATAGACAGACCGACACGAAGAGGATGCTCTGCAAGCTGTTGGGGATCGAGTGCAATCCTTACTGGCAGGCGCTGGACGACCTTGATCCAGTTGCCGGTTGCGTTTTGCGCCGGCACTACAGAAAAGGCCGAGCCGGTACCGCCGGAGAAACCGACGACTTTGCCGTCATACTTAACGCTATTACCGTAGAGGTCTGAGGTGAGCTTAACCGACTGGCCTGGCTTAACCTTCCTGAGTTGACCCTCCTTGAAGTTGGCGTCCACATAGCTGGCGTGGATCGGGACCACGACCATCAGCATTGCGCCAGGCTGCACACGCTGACCAACCTGCACCTGGCGACGGGAGATGATCCCATCAACGGGTGCACGAAGAATGGTGCGTTCGAGGTCGACCTGAGCCTGCTCCCGTGCAGCACGTGCTGCCAGCACCTCGGGATTGGTGTCAGGTGTACTCTTGTCTATAAGTGCCCGGTTGGCGTCACGGCTCCCGATGGCAGTGGCACGATTGGCCGCGGCCTGCGTACGGGCTGCTTCAGCAACTCTCAGACTGGCGAGCGCAGTGCTGTAGGCATTGCGCGCTGTGGTCAACTCTTCGCCTGAGACGGAGCCCGACTCAGCCAGGGCGTTGCGGCGGTCAAGATCGATTTTCGCTCTGGCAAGATCAGCCTGTGCAGAAGAGACCTGCGCCTGGGCGCGCACTTCGTCGGCAGCCCGTGCCGCTATTTGCGCGTCAAGACCGCCATCCGTGGCGATAAGACCGCGCACGCGGCGTTCAGTCAACGCCAGCTCAGCTTCGGCGCGCTTTAGCGCTATCCTGGCATCCGTATCGTCCAGTCGAACGAGAACATCCCCCTGTTTCACGTGCAGCGCATCATCCACCAGGACTTCGCGCACAGGCCCCCCAATCAGAGGGGTCACCTGAGCGATATTAGCCCCGACGTAGGCATTGTCGGTTTCAGCATGGCGGGATGCGACGAAAAGATCATATGCGTAATAGCCACCCCCGAGCGTAGCGACGCTCGCCAGCAGGGCCAGAAATAGCCGCTTTCGCCTGGCGTTTTGCGCTCTGCTATCCGCAGCAGTATTGTTGGCAACGGGAACATCTTGTTCAATGGTATTGGTGGATTCAGACATGGCTCGGATTTCCTTTATGCGCGATAGCCGCCACCGAGCGCACGGATGAGGGCGATCTTGAGGACAAGGGCGCGGCTTTTCAGAGACGCGACCGTGCGGCGGGTGCTGATGAGGGCGTCTTCGGCAGCCAGCACATCAAGATAGGTCGCAAGGCCGCCGCGATAACGATTGCTGGCAACGAACCATGCGGCACTGGCAGAGCGCTCTGCTTCCTGTGCGTGTTCAAGCCGCAGGTCCAGCGCGCGTGTGCTTGTGGCTGCATCAGCCACATCTCGCAGCGCCTGCGTTAATGCGCCGTCATATTGGGCGACGGCCACCCGGTAATCGGCTTCGGCGGCACGGTACTGTCCGCGCAAACGCGCGCCGTCGAAGATCGGCAAGCTGATGGCCGGGCCGACTGTTCCAAAATCGGACCCTGACTCAAACACATTTCCGATGCCGAGAGCCTGCAGGCCAATCAGACCTGTCAGATTGACGTTTGGATAGAAGGCCGCCCTGGCTTCCTTGATCTGGCTCGCAGCAGCTTCTGCCCGGAGCCGTGCGGCAATGATGTCAGGGCGTCGTCCGATTAATTCGGCCGGTAGATTGGCTGGCAGGCCGAAGCTGCCAGTAATGGTCGCGCCCGGACGCGCTATAGTCAGTCCGCGATCAGGGCCAGCCCCAATCAGTGCTGCAATCCGGTGACGAGTGAGGGAGAGGGATTCATTCTGTTCAGCCAGATCGCCCTGAGCTGTGGCGAGTGCTGAACGGGCGCGCTCAACCGCACCTTTATTTTCCAGCCCTTGCTTATTACGACCCTCTATCAGTTCCAGTGTGCGCTTACGCACTTTAATAGCATGTTCGGCGGCATCATGTTCGGCGTAATCTCCGGCCAGATCTCCGTAGGCGCTGGCGATGCCTGCTGACACAGCCAGACGAGTGGCCGCAGCTTCGGCACCTGTTGCTTCGGCTTGTGAACGCGCTGCTGCTAATGCCGCCCGGTTGCGGCCCCAGAAGTCGAGCTCCCAGGTAAGATTGAGGGTTGTCTGACCATAATCACGCCAGCCCTCGGGCAGCCCACTTGCCGGGGAAAGATAGTTGTAGCTTTGCTTGGTCGATCCGACCTCACCATTTGCTGTGATGGCGGGAAGCAACCTGCTCCGGGTCTCCTGAACCAGTGCTTCGGCACGGGCAAAACGTGCTGAAGCCACGCGCAAATCGGTCGCTCCCTTCAACCCCTCGGTGATCAGTGCATTGAGCTGGGCGTCGCCAAATTCTTCCCACCAGCGATCCGAGGGCCAGGCCCTCCCGGGTGCGGAAAAGCTTGTAGCACTCGCGAAGCTTTCTGGTCCTGCAGGCACCACGTCATTTTTTTGTGGCAGGGGAGCACAGCTGCTTAGCATGAGCACAACCACAAAGGCGGTGACACCTCCCGACGCCGTGGTCCGCCATTGGAAATTTGATGACCCCATAACATGCCCTACATAACCATACTGTACGGTCATTTTAGATATATGTTCTTGCAGGTGTCAATGCAAAATCGTACAGTGCTGTATGAAAAAGTGAGGTTTCGAATGAGAGTAAAGACAGACGATCGGCGTAAGGCGATCCTTGATGTGGCAATCGAGGTATTTCGCGATGTCGGTTATGCGCGCGCCAGCATGGCGATGATCTCAGCGCGGATCGGAGGATCGAAAGGCACCCTGTATGGCTACTTCAAATCCAAGGAAGCGTTATTCGCTGCTGCCATGATGGCAGTGATGGAAGAACAAGCAGATGAGATTATGGGACTGCTTGATCTGTCCGAGCCGGATGTTTCACTGGCACTTCGGCGTTTTGGTGAGGCCCTGCTTGCTTTGCTGACTTCTGCAGATACGCTTGCCATCATGCGAGCTGCCATTGCCGAGGGCGCAAGTTCTACGCTGGGAGCCACGCTCTACGAGATGGGGGCCGGGCGGGCGTGGGAACATATGACAAACTATATTGCCCGTCAGCAGGAGAATGGTGTGATTCGTCCGGTAGACGCCCGCGTTGCCGCGGCGCATCTAAAGGGTTTGCTCGAAATCGGATTTATTGAACCGTTGTTATTTGGTGCTCAACCCTGGTTTACGCCAAAGGAAGCTGTAGCAACAGCGGTCGATGCGTTCCTTCGGGCTTATGTCAGCAACGGCGGGGGACAGTAACTATTGTTCTCGGTCTGACCTTCTCATCGCAAAGTCCAAATCCAGAGCGATGGAGCACAGGTCACCACCGGCAACATGCTGCCCGGCTCCTTCGTCACGGCAAAGCAGGAGGCACTGATACCTGTGTCGCTGTAAAACCCGTATTCTCGTGCACCACTGGCGATCCGTGTACCTTGCCGCCCGGGCTAGGCTGGAGTCGTTTCGTTGCTTCAGTCCATGCGATATTGCTGTGGCATAGCTATACATGAACAATCTTGTTTAACCAGAGTCGCCATGTCCCGTCATGATCGCCACTGAGTTTCAGTTGATATCATGTTCGGCAATGGCCGTTTTCTGCCATTGCCGGGTTCCTGAGACAGGTCCGTCGCTGATTACATGATCAGCACAATCCGCCCGGCAGGCCGCCGGCCGAGTTCTGCGTTCCTGATGACAGTCAGCGCGTCGGTGAACGGCGCTTCCAGTCCAATGGATACATGGATTTTGCCTTCACAGGCCAGTCGGGCTATCTCCCGCAGGTTCCTGAATCCCCCTGTTGCGAACACCATCCGGTAGCGCCCTGAAATAAAGCCGCGCAGCATTCTGCCAGGTGTCGGATTAATGTCGATGAAGCGTCCCCCGGACTTCAGCATCGCCAGACCCTCGGCGACGTCGAGCGTGCCGAGCGTGTCGAACACCGCGTCGTACGGGCCATAAGCGGCGAAGGACGTTTTGTCCGGGTAGGTAAAGGCCGGGCGGACACCGGCCAGCTCCACGCTTGCCAGCGAGGCTTCGCCGCAGGCGCCGGAAACCTGTGCTCCACAGGCCTGAGCCAGTTGCACAGCACTGCTGCCGACCGCGCCGCTGCAGCCGTGAATGAATATCCGCGACTCGCTGCCAGCACGCGCTGCGCCCACAATGGCCGCCCAGGCGGTGGCGAATGGAATGGGTAAGCACGCAGCTTCACTGAATGACAGCGCGGCGGGCTTGGGGGCAACCAGCCTCGCGTCAGCATCGACGACCTCGGCAAACGCACCCTGCCTTTTGATTTCTACCGTGCCGAACACCTCATCGCCAACCCGGACGTCTGTCACGGCGGTGCCAACCTCGTCGACAATGCCTGCAAAGTCAGAGCCCATGCCCTGGGGAAACCGGTTGCCAGTAACGAACTTCATGACGCCACGGCGAATCTTCCAGTCGAGCGGGTTGATTGCTGCGGCCTTTACGCGCACGCGGACTCGCCGGGGTTCAAGGGCTGGCAGCGAATATTCTGCAAGCGACATTTCTTCGGGGCCGCCGTAGCGGCTGAACTGGACTCTCTTCATGGATGCCTCGTAATGACAATGGGATTTAGAACGTCACCGCGTCGCGCGGCGGAGTATTGATGTCGATGTCTTTGACGCTGGCAGCCGCCGGCCTTTCGGCAGAGGCATCAGCTGTCTGCGACCTGCCCAGAACGGTCGCCATAACCGAGTTCTGCCAGTTGAAATAGGGATTGAAAGTCAGCCGCGCGTGGACTTTTCCCTGCTCACGGTGGCCCCAGTCCGAATACCAGACCGGTACGCCTTGCTCGCAGGCCTGCGTGTCTTTTGCACTAAAGCCATTCAGGCAGATACGAATAATTCCGCCTTCGCCATACACGGGGTTGGCCGGGGCAAATGTCAGGCTCATGTGCGAAAACTGACTGATGCGCCATGCGGGGAGCCTGTCGGGACGAACTAGAACGCGTTGCATATCCACCAGACTGTCCGGTGCCTTGCCGTACCAGATCAGGCGGCTGTCCGGGTGTGTGAAGCGCCGCTGGAAAACGTCGAGCAGATAACCAGTATCCAGCACCGAGTCATGCCCGGCGACCGCCATGAATACCGGCCTGTCATAGGCCCGCTCTCGCAATAGCCGGCGCGCGTTGGCGCTGGTCCGGTAGAATTGTGCGAAACCGTTGGCCGGTACATTGAAGTATTTGACGGCATTCTGCATCGGAACGTTGCCGTCCGGTGTGATGAGCCAGGGCCTGATACGGGCTGCCAGTGGCGCAAGCCAGTCGAATGGCATGCTCTTGAACCCTGGCGAAAACAGCACCAGCCCTGCGATTTCTGGATGGGAGTAAGCGTAGTCGAGAGCCAGATTGGCGCCCGTGGAGAAGCCCCCCAGGTAGACTGGTCCTTCGACATCCTTCTGCAGTGCGTTGGCCTGTTCCCACACGACCTGCTGCCATTGCTCTGCTGTGGTTTGCAACAGATCCTCGGGGCGGGTTCCGTGTCCGGGGAGAAGCACCGTTCGCACGAGAAACCCTTGCATTGCCAGCGGCTGGCCAAGGTCCCGGAATGACCACGGCGAGTCGCCCAGGCCATGCACGAGCAGGATCCCTTTGCGGGGATAACTTCCTTTCTCCGACGACGCGGGTCGCCACTCCTGAGGTGTATTCCACGTCAGTTCGGCATCGTGGTCGGCAAGCTGAAAATGGCGACCAGCCTGTATATGTTGGATTGTTTCGCGTCGATAGTCCTCGAAGCTCACTGCTGCAGCGGGCGGGGCGCTCAGTTTTACGCTGGCGCAGCCGGTCAATATGCCCGCTGTAACAAGGGTCGCTGCGATCAGTATAAAACGGTGCCTCGGGTGGCCCGGTATCGTGCGGCAAACCGCTTCACGCGAGTTCGGCATGATCTTCTTCAGTGAGCCGGATGCCGCCAGCGGCGACATTCTCTTCAAGATGCCTGACCGACCCTGTGCCAGGGATTGCCAGCATGGCCGGTGAGGACGCCAGTAACCAGGCCAGCGCGGCCTGAACAGGCGTGGCACCGTGCCGCTTTGCCACTCGGGTAAGCCGCCCGTCGTCGATCTCGCCCACACCTCCGCCAAGCGGGAAAAACGGGCAGAAGGCGATGCCGGATTCTTCGCAGGTCTGCAACAGGCTCCGATCCTCGCGCCGGGCGAAGTGAAAGTTGTTCTGCACGGCCACGACCGGAGCGATGGCGCGGGCCTCATTGAAATGCCCGATATCGACATTGCTGATGCCGAGGTGGCGAATCAGGCCTTCTTCGCGAAGTGCGGCCAACGCCCCGAAGCGCTCTGCAAGCGACTCGCCGTGCGGTACCGTCATCTCACCGATGCGCAGGTACACCAGGTCGAGGCGGTTCACGCCGAGGCTTGCCAGGTTCTCCTCGACAAGCTTACGCATGTCTCCGCCCGTGGCGGGCCGGTGGCTGCCATCCGGGTTGAATACAACACCGACCTTGGTTGCAATCACCAAATTTGAAGGATAGGGATGCAGCGCTTCACGAATGAGCGCATTGGCTCGTACTACACCATCGGAGCTTTGGTAGAAATCGGCCGTGTCGATCAGGTTGACGCCAAGTTCAACCACGCGGCGCAGCACCGCGCGGCCGGTCTCCGGATCGCGAGCCGGGCCGCGGAAACCATTGCAAGGCAGGCGCATGGCGCCAAAGCCGAGCCGGTTGATCGACAGATCCCCGCCGAGACGGAATTCAGGGGAGGGGGTAGCGGATGAGTCCATGTCATGCTCCTGGGAAAATTTGAGAAGACCACAAGGTTCAGCGAGACGCGCGATTTACCCGCGCCCAAGCCGGTCTGCAATCCGGTCGAAGATGAATTCGGTGGCCGTGGCATAGCCTCCTATCTGGCAGTGCGACTGCGCCGTCGAAGACTCATCGAACAACAGATACTCCTTGGGGCAATTCAAGGCGTCGAAGAACGGCCTGGCACCGTGGAAGACCTCGCCGGTTCCATCCAGCACCAGCGTTTCACAGGTCACCTGGTCCAGGATGGCTGAGTTGTCATAGGGCTGGAGGGCCTGCACTACATCTTTGATCGAGTTGGGCACGCCATGCTTCCAGGCGTAATCACTCACCAGATTCCGTAACTGATCAGGAAGCTCGGCCAGCGGCCGGTCGGCGAAACGCTCCAGCTGCGCGATGATTTGACGTCCCCAACTGATGTTGCCCGGATCAGTGATGCAGAGCTTGATACGTTTGTCGAACGCAGCCACGCGAGGCACCAGATAGCCACCGAAGCTCAGGCCCATCAGCGCGATATTGGAGGCGTCTATCTCCGTAAACTTCTCCAGCGCGAAGTCAATCAGCGGGCTGACAACCTTCTCCCAGTCGGGGCGGAAGGTCAGGTTGTTCAGACGCAGCGCGAACCCCTGGCCAGGGCCATCGTAGGTCAGGCAGTGAATGCCCCGCTGAAGCGCACCTTCGCAAACCCACCGGGTGTCCTCGGCCCAGGTATCCCGGCCCGGTGTGACGATGAGTAGCGGGGCTTTCTCGTCAGCATGAGGTGATCTGTAGAAATAGCCGGGAAGGAAGCTGCCTTCGTAGGGGATTTCGATGCGTTCGGCGGGATAGCCGGACAGAGAGATGTGTCGCTCGTAGCACGATGCGCTGGCGACTGCGTACTCCTTCATACGCTTGTCCCCGAAGTCGCTGAAATAAAGCAACGCGCAGCGCCAGTACGTCGAAGCGCGAAGGTAGGCACTGGCCGCGGTGACAGACCTGTTATTTCTGTCCGCATCTTCGGCCCTGTCTTGCAGCCGGGTCGCCAGCGCGGCCCAGGCACTGACCCAGGTCTCTTCGTCGCTGCCCCTGAGCTGGTGCACCACGTCCATGACCTCGCCGAAGTCGGTCATGCCATAGGGCATCAGGCCCAGGATGTGCTTGATCAGCGCATCGAGCAGCACGTTGTCGTTAAAGAAACTCGGTTGTGCCCAGTGTTTTTTTTCCGGGCTGGCAACTTTTACATTGGCCGCATTCGTATTAGCCTGCTCTTTTCCGGACTGACTACTTTGAGTATTCATACATTTCTACCTCCATTCTCCTTGCTGGTTGCTACGTGGTTAAAAAAATGTTTCATTTCTTACTGTCTTCGTCCGTTTGCCCACCCGCTGCGCCATGAAGAAAAATTTGTACAGCATGACCAACGATTTCCTCGATTTCAGCATCAGTCAATGTTGGTGATCGAAGTCCAGACGCAGCCTGAAGCTTGGTGTTAGCGGCCACCAGACTGACAAAATGTTCCGCCAGCGCTTTGGCGGGGACGTCGCGGCCTAATCCTTTTCCCGGCTGCTGTTGAGCGGCAATCCAGACTGAAAGAATTTGGATGGCTTTACCGTAGCTGACGTCCCACATAGCTCTGGCAACGTCCGGAAAGCGCCGGCCTTCATTGACCAGAAGTCGATGCAACGCAAGGGTGCGTGAAGACAGGGCAGATCTCAGTAGTTGCCGGCCAAGAACTGGCAGCACCTCGCCTGGCTCTCCGTCCGCGATGTTCAGTTGCTCCAGCGGCCTGGCAACCTCGGTACAGAGGTCGATCATTGCATGCCTGAAAAGACCTTCTTTTCCTCCAAAGTGGCTGTAAATGGTGCTTCGTGATCCACCAACACGCGCAATCAAGTCATCAACAGCGACTGCATCAAAGCCCCGTTCAAGGAACAACTCGGCGGCGGCCTCAGTCAGGTCACGGACACGTTGGGCTCCTCTGGCAGTTCTGTGCTTAGGAGCGGAGGTTCTTTCGTCAGCTACCATTTTATTCTTCCGGTCTGGATAGATATTTGTACTGTACTATACAGTACAAATAGCAGCAGTTCAAATGGCAAAGCGCAAGATTTTGGAAGGAGTAAGAGCGCAATCAGACTGTCAGGCAGTGAATGCAATGCCCACCGCATCGCGCAGCAGGACAATTGGCTCAAGCCCACCCGGTGCCTGAACGGAACCAATGGGGTAGCAGGCATCGACAATATTGGAGGGATCAGAGCCTGCGCCAAACGGTGGCGTCCGTGGGTTAAACGCCAGCGGCTGCCCGCCTTTCAGACGGTAGCCCGTGCGGTCGGCTTCGGTACTGACATACCAGTCGTCGGCAAAGAAGGTATCGACCGCGGCATCCGTCAGTCGGTGGATATAGAGGCCCGGTACCAGTCGCAGAGTGACGGATTTCTCCAGCACCGGCAGTAATGCCTCAGGAACAGTGTTCCCCTCGCGGCGGAAGCGATCTGCGTTTACTGGATGCACGTTCAACACATCATCCGCTGCCAGTCGCCGCCCCTGAAAGCCCCCCAGCGCCCCCAGCGTATAGGTCGAGCCGCTTCCCAGGACGCGCGGCACATCAAGGCCGCCAGCAATCGCCAGATAGCCACGGCATCCCTGGCGGGCCGGGGCAAAGCGCAGATGTTGCCCGGCGTGGATATACAGCGCGCTGTGCGCAGCAGCAGGTTGATTGTCAACGATCGGCGTCATCGCCGCGCCGCACACCGCGATCAGCGCATCGGTGGAAAAATGTAACTCCGGGCCGAGCAGCGTCATCTCCAGCACCGCATCATCGGCTGCGTTACCCACCAGCAGGTTCGCCATCTGCATTGAATACGGATCCAATGCGCCGGAGGGGGGAATGCCCAGGTGGTAATAGCCTTCACGCCCTGCATCCTGTACCGTGGTGGCAAGGCCAGGCTTAATCACATTGATGGTCATACAACCCCCTTTTCAATAACTGAGGATAGCCCTGCGGATCGGCGACAAAGTCTGCAAGCACAAATGTCACATCGCGAATGCGCGGGGAAAATATGCCTTTTTTCACCTGTTCGCTGATGTCGTCATAAGTCTGATGATCGATGGCGCGGAACTGCACAATGTCGCCCGCTTTGAAGAACACCATTTCGCTTTGCAGATACGGCAGACGTTGCGCCGGATCATAGATCGGCATTGGCGTGATACCAAACAGCTGATAACCGCCAGCGCCACGCACCGAGTAGATACAGCCGAAGCAGCCGCCATGACCGAGGGATAACCCGGGCGTATCGGTACGCGGGCGCAGGTATTTCGGTACCTGGAGCTGTTTGTCATGCCCGACCATCTGGTACATAAACGGCAATCCGGCGACAAAACCCACCATCGACACGAACCACGGCGTACCGCTGTGCGCGGCAATAAAGTCGTCTTTATCCGCATAACCGTTGATGTGTGCGGCATAGTCGAGGTCGCTGCCTTCCGGTGCCTGATGGCGATCGCGAAAACGCATTAACGTCTCGTGTGTCCACGGATCGTTGTACAGCACCGGCACCTCAATAATGCGTGTCGCCAGCGTTGCGTCGGCTTCGCTATCGGCTTCCAGCGCCTGCAACTTGTCGAGCAGCGTTTGCGGTGCCAGCACGTCCGGGTTAAAGCGTACCTGGAAAGAGGCGTTCGCCAGGCAAATATCCAGCACACCGGGGAGCTGGCATGCCTCCAGTGCCCGTGTCAGTGTCAGGCCGTGGAAAAAAGCATTTAACGACATTGACTGGTCAATTTCGGCAAAAAGATGCTCATCTCCGCCAAACGAGTAGCGAATCGGATTATTGGCCATAGCGCCTCTCCTGTAGCGGCGGCGTGGCTGCACTGTCGCGCTCCGCCAGCCACTGCTCAAGGGTGGTGGTGGTAAATTCTCCCGCCTGCAATTGCGGGTGTTGCAGCAGCCATTGATGCAGCGGGGCGGTGGTTTTGATGCCACGTAGTTCAAGCCCGCCGAGTGCCTGGCGGGCGCGGGCCAGCGCGTCGGCGCGATCGGGGCCCCAGGCAATTACCTTCGCCAGCAAGGAGTCATACCACGGGGGAACGCTGTAACCGCTGAAGACATGGCTGTCGACACGGATCCCTTCGCCACCCGGCCACACCACTGCGTCTATCCGGCCAGGGCAAGGGAAGAAGTTCTTGTCGGGGTCTTCGGCGTTAATGCGCATTTCGCAAGCGCTGCCGCTCAGGTGCACATCCGACTGCGCCAACGTTAGCGGTTCACCGTTGGCAATGCGTAACATCTACTGCACCAGATCGATGCCCGTTACCATCTCGGTTACCGGGTGTTCCACCTGGATACGGGTATTCATTTCAATGAACCAGAACTCGCCGCGCGTTTCATCAAACAGGTATTCCAGCGTGCCTGCCCCGCGGTAGCGTAGGTGCCGCGCCAGTTGCACTGCGCTGTCGCAGAGCGCGGTCCGCTGGGCAGGACTCAGGGCAGGCGAGGGCGCTTCCTCAAAGATTTTCTGCCGACGGCGCTGTAACGAGCACTCGCGGTCGAACAGGTGGATCACCCGCTCGCCATCGCCGAGGATCTGCACTTCAACATGACGGGCGCGGGCGATAAAACGCTCGAGATAGACTGCGCTTGAGCCAAAAGCGGCTTTCGATTCGCTCTGGGCAACGGGGAATTCCCGCGCCAGTGCCTCATCATTTTCTACCACGCGGATACCACGACCACCGCCACCGGCTGCGGCTTTAATCAGGCAGGGATAACCGATCTGGCTGGCGCGAACTTGCGCTGCCTGTACCGTTTCCAGCACCCGGGAGCCGGGAACGACCGGCACACCGGCTTCTGCTGCTGTGCGGCGGGCTGCGGCTTTATCGCCCATCACGCGAATGGTTTGCGCGTCGGGGCCGACGAAAATATACCCGGCCTGTTCAACCCGCTCGGCGAACTGGGCATTTTCCGACAGAAAACCGTAGCCAGGGTGGATCGCATTTGCACCGGTTTGCGCGGCGGCATCCAGTAAGGCATTAATGTTGAGATAACTGCGCGCGGCAGGTGCCGGGCCGATAATGCACACCTCATCGGCCAGTTTTGCCGCAAGGCTTTCGCTGTCCGCCTCGCTGCATGCCGCCACCGTTGGGATCCCCAGTGTTTGCGCAGCACGAATAATACGCACCGCTATTTCCCCACGGTTAGCGACCAATAATTTTTTTATTTTCCCCGTCATAAATCCTCCGCAGTGATTATTCGTTATCGGTTTTTATTATGGCGATCACCTGTCCGGGTTCGACGGCATCACCATTTTGTATGGTGATGGCGCTTATTATGCCGCGAGTCTCGGCGAATATTTCACTGAACTGCTTCATCACTTCAATTAAACCAATAATGGTATCGGGTTCGACTTTATCGCCATCCTTAACAAAAGGTGCAGCCTCCGGTGAGGGTTGCCGGTAAAAAATACCTGGCAATGGCGAAAAAATTTCAATATCAGACATCGTATTTCTCTCCAGATAAGCGGGAATGATTAAACCATACCCGGTGAGCAGACGTTTATACCTGCATTAATGAGCGCCATTTTTACCGAGCTGATAATTTCCAGTGCGCCGGGCGTATCACTGTGGATACAAATAGAATCGAAACGAATCGGGATGGTATTGCCGGTAACGGTTTTGACTTTCCCCTCCAGACAGGCCATTAACACTTTCTCGGTGATCGCCTGCACATTAAGACGTCCGGTACTGCGGGTGAAGACAATAAGCCCTTGATCGTCATACTCTCTGTCGGCGTAAAACTCGGTGACTACCGGATGCTCCAGCCGCTGCGCTGCCTGCCAGACGGCGGAGCCCGCCATGCAGTAAAGATAGAGGCCGGCGTCGAGTTGATGCAGGGCGGCAACAAAACATTGCGCTGCCGTTTCATCCCGCGCCAGGTGCATATATAACGCGCCGTGCGGTTTAATATGCTGTAATGGCAAGGAGTATAAACGTGCGAATTCCCGCAATGCACCCAGTTGGTAAATAATGTCGTTAACCAGTTCGTCCATCGGAATAGATAAATGGCGGCGACCAAATCCTTGTAAATCATTAAATCCCGGATGTGCGCCAATGGCTACGCCATTTTTTCTGGCCGACTCGACAGTTTTTCGCATAATACTGGGATCACCAGCGTGAAACCCGGTGGCAATATTGTCGGAGCTGATTATCGTCATAAGTTCATTATCAACATCATCGCCAATTATCCATGAGCCAAAACTTTCTCCTATATCGGAGTTGATATCGACCGTTTTCATCATAATAATTTCTTATTTCCGTTGGGGACGTCAATTCACTATATGAAGATTTATTTGTATCCGAAAAGTATTATTTTTAGATAGTCTGATATCAGAAAAACAGAACGCTCATGGGCAAACATTTTGCTTAAATAAAAAGAGGGGCAGAGATGCTGACATTACGCCAGGTTCGTTATTTTGTTGCCACCGCCGAAATGGGGCAGATCTCGCTGGCGGCCTTGCATCTCAATATTTCTCAGTCGGCGGTCACCGGGGCGATTCAGGAGCTGGAGCAGCTATTGGGCAAGAAGCTGTTTACCCGCTCGGTGCACGGCATGATGCTGACCGACTACGGGAACCATTTTCTTAACCATGCCTATACCGTGTTACAGACCGTGGATAATGCCGTGCGTAGTATGCCGGTTAATGACACGGGTGTGCGAGGCACGCTGCGCCTGGCGGCAAGTTACACGGTGATTGGCTATTTTCTGCCGTTCCATCTGCAACGGCTGGCGCAGGATTACCCGCACATTGATATCCAGTTGTTTGAGTATGAGCGGCAGGATATTGAACAAGGATTGGTTGACCAGAAGCTGGATATGGCACTGGTGCTGACTGGCAATTTACGCCATCAGTCGATTTATGCCGAAACCCTGTTTAATTCTACGCGCCGCTTGTGGCTGCCATCGCGGCATCCGTTATGTGAAAAATCGCACGTGACGCTGGAGGATGTGGCCGGGGAACCTTTCATTATGCTCACGGTGGATGAAGCCGCAGACAGTGCCATGCGCTACTGGGAAGAGGCCGGAGCCAGCCCGAGCGTCATCCTGCGCACCAGTTCGGTCGAGGCGGTGCGCAGCATGGTGGCTAATGGTTCGGGGATTGCTATCTTATCGGACCTGGTTTATCGCCCGTGGTCGCTGGAAGGGCGGCGCATTGAGACCCGTTCGCTGGTGAACCATGTGCACCCGATGAGCGTCGGCCTGGCATGGCGCCATGACGCCCACTTAACCCCGGCGATGGCGGCGCTGCGCGAGTATTTCCGCAGCGCATTCGTGACGCAGCAAATCAATATGGTGCGACGTTAACACCTCTCTGCGCCCGACGTGAGTAAACCTTTCCCTATTAATAACCAAAAGTTTTGGCATTTGAGAAATGGACAAGACTGGAGCGCCCCGAGCCGTAGACAAATCTGCCCTGTAGTTTGAGCACTGAAGAAATCTATGGGTACACCGCGTTTTACTCCCGAATTAAGAAGAGGCTGTCCGCCAGATAATCGAACGTAGTTATTCCGTGGCCGAAAATGCGTTGTTGAGCGGGATTAATGTTCCGAGCCAGTAACTTACGGATCCCCTCGCGTTGCTGTCGGGCACCAGCCAGCGACATAACAGGGTAAGCACTTAAGCCAGGACGGGATGCTTTACCGTTGATACGGTATTTGGGATACCAAAGACGTGAACCGTCTGGATGGACACGCAGCTACAGACCAATCAGAGGCTTTACAAGAAGGTTTGAGGCTGCGGGTTTTCGTGTCGTTAAGGGGGGCATTTGGCGATCACTCCACAATCGAACTGAAATGACCCAGATTTGACGACCACTTTTTCCCGATGCGGGGGGTAAACTGAATACGAATCGGGAAGGCTTTTCACGCTAACTTATTGAATCAAAATCGTACAGGGATTCGCAAAGCGACATGAAAACAAGAATTTGACTCTCTGACTGGGATCGCCTTTGCCAGTAACTGGCTAATAATTAAGCTAATCCTGAATTTCCTTTTTGTCAAGACCACCAGAATGACCACCAATCGAAGCTGGTGATCATTTTTGTACATTTGGTTATCGCTATTTAATTTATGAAACTTGGGTTGTTGTACGGCCTGAACCTACCTCGTTTGGATTCTAAGATCTGCAGGTGATTTTTATCTGCAGATCCTATATCAGTAAGTTTTTTATTCTATGCTTAGATCCTCTGCATAAATTAAAACTTTTTCAGGAGAGCCTATTTGCACATAGTTCAGGCATTCAGCAAACAAGAAGTGATTATTAAGTTCATCACTAATTTGATTTTTAGATAGGTCTGTTAAATTTTCAAAGAAATAATAAACTCCATCTAAAAAATCGTGAGGGTGATTTTCTAATGCGATATTTATATAATTCCGTAACTCTATTAATATGGACTTATCATTAATTTTATATTTTCTGAAAATGTACATTAAAAAATAATCGAAATAAACTCGGCGGTTAAGTCCCGTAATGAACTCTGACCATCTTAAACTTGTTTTAGTGAATAAAATTCTTTCAGGTAGATAGTATCTTAGGCGTTTATATAATCGGCCTATATAGATAGCCGCATCTCTACTTAATATGGGGTATGTACTAGCCAGTACCGTTTTTGCTCCTGCACATAGAAAAGCATTTGCTGCATTAAAATGATTTCTATCGGCTGGGCTTGTATCACAAGCACTTAATACGACTATTGGTGGGATATTAGCTAAACCCATTAACTCATAAGGATACAAAATTTCACCTGATAGCTCAAGGAATCCATGCCCATCATAATCATGGCCACCGTGCATATCAAATATTACAAGAGCGAATTTAAATGAATTCAAAGAATCCACTAGCTCATTTTTATTTGTGACATCTTTAAATATTACTTCCATTTCAAAGTTCGGGATGTAAGACCCTTTTTTAGAAACTTTTTCATTTACTACTGAATTAATACTAGGGTCGTTGCATTCTTTTATTACCCGATGCAATTCATTTTTTATATCATTACTTATACGTTCCCCAGCTTTAAAGGAACTGATGACTAATATTTTTTTAAAACTATCTAGGCTTATTGAAACTTCGTTATTATTGAGAAGAATGTTTTGTTTTATAAATCCCGGGGTGTTGAATATACGACTTGTGTTATGCCTTATCATAAACGGTAGGCCATTTACATTAGTCCATTCCAAAGGGAAGTTTGATATTATTTTTATTTGCTTATTTGATGTTTTAGAAAAATAATCAAACATAGTGTCAGATTTATCAATTACTTTAGATGAGAAAATCTTCATCATTTTTTGTATTTTTGATATATTACTATTTCTAATGTTTTTACCTATGTCTGAAACCAGGCTAAAAAGATCATTATTACATATTCTTATTTTTATTTCAGGAGTTAAAGTCGATGAAGCATAAATGGATGATATTAGACTGTTGAAATATAACTCATTCCGATATTCAGCAATATGATTGTTATAATATGAACTATCAATGTCTGTTGATGTTTTAGCATATGAGATTGAGTCGGAAATCAGCTCGTAATCTATGGTTTGGTTTCTCATTAATGCATGCTTTGAGTATTTCTTTGCATTTATAGAATACTCTAGATCAATGGTAAAGTCAGTGATTAAATAGTCTACACTTGGTATCGATAATTCTATGTGCATGTTGCTTGTTATTTTATTCTTAATTTTATTTATAAGATTGATTGATGTTTCAATATTTTCATTTTTGTCTTTATTACAAATGACTTTAGGGTTAAAAAAGAGATTGATTGATTCTAATGTTTT
>NZ_JADBQN010000037.1:0-68864 GCF_014895915.1 Enterobacter cloacae complex sp. P13B
GGATTCTGATTCCGGCATTCCGAGGTTCGAATCCTCGTACCCCAGCCAATTTAAAAGTCGTTAAGCAGTCTGTTTAATGCAATTGGGGTGTCGCCAAGCGGTAAGGCTCTGGTTTCTGATACCAGCATTCCGGGGTTCGAATCCCTGCACCCCAGCCACTTAAAACAAACAAGCCCGCTCTGCGGGCTTTTTTGTTTTTGTTGCTCAGAATAGTGCGGCCTGATGCCCTCACCCTACCCCTCTCCCACGGGGAGAGGGAATTAAGATTAAAGTCCGAGGGCGTATTTCAGCGCCTGAAGCTTCAGCCCACCGGCACGCTCTGCCGCCATTAAGCCAATGTTACGCAGAATGCGCACCGGGGCCAGGTCATTGCTGAAACCGGCATAGAACAGATCCATCCCTGACTGCATGATGAAGTTATCCGCCATACGGCGCGTCTGGTAGCGCTTCAGTACCTGATGGCTGGCCCAGGCTTCCGCGTGAGCGCGTGCGTTGCCCAGCACGTCCAGTAACGCATCGACGTCACGGTATCCAAGATTGACTCCCTGCCCCGCCAGCGGGTGGATAGTGTGTGCCGCATCGCCCACCAGCGCCAGCCCTTCTCGGGCATACTGTAAAGCATGACGGCGCGTGAGCGGGAATGCACCTGCGGTGACTGGCGTCACGTTGCCAAGGCGGGTCGGGAAGTGAAGCAGGATCTCGCGCTGCAGCTGCTCCATCGACAGCCCCTGCAGCTGGCGAATGCGCGCCGGTTTGTCGTACCACACCAGCGAAGCCCAGTTATCAAACAGCGGCAAGAATGCATGCGGGCCGTTCGGCGTAAAGTGCTGCCAGGTGCTTTCGCCCGGCGCATTCTCACACTGAACGGTGATTAACATGCAGGATTGCTGATATTGCCAGGCATGAACCCCAATACCCGCCATCTCCCTGACCTGCGAGTTAGCGCCATCGGCCCCGACGACCAGCTTCACGGCCAGTTCATCGCCGCTGTCGAGCGTCAGCAAATAGCCGCTTTCATGAGGATGCAGTGCCTTAAGTGACGCAGGCATACGCAGCGTCACCTTCGGATGTGCCTCCAGCGCCTGCCAGAGCGCCAGCTGGAGCACGTTGTTTTCCACCATATAGCCCAGGCGCGGCAGCTTCAGCTCGGCGGCGTCAAACGACACGTGGGCATTTTCCCACTCCCAGGTTTCAAGGCGGCTGTAAGGGTGCGCGCGCATCGCCTGCACCGCCTCCCAGACGCCCAGGCCGCGCAGCAGATCGACGGACGCCGCGCTGATGGCGGAAATGCGCACGTCCGGTTTGCTGGCGGGATCGAATGCCGGGGGAGCCGCCTGTTCAATAACGGTTACATCAAATCCCTGCTGCGCCAGCCCCAGCGCCAGCGCGCCGCCGACCATACCGCCGCCGACAACGGCAACTTCGGTGTGTTGGAGTGTCATGGTCAATTTTCCTTATTGGAGAATCCCTTAAGTTTACCGGATTTTTGCGGTCCTGAGACACACAACCTTCATACTGGTCACAACCCCACCAAAGCATTACAATACGCGGCTTGCAATCCTGAGCTGAGCAAGTCGATGACTAAAAAACTCCATATAAAAACCTGGGGCTGTCAGATGAACGAATACGATTCATCCAAGATGGCCGATCTGCTGGATACCACCCACGGATACCAGCTGACTGAAAATGCGAAAGAAGCCGATGTGCTGCTGCTGAACACCTGTTCAATTCGTGAAAAAGCACAGGAAAAAGTCTTTCATGTGTTAGGCCGCTGGAAGCTTCTTAAACGGAAAAATCCGGACCTGATCATTGGCGTCGGTGGCTGCGTCGCGTCGCAGGAAGGTAAGCTGATCCGCCAGAGAGCCCCGTATGTGGATATCGTCTTTGGTCCTCAGACCCTGCACCGCCTGCCGGAGATGATCAATCAGGTTCGCGGTAACCGTAGCCCGGTCGTTGACGTCAGCTTCCCGGAGATCGAGAAATTTGACCGTCTGCCAGAGCCGCGCGCCGATGGCCCGACCGCCTTCGTCTCGATCATGGAAGGCTGCAACAAATACTGTACCTACTGCGTGGTGCCTTACACCCGCGGTGAAGAGGTCAGCCGCCCGGCGGACGACATTCTGTTTGAAATTGCCCAGCTTGCCGCGCAGGGCGTTCGCGAAGTGAACCTGCTGGGCCAGAACGTTAACGCCTGGCGCGGCGAGAACTACGACGGCACCACCGGCAGCTTTGCCGAACTGCTGCGCCTGGTGGCCGCGATTGACGGCATCGACCGTATTCGCTTTACCACCAGCCATCCGATGGAGTTTACCGACGACATTATTGACGTCTATCGCGATACGCCAGAGCTGGTGAGCTTCCTGCACCTGCCTATTCAGTGCGGATCTGACCGCGTGCTGAACCTGATGGGCCGCCCGCATACGGTGCTGGAATATAAATCCACCATCCGCAAGCTGCGCGAAGCGCGCCCGGATATCCAGATTAGCTCTGACTTTATCGTCGGCTTCCCAGGCGAAACCGCTGATGACTTCGAGCGCACCATGAAGCTCATCGGTGAAGTGAACTTTGACGTCAGCTACAGCTTCATCTTCTCAGCGCGTCCCGGCACGCCTGCGGCCGATATGGTTGACGATGTGCCGGAAGAGGAGAAAAAGCAGCGTCTGTATATTCTTCAGGAACGCATCAACCAGCAGGCCAACGCCTGGAGCCGCCGTATGCTCGGCACCGTCCAGCGCATTCTGGTGGAAGGTACTTCCCGCAAGAGCATCATGGAGCTGTCCGGTCGTACCGAGAACAACCGCGTGGTGAACTTCGAAGGCACCCCGGACATGATCGGTAAGTTTGTGGACGTCGAAATTGTCGAAGTGCTGACCAACTCGCTGCGCGCGAAGGTGGTACGCACCGAGGACGAAATGGGCCTGCGTATCGCAGAGTCACCGGAATCCGTTATTTCTCGTACCCGCAAAGAAAACGATTCTGGCGTTGGGATTTACCAGCCTTGATCCTTAGGCCTGCCTTCCTGGCAGGCCTTGTATTTCCTCTCATCACCCCCAATATCTACCGCAACGCTTGCGCCTTTATTCTGTGGCGTGAATAATTTCGGTAATGACCGTTCTATTGCGCCGTGTGGCAGCGGGTCAGTTAACCATTTAAAGAGGAACAGTTTGAACATAGATACGCGTGAAATTAGCCTTGAGCCCGCAGACAACGCTCGCCTGCTGAGCCTGTGCGGGCCGTTTGATGACAACATCAAACAACTGGAGCGACGTCTGGGTATCGAAATCAATCGTCGCGATAACCATTTCAAACTCACCGGACGCCCTATCTGCGTCAACGCGGCAGCAGATATTCTACGCAGCCTGTATGTCGATACCGCCCCGATGCGCGGCGAAATTCAGGATATCGAGCCGGAACAGATCCACCTCGCCATTAAAGAGGCGCGCGTGCTTGAGCAGAGCGCGGAAAGCGTGCCGGACTACGGCAAGGCGATCAATATCAAGACCAAGCGTGGCGTCATCAAGCCGCGTACGCCGAACCAGGCGCAGTACATCGCCAACATTCTTGACCATGACATCACCTTCGGCGTGGGTCCCGCGGGTACAGGTAAAACCTATCTTGCGGTTGCCGCTGCGGTGGATGCGCTGGAGCGTCAGGAGATCCGTCGTATCCTGCTGACCCGTCCTGCCGTTGAAGCGGGTGAAAAACTCGGCTTCCTGCCGGGCGATTTGAGTCAGAAAGTGGACCCCTATTTGCGCCCGCTGTACGACGCGCTGTTTGAAATGCTCGGCTTCGAGAAAGTGGAGAAGCTGATCGAACGTAACGTGATCGAAGTGGCCCCGCTCGCCTACATGCGCGGCCGCACGCTCAACGACGCGTTCATCATTCTCGATGAAAGCCAGAACACCACCATCGAACAGATGAAAATGTTCCTGACGCGTATCGGCTTCAACTCGAAAGCGGTGATCACCGGTGACGTCACCCAGATCGACCTGCCGCGCAGCACTAAATCAGGCCTGCGCCACGCCATTGAGGTGCTGTCAGAGGTAGACGAAATTAGCTTTAACTTCTTCCACAGTGAAGACGTCGTTCGCCACCCGGTGGTCGCGCGCATCGTTAACGCCTATGAAGCCTGGGAAGAGGCGGATCAAAAACGCAGGGCCGAACAGGCCGCGGAACGTAAGCGCGAAGCGCAGGAGCAAGAACAGAAATGAGTCAGGTGATCCTCGATTTACAGCTGGCATGTGAAGACAATTCCGGCATGCCAGAAGAGGCACAGTTTCAGAAATGGCTGGATGCGGTAATCCCCCAGTTTCAGGAAGAATCAGAAGTCACGATTCGCCTGGTGGATGAAGCGGAAAGCCATGAGCTTAACCTGACCTACCGCGGGAAAGATAAGCCAACCAACGTGCTCTCTTTCCCGTTCGAAGCGCCGCCGGGTATTGAGATGCCGCTGCTGGGCGATCTGATCATCTGCCGTCAGGTGGTTGAGCAGGAAGCCAAAGAGCAGCAGAAACCGCTGGAAGCCCACTGGGCGCATATGGTGGTACACGGCAGCCTGCACCTGCTGGGCTACGACCACATTGAAGATGACGAAGCGGAAGAGATGGAGTCCCTTGAGACAGAGATAATGCTTGCTCTGGGCTATGAGGATCCGTACATTGCCGAGAAAGAATAGTCAGTTACTGACTACCATGCCGCCGCGCAGGGACATAGCGCGGCGGTTAACATTGAACTAACAAGAGAACCCTTAACAAACGCCATGAGCGACGACAATTCACACAGTAGCGACACGACAACCAGTAAAAAGGGATTTTTCTCCCTCATTCTGAACCAGCTTTTCCACGGCGAGCCAAAAAACCGTGATGAACTGCTGGAGCTGATTCGTGATTCCGGGCAGAACGACCTTATCGACGAAGATACGCGCGAAATGCTCGAAGGGGTCATGGACATTGCCGACCAGCGCGTCCGCGACATCATGATCCCCCGCTCGCAGATGATCACCCTGAAACGTAACCAGACGCTGGACGAGTGCCTTGATGTGATCATCGAATCCGCCCACTCGCGTTTCCCGGTCATCAGCGAAGATAAAGATCACATCGAAGGGATTTTGATGGCCAAAGATCTGCTGCCGTTTATGCGCAGCGATGCCGAAGCCTTCAGCATGGAAAAAGTGTTACGCCAGGCCGTGGTCGTGCCGGAAAGTAAACGTGTGGATCGAATGCTGAAAGAGTTTCGCTCTCAGCGTTACCACATGGCGATTGTTATTGATGAATTCGGCGGTGTCTCAGGTCTTGTCACGATCGAAGATATTCTTGAGCTGATCGTGGGCGAAATCGAAGACGAGTACGACGAAGAAGAAGATATCGACTTCCGTCAGCTTAGTCGCCACACCTGGACCGTGCGCGCGCTGGCCTCGATTGAAGATTTCAACGACGCCTTCGGTACTCACTTCAGCGATGAAGAGGTCGATACCATTGGCGGGCTGGTGATGCAGGCCTTTGGCCATCTTCCGGCGCGCGGTGAGACCGTTGACATCGACGGTTACCAGTTCAAAGTGGCAATGGCCGACAGCCGACGTATTATACAGGTTCACGTCAGAACGCCGGACGATTCACCGGTGCCAAAACTGGAAGATTAATGTAAATGGCATTTGCCCCATTGCTTGAACGCCAGCGCGTCCGTTTGCTGCTGGCGCTGATACTCGGAGCCAGCGGTACGCTGGCTTTTTCTCCTTACGATATCTGGCCCGCGGCCATTCTCTCCCTGATGGGGCTTCAGGGGTTAACCCTGAATCGTCGTCCGGTACAGGCCGCTGCGATCGGCTACTTCTGGGGGCTGGGGCTATTTGGCTCCGGCATTAACTGGGTCTACGTCAGCATCGCACAATTTGGCGGGATGCCGGGGCCGGTTAACGTCTTCCTGGTCGTTCTGCTCGCCGCCTATCTCTCGCTCTATACCGGTCTGTTCGCCGGGATTCTCTCTCGCCTGTGGCCTAAAACCACCTGGCTGCGTGTCGCCATTGCCGCGCCGGTGGTCTGGCAGATTACCGAGTTCCTCCGCGGCTGGGTGCTGACCGGCTTCCCGTGGCTGCAGTTCGGCTACAGCCAGATTGACGGCCCGATGAAAGGTCTGGCACCGGTAATGGGCGTTGAAGCCATTAACTTCCTGCTGATGGTGGTAAGCGGCCTGCTGGTACTGGCGCTCGTCACGCGCGGCTGGAAGCCGCTGGCTGTGGCGCTGGTGCTGTTCGCTCTGCCCTTCCCGCTGCGCTACATCCAGTGGTTCACGCTCGAGCCCGAGCGCGCCATGCAGGTTTCCATGGTGCAGGGGAATATCCCGCAGTCCATGAAGTGGGACGAAAAAGAGCTGCTGAACACGCTGAAGATCTACGCCAACGCCACCGAAGAGGTGATGGGCAAATCGCAGCTGATTATCTGGCCAGAATCCGCTATTCCCGATCTGGAAATTAACCAGCAGCCGTTCCTCAACATGATGAACGATCTGCTGGTGGCGCGCGGCAGCACCCTGATTACCGGCATTGTTGATGCGCGCCTGAATCAGCAGAACCGCTACGACACCTACAACACCATTATTACGCTAGGCAAAGACAGCGAATACAGCTACCACTCCACCGACCGGTACAACAAGAACCACCTCGTGCCGTTCGGTGAATTTGTGCCGCTAGAGTCTATTTTGCGTCCTCTGGCACCGTTCTTTGATCTGCCGATGTCCTCCTTCAGCCGCGGTCCGTACGTTCAGCCCCAGCTTCACGCGCACGGTCTGGCCCTGACGGCCGCCATCTGCTACGAAATCATCCTCGGCGAGCAGGTGCGCGATAACTTCCGCCCGGACACCGACTATCTGCTGACCATCTCCAACGATGCGTGGTTCGGTAAATCGATTGGCCCGTGGCAGCACTTCCAGATGGCGCGCATGCGTTCTCTGGAGCTGGCGCGTCCGCTGCTGCGTAGCACCAATAACGGCATCACCGCCGTGATTGGCCCGCAGGGCGAAATCCAGGCCATGATCCCGCAGTTCACCCGTGAAGTGCTGACAACCAAAGTCACGCCAACCACGGGCCTGACGCCGTACGCCCGCACCGGCAACTGGCCGCTGTGGATCCTGACCGCGCTGTTCGGCTTTGGCGCCGTGCTGATGAGCCTGCGTCAGCGTCATAAATAATCTTGCCTTCTGATGCCGGGTGGCGGCTGCGCCTTACCCGGCAATTTCCTCCCAATCTTCAATTCTGGCACGCCTGTTGCTTTATTTATTCATGTAAACGCTGTCTGGCTTAACGTGCAACCTTGTCGCACCAGTGTAGATCGTCGCTAGCACCGAAACGGTGCAACGGGAGATTATTGCCTCTGAATGGTGCGGCGCGCTTCGCAAAAATAAACAATAACGCAGCAAAATCTTTACATTAAGCCAGACTAAATGTTAACAAGCTTGCATAACACTGCACTCGCATTGCGCGAGATATAACAACATCACAATGGGTATCTATGCGTCACTGGCGCTGATAAGAAAGGAGTTGGGTATGCAATTACGTAAACTGGCCACAGCAATGCTGGTTATGGGAATGTCCGCAGGCGTGGTTCACGCTGAAGACGCTCCGGCAGCAGGCAGCACTCTCGACAAGATTGCCAAAAACGGCGTCATCGTGGTCGGCCACCGTGAATCTTCCGTCCCGTTCTCTTACTACGACAACACGCAAAAAGTCGTGGGCTATTCACAGGATTACTCCAACGCTATCGTTGAAGCTGTGAAGAAAAAGCTGAACAAACCTGACCTGCAGGTGAAGCTGATCCCAATCACTTCACAGAACCGTATTCCACTGCTGCAAAACGGCACCTTTGACTTCGAGTGTGGTTCCACCACCAACAACCTCGAGCGTCAAAAACAGGCGGCCTTCTCTGACACCATCTTTGTCGTGGGCACCCGTCTGCTGACCAAGAAAGGCGGCGCGATCAAAGATTTTGCGGACCTGAAAGGCAAAGCGGTCGTTGTGACCTCCGGTACCACTTCTGAAGTCCTGCTGCACAAGCTAAACGACGAGAAGAAAATGGATATGCGCATCATCAGCGCGAAAGACCATGGCGACTCCTTCCGTACGCTGGAAAGCGGTCGTGCCGTCGCGTTTATGATGGATGACGCCCTGCTGGCGGGCGAACGTGCGAAGGCGAAGAAACCAGACAACTGGGATATCGTCGGTACCGCGCAGTCCAAAGAAGCCTACGGCTGCATGCTGCGTAAAGACGATCCGCAGTTCAAAAAGCTGATCGATGACACTATCGCCCAGGTGCAGACCTCCGGCGAAGCGGAAAAATGGTTCGACAAGTGGTTTAAGAACCCGATTCCACCAAAAAATCTCAATATGAACTTTGAACTGTCTGACGACATGAAAGCGCTGTTCAAATCTCCAAATGACAAGGCTCTTAACTAATTAGAACAACAGGGGCGGGATCTCCTGCCCTCTCGATTGTCGGGAAGCATGGACAGACATATACGCTGAGTGGTCGTTCCCCACTAAGCGCGAAAAAAGAGCTTCTCACCAATCTTCGAGGGTAGCGCTGCTACCCTCTTTTTTCTGGAGTTTATTATGTCAATAGACTGGAACTGGGGCATCTTCCTGCAACAAGCCCCGTTCGGCAACACCACCTATCTTGGCTGGCTGTGGAGCGGCTTTCAGGTTACCGTGGCATTATCGATAACGGCGTGGATCATCGCGTTTCTTGTCGGTTCGCTGTTCGGTATTCTGCGCACCGTCCCTAACCGTTTTCTTTCAACAATTGGCACACTGTATGTGGAACTGTTCCGTAACGTTCCGCTCATCGTGCAGTTCTTTACCTGGTATCTGGTCATCCCGGAACTGCTGCCGGAAAATATTGGCATGTGGTTCAAGTCGGAGCTGGATCCGAACGTGCAGTTCTTTGTCTCCTCCATGATGTGTCTGGGGCTGTTTACCGCTGCGCGCGTTTGCGAGCAGGTGCGTGCCGCCATTCAGTCATTGCCACGCGGACAAAAAAATGCGGGCCTGGCGATGGGCCTGACCCTGCCACAAACCTACCGCTACGTGCTGCTGCCTAACGCCTACCGCGTTATCGTTCCACCGATGACCTCTGAGATGATGAACCTGGTGAAAAACTCGGCCATCGCCTCAACCATCGGCCTGGTGGATATGGCTGCACAGGCGGGCAAGCTGCTGGATTACTCCGCTCACGCGTGGGAATCCTTCACCGCGATCACGCTCGCGTATGTTCTGATTAACGCTTTCATCATGCTGGTGATGAACCTGGTTGAACGCAAAGTACGCCTGCCGGGCAATCTGGGAGGCAAATAATGTACGAATTTGACTGGAGTTCTATTGTTCCATCCATGCCTTACCTGCTCGATGGCCTGGTGATTACCCTCAAGATCACCGCGATCGCTATCGTCGTGGGTATCGTCTGGGGCACCCTGCTGGCCGTCATGCGCCTGTCGAGCTTTAAGCCGCTCGCCTGGTTTGCGACTGCCTACGTTAACGTCTTCCGCTCCATCCCGCTGGTGATGGTGCTGCTGTGGTTTTACCTGATTGTTCCAGGCTTCTTACAGAATGTGCTGGGACTGTCGCCGAAAACCGACATCCGCCTGATCTCTGCGATGGTGGCGTTCTCGATGTTTGAGGCCGCTTACTATTCAGAGATTATCCGTGCGGGTATCCAGAGTATCTCCCGTGGGCAGTCCAGCGCCGCGCTGGCGCTGGGAATGACGCACTGGCAGTCCATGCAGCTCATCATTCTGCCTCAGGCGTTTCGCGCCATGGTTCCGCTCCTGCTGACCCAGGGTATCGTGCTGTTCCAGGATACCTCTCTGGTTTACGTTCTGAGTCTGGCGGACTTCTTCCGTACCGCGTCGACCATAGGTGAACGTGATGGTACGCAGGTCGAGATGGTGCTCTTCGCGGGTGCGGTCTATTTTGTGATTAGTTTAAGCGCGTCGCTGTTGGTCAGCTGGCTGAAGAAAAGGACGGTATAATGATTTCCCTGAAAAATGTTTCTAAATGGTATGGGCACTTTCAGGTGCTGACCGACTGCTCCACCGAAGTCAAAAAAGGCGATGTGGTGGTGGTGTGCGGGCCGTCCGGTTCCGGTAAGTCTACGCTGATCAAAACGGTTAATGGTCTGGAGCCTGTGCAGCAGGGCGAAATTGTTGTTAACGGCACGAAAGTGAACGACAAGAAAACCAACCTGGCCCAGCTTCGCTCTCACGTCGGCATGGTGTTCCAGCATTTTGAGCTGTTCCCTCATCTGTCCATTATTGAGAACCTGACGCTGGCTCAGGTCAAAGTGCTCAAGCGTGATAAAAAAGCGTCGCGCGAAAAGGGGCTCAAGCTTCTGGAGCGCGTGGGGCTTTCTGCACATGCCGATAAGTTCCCGGCACAGCTTTCCGGCGGCCAGCAGCAGCGTGTGGCGATTGCGCGCGCGCTGTGCATGGATCCGGTGGCGATGCTGTTCGATGAGCCCACGTCAGCGCTCGATCCTGAAATGATCAACGAAGTGCTGGACGTGATGGTCGAGCTGGCGCACGAAGGGATGACCATGATGGTGGTGACGCACGAAATGGGCTTCGCCCGTAAAGTGGCCAACCGCGTGATCTTCATGGACGAAGGGAAAATTGTCGAAGACTCACCGAAAGAAGAGTTCTTCGCCAACCCGAAATCCGAACGCGCCAAAGATTTCCTCGCGAAAATTCTGCACTAATCTTCTCGGTGCGCAATCTGCGGATTGCGCACTGCTTCACGCTTTAGATCTCTTTTTCTATTCGGCGTCACATCGCAGCGTTAACCTTGTCACAAAATAATGCTAAGAATGGAGAACGCTATGGCACACCCTATAATTCTCGACTGCGATCCGGGTCATGATGACGCGATCGCGCTCGTCCTCGCGCTTGCCTCCCCTGAACTGGACGTGAAAGCGGTCACCTCGTCCGCTGGAAATCAGACGCCGGACAAAACCCTGCGCAACGTTTTACGAATGCTGACGCTGCTGAAACGCACCGATATTCCTGTCGCAGGCGGCGCCGTTAAGCCGCTGATGCGCGAGCTGATCATTGCCGACAACGTTCACGGTGAAAGCGGGCTGGATGGCCCGGCGCTGCCGGAGCCGGGCTTTGCACCGCAAAACTGCACCGCCGTGGAGCTGATGGCGAAGGTGCTGCGTGAAAGCGCAGAGCCCGTCACCCTGGTGGCTACCGGCCCGCAGACCAACGTTGCGCTCCTGCTGAACAGCCATCCTGAACTGTACAGCAACATCGCCCGTATCGTCATCATGGGCGGATCAATGGGGCTGGGGAACTGGACGCCTGCGGCCGAATTCAACATCTTTGTTGATCCGGAGGCTGCGGAGATCGTCTTCCAGTCGGGCCTGCCGATTGTGATGGCGGGGCTGGACGTGACGCATCGGGCACAGATTATGGCAGACGATATTGAGCGCTTCCGCGCCGTGGGCAACCCGGTTGCGACAACCGTAGCCGAGCTGCTCGACTTCTTTATGGAGTATCACAAAGCCGAGAAATGGGGCTTTCACGGCGCGCCGCTGCATGACCCGTGCACCATCGCCTGGCTGCTGAAGCCTGAAATGTTTACCACGGTGGACAGATGGGTTGGCGTGGAGACGCAGGGGAAATATACCCAGGGGATGACGGTGGTGGATTACTATTCGCTGACGGGAAATAAACCGAATACGACGCTGATGGTGGATATCGACCGGGAGGCGTTTGTGGATTTGCTGGCGGAAAGACTTGCTTACTATTGTGCGGCCTGACGCCCTCACCCTGGCCCTCTCCCACGGGGAGAGGGAACTAAACTGCGCTTTTACTTATGGCTCAAACGGGCGACGCTGGAACTGATCGTGCCCGCACTTCGGGCACAGCGGCAACACATCCGGCGTATATACCGCAATATGGTGATGGCACTTCTCGCACACCAGATTCCCCAGCCCCACCACTTCACCGCTCTGGTACACGCCGTGATGATTTAAATCCTGGAACACCTCGCGCCACTCCAGCTGGGTTTTATCGGTAATATCCGCCAGCTCCTGCCACAGGCTCTCTTTGATCACCCGCATAAAGACGCTGTCGGCGATCTCATCCTGGCTCTCTTCGTAGCTGCGCGCGAACTCTTCCAGATCGCGGCGTACGGCGCGCGTCACCTCTTCCACTTCGGTTCGCGTTAACTCACCCGTTTGCGTCACCCGTTCACGCGCCTGTTCGACCAGCGCGTCAATATCGCGCTCGCCGTTACGCAGCCGTTCCGTCAGTGTCGCCACCAGTTCGCGGTAAAATTGAGCAACCTTGTTCATCATTTTGCCTCCCGGGTAAGTAACTATTTCTAATAATAGACCTTATTTCGCCGCCGCTTTGTCAGGTGAAGCACAGACCCGGTAAATTCCTGCAAAGTGCAATTGCGCGAAAGGCTGTTTTGACGCGGGCGTTTGGGCTATGCTATGCGGATCTGAATTACCACATCCATTGGCTACATTTTTGTAGCTGTATTGAACACAGGACCACTGGCTGCCATGCAAGAGCAATACCGCCCGGAAGAGATAGAATCAAAAGTCCAGCAACACTGGGACGAGAAGCGCACCTTTGAAGTAACCGAAGACGAGAGCAAAGAGAAGTATTACTGCCTGTCGATGCTTCCCTATCCTTCTGGTCGACTACACATGGGCCACGTGCGTAACTACACCATCGGTGATGTGATCGCCCGTTACCAGCGCATGCTCGGCAAAAACGTTCTGCAGCCAATCGGCTGGGATGCGTTCGGCCTGCCTGCAGAAGGCGCAGCGGTAAAAAACAATACCGCTCCGGCACCGTGGACGTACGACAACATCGCGTACATGAAAAACCAGCTCAAAATGCTGGGCTTCGGCTATGACTGGAGCCGCGAGCTGGCGACCTGTACCCCGGAATACTACCGCTGGGAGCAGAAGTTCTTCACCGAGCTGTACAAAAAAGGCCTGGTGTACAAGAAGACCTCTGCCGTTAACTGGTGCCCGAATGACCAGACCGTTCTGGCGAACGAGCAAGTTATCGACGGCTGCTGCTGGCGCTGCGACACCAAAGTTGAGCGTAAAGAGATCCCACAGTGGTTTATCAAAATCACCGCTTACGCTGACGAACTGCTGAACGATCTGGATACGCTGGATCACTGGCCTGACACCGTTAAGACCATGCAGCGCAACTGGATCGGCCGTTCTGAAGGCGTGGAAATTACCTTCAACGTTGAGAACTACGACCAGACCCTGACCGTCTACACCACCCGTCCGGACACCTTCATGGGTGCGACCTATCTGGCCGTGGCCGCAGGTCACCCGCTGGCGCAGAAAGCGGCAGAGAACAACCCGGAACTGGCGACCTTCATCGACGAATGCCGCAACACGAAAGTGGCCGAAGCCGACATGGCGACGATGGAGAAAAAAGGCGTTGCGACGGGCTTCTATGCTAAGCACCCGCTGACGGGCGAAGCGATCCCGGTCTGGGCAGCAAACTTCGTTCTGATGGAGTACGGTACTGGTGCTGTCATGGCCGTTCCGGGTCACGATCAGCGCGACTACGAGTTTGCCACCAAATACAACCTGCCGATTAAAGCCGTTATTCTGGCCGCCGATGGTTCTGAACCTGACCTGTCCGAGCAGGCGTTGACCGAAAAAGGCACCCTGTTCAACTCCGGTGAGTTCAGCGGCCTCAGCTTCGAAGAGGGCTTCAACGCCATCGCCGATAAGCTGGCCTCACTGGGCGTGGGCGAGCGTAAAGTGAACTTCCGTCTGCGCGACTGGGGCGTGTCCCGTCAGCGTTACTGGGGTGCGCCAATTCCAATGGTGACCCTGGAAGACGGCACCGTCATGCCAACGCCTGAAGATCAGCTGCCCGTGATCCTGCCGGAAGACGTGGTCATGGACGGCATCACCAGCCCGATCAAAGCCGATCCTGAGTGGGCCAAAACCACCGTCAACGGCCAGCCTGCGCTGCGTGAAACTGACACCTTCGATACCTTTATGGAGTCCTCCTGGTACTACGCGCGCTACACCTGCCCGCAGTACAAAGAAGGCATGCTGGATTCTGACGCCGCCAACTACTGGCTGCCGGTAGATATCTATATTGGTGGTATCGAACACGCCATCATGCACCTGCTCTACTTCCGCTTTTTCCATAAGCTGATGCGCGATGCCGGCATGGTGAACTCTGACGAGCCCGCTAAACAGCTGCTGTGCCAGGGTATGGTGCTGGCAGACGCCTTCTACTATGTTGGCGCGAACGGAGAGCGTAACTGGGTTTCTCCGGTTGATGCGATCGTTGAGCGCGACGAGAAAGGCCGTATCGTGAAGGCGACAGACGCTGAAGGCCATGAACTGGTTTATACCGGCATGAGCAAGATGTCCAAGTCTAAAAACAACGGCATCGACCCGCAGGTGATGGTTGAGCGTTACGGCGCGGACACCGTACGTCTGTTCATGATGTTTGCTTCTCCGGCTGATATGACCCTTGAGTGGCAGGAATCGGGCGTAGAAGGCGCGAACCGCTTCCTGAAACGCGTCTGGAAGCTGGTGTACGAACATACCGCACAGGGTGATGCTCCGGCACTGAACGCCGCTGCGCTGAGCGAAGATCAGCAGGCGCTGCGTCGTGATGTTCATAAAACGATCGCGAAAGTGACCGATGATATTGGCCGTCGTCAGACCTTCAATACCGCAATTGCGGCTATTATGGAACTGATGAACAAGCTGGCGAAAGCCCCGCAGGACGGCGAGCAGGATCGTGCCATCATGCGTGAAGCGCTGCTGGCCGTGGTTCGCATGCTTAACCCGTTCACGCCACACGTCAGCTTCACCCTGTGGCAGGAGCTGAAAGGCGAAGGCGATATCGACAACGCGCCGTGGCCGGTGGCTGACGAAGCAGCGATGGTGGAAAACACCACGCTGGTGGTGGTCCAGGTCAACGGCAAAGTCCGTGGTAAAATTACCGTGGCGGTCGATGCAACTGAAGATCAGGTTCGCGAGCGCGCGGGCCAGGAACCTCTGGTTGCGAAATATCTTGAGGGCGTTACCTTACGTAAAGCGATCTACGTACCGGGTAAACTGCTCAATCTGGTCGTTGGCTAAGCGCGGGAGGAAACGTGCGACAACTGGCAACAATACTCTTATCTCTGGCGGTGCTTGTCACCGCTGGCTGTGGCTGGCACCTGCGCAATACCACGGCGGTGCCTGCTGAGATGAAAACAATGATCTTTGATTCCGGGGATCCAAACGGACCGCTCAGCCGGGCCATTCGTAATCAGCTGCGCCTGAACGGCGTTGAGCTTATTGAGAAAGGTACGCTGCGCCAGGATGTACCGTCTCTGCGCGTACTGGGAATGACGCTGGGCCAGGATACGGCGTCCATCTTCCAGGACGGCCGCACGGCTGAATATCAGATGGTGCTGTCGGTCAACGCGGCTGTACTGATCCCGGGTAAAGACATCTATCCGATCAGCGCAAAAGTGTATCGTTCGTTCTTTGATAACCCGCAAACCGCGCTGGCAAAAGATGCCGAACAGCAGATTATCATCAACGAAATGTACGACAAGGCGGCGGAACAGCTGATCCGCAAACTGCCGGGTATTGCAGCGTCTAACCGAGAAGGCTCTGACATTATTGAAAAACCGGATGCCAGTACGCCTCCTGTTTCTACCTCTCTGGGTAAATGATGATCAGGCTGTATCCTGAACAACTCCGCGCGCAGCTCAATGAAGGGCTGCGCGCGGCGTATCTGCTGCTCGGAAACGACCCGTTACTACTTCAGGAAAGCCTGGATGCCGTGCGGCATGCGGCCGCGGCTCAGGGCTTTGATGAACACCATACCGTTCAGGTGGATAACGCCACCGACTGGAACGCCCTCTTCTCACTCTGTCAGGCGATGAGCCTTTTTGCGTCGCGCCAGACAATCCAGATCCTGCTGCCGGAGAACGGCCCTAACGCTGCCATCAATGAGCAACTCGCCACGCTGGTCAGCCTGTTACACAGCGATCTGCTGTTGATTGTGCGCGGCAGCAAGCTCACCAAAGCGCAGGAAAACGCGGCATGGTTCACCCAGCTCGCGACCCACGCGGTGCTGGTCACCTGCCAGACGCCTGAGCAGGCGCACCTGCCTAAATGGGTCGCCGCGAGAGCGAAGCAGCACAACCTTCAACTGGACGATGCGGCGAACCAACTGCTCTGCTACTGCTATGAAGGCAACCTGCTGGCACTGGCACAGGCGCTGGACAGGCTCTCCCTGCTCTGGCCGGACGGCAAGCTGACTTTACCGCGCGTTGAGCAGGCGGTTAACGATGCCGCACACTTCACGCCGTTCCACTGGGTGGATGCTCTGTTGTCGGCGAAAAGCAAACGCGCCCTGCATATTCTCCAGCAGCTGCGCCTGGAGGGCAGTGAACCCGTCATTCTGCTGCGCACGCTGCAGCGCGAGCTGTTGCTGCTGATAACGCTCAAGCGCCAGTCGGCCCATACGCCGTTACGCTCCCTGTTTGATAAACACCGGGTGTGGCAAAACCGGCGGGCAATGACCACCGAGGCCATCAACCGCTTGAGCCATGAACAGCTGCGCCAGGCGGTGCAGCTTCTGATGCGCGCCGAGCTCACCCTAAAACAAGATTACGGCCAGTCGGTGTGGGCGGAGCTGGAAAGCCTTTCCCTGCTGCTCTGCCACAAGGCGCTGGCTGACGTATTTATTGATGGATAGTATGCACTCTTTACAGGCCCTGTATGGCGGCACCTTTGACCCGGTACACTACGGGCATCTGAAGCCGGTAGAAATTCTGGCAAATCTGATCGGCCTGCAGCGCGTTACCATCATGCCCAATAATGTTCCGCCGCACCGCCCCCAGCCTGAAGCAACCAGCGAGCAGCGCAAAGAGATGCTCGCTCTGGCTATCGCGGATAAGCCGCTCTTCAGGCTGGATGAACGGGAATTGCGTCGCGACACCCCCTCGTGGACGTCGCAAACGCTGCAGGAGTGGCGGGCCGAGCAAGGGCCTGACCAGCCGCTCGCCTTTATCATCGGTCAGGACTCCCTGCTCAACTTCCCCACGTGGCACAAGTATGAAACCATTCTGGGGAACAGCCACCTGCTCGTCTGCCGCCGTCCGGGCTACCCGCTGACCATGCGCGAAGCGCAATATCAGCAGTGGCTTGAAGACCATCTCACCGATAACGTTGAAGATCTTCACAACCAGCCCGCCGGGAAGATTTATCTGGCGGAGACGCCGTGGTTCGACATCTCTGCGACCGTTATTCGCGAACGTTTACAGCAGGGTTTAGCCTGTGACGATCTGCTGCCTGCCCCGGTGCTGGCGTATATTCATACGCACGGGTTGTATCAGAAAACCGCAGATAAATAGCCGGAGGGCATAAAAAGCAGCATATTGATTATCCTGCCTTGACAGGTTAAGCCATACTGTTATCCTCCGCTGCCAGACTTTCCCGCCGATCGTTGCTTTACAGAAATTGTTTTACAAAAATGGCGATGCAATCTCAGGCGGAGGGTGGGATGATACCCGCCTTCAAAAGCCCGGACGGTGACATTTGTCCCGACAGGGGCGTCAGTTCAGGTATACTGTCTGGCCACGAATTCATAGTTGTACAATCTCATTCACCCAGGGGGAAAACTTGCAGGGTAAAGCACTCCAGGATTTTGTTATCGACAAAATTGATGACCTGAAAGGTCAGGACATCATCGCTATCGACGTTAAGGGTAAATCCAGTATTACCGACTGCATGATTATCTGCACCGGTACCTCTACGCGTCATGTTGTTTCGATTGCCGACCATGTGGTTCAGGAATCGCGCGCAGCAGGACTCTTACCGCTTGGCGTTGAAGGTGAAGCGACCGCTGACTGGGTGGTTGTGGATCTCGGCGATGTGATTGTCCACGTCATGCAGGAAGAGAGCCGTCGCCTGTATGAGCTGGAAAAACTCTGGGGTTAATGCGTGAAGTTGCAGCTGGTCGCCGTCGGCACCAAAATGCCGGACTGGGTACAAACCGGTTTTACTGAATATCTGCGTCGTTTTCCCAAAGATATGCCGTTCGAACTGGTGGAGATCCCCGCCGGGAAGCGCGGTAAGAACGCGGATATCAAACGTATTCTCGACAAAGAGGGTGAACTGATGCTTGCTGCCGCAGGCAAGAACCGCATCGTCACCCTTGATATTCCAGGTAAACCCTGGGATACGCCGCAGCTGGCGCATGAACTGGAGCGCTGGAAGCAGGATGGCCGCGACGTCAGTCTGTTGATTGGCGGACCTGAAGGGTTATCCCCCGCCTGCAAAGCTGCAGCAGAACAAAGTTGGTCTCTCTCTGCGCTGACGCTGCCCCACCCGCTCGTGCGGGTCCTGGTGGCGGAAAGCTTGTATCGCGCGTGGAGCATTACTACCAACCACCCCTATCACCGCGAGTAATGACTGACCAGGGTAGATTAAGCAGCGGATGAAACTACAGAATTCTTTTCGCGACTATACGGCTGAGTCCGCGCTGTTTGTGCGCCGGGCGCTGGTCGCCTTTACGGGGATTTTGCTGCTTACCGGCGTGCTGATCGCCAACCTTTATAATCTGCAAATTGTCCGCTTTACCGATTACCAGACGCGTTCTAACGAAAACCGCATTAAGCTGGTGCCTATCGCACCCAGCCGCGGCATTATCTACGACCGTAACGGCACCCCTCTGGCGTTAAACCGCACCATCTATCAAGTCGAGATGATGCCGGAGAAGGTCGATAACGTGCAGAATACGCTGGAAGCGCTAAGGAGCGTTGTCGATCTTAACGATGATGATATCGCGGCCTTCAAAAAAGAGCGCGCCCGCTCTCACCGTTTCACCTCCATTCCGGTTAAAACCAATCTGACGGAAGTCCAGGTCGCCCGTTTTGCGGTGAACCAGTACCGCTTCCCCGGTGTGGAAGTGAAGGGTTACAAGCGTCGCTACTATCCTTACGGATCCGCGCTGACGCATGTGATTGGCTACGTTTCCAAGATTAACGATAAAGACGTCGAGCGCCTCGATAAAGACGGCAAGCTGGCAAACTACGCCGCGACGCACGATATCGGCAAGCTGGGGATTGAACGCTACTACGAAGATGTCCTGCACGGGCAGACCGGCTATGAAGAAGTTGAGGTTAACAACCGTGGCCGCGTCATCCGCCAGCTTAAAGAAGTGCCGCCTCAGGCGGGGCACGACGTCTATCTGACGCTCGATCTCAAACTGCAACAGTATATTGAAACCCTGCTGGCGGGCAGCCGCGCCGCCGTGGTGGTCACCGACCCGCGCACCGGCGGCATTCTGGCGATGGTTTCCATGCCAAGCTATGACCCGAACCTCTTTGTTGACGGCATCTCCAGCAAAGACTACTCCGGCCTGCTGAATGACCCTAACACCCCGCTGGTGAACCGCGCCACGCAAGGCGTTTACCCGCCGGCATCAACGGTTAAACCGTACGTGGCGGTCTCAGCGCTGAGCGCGGGCGTCATCAACCGCAATACCAGCCTGTTTGACCCGGGCTGGTGGCAGCTACCGGGCTCTGAAAAACGCTATCGCGACTGGAAAAAATGGGGCCACGGCCATCTGAACGTTACGAAATCTCTGGAAGAATCTGCGGATACCTTCTTCTATCAGGTGGCGTATGACATGGGCATTGACCGCCTGTCTGAGTGGATGAGCAAATTCGGCTACGGACATTACACCGGCGTGGATCTGGCTGAAGAGCGCTCCGGCAACATGCCAACCCGTGAGTGGAAGCTGAAGCGCTTTAAGAAGCCGTGGTATCAGGGTGATACCATACCGGTGGGTATCGGCCAGGGTTACTGGACGGCCACCCCGCTTCAGATGAACAAAGCGATGATGATCCTCATTAACGACGGCGTGGTGAAAGTTCCGCATCTGCTGCAAAGCACCGTTGAAGATGGCAAAAAAGTGCCGTGGGTGCAGCCCCATGAAGCGCCGGTAGGCGACATCCATTCCGGCTTCTGGGAAATAGCGAAAGACGGTATGTACGGTGTGGCAAACCGTCCAAACGGAACCGCGCACAAGTATTTCGCCGGTACGCCATATAAAGTGGCCGCGAAATCCGGTACGGCGCAGGTCTTTGGCCTGAAAGCCAATGAAACCTATAACGCACACCGCATAGCCGAACGTCTGCGTGACCATAAGCTAATGACGGCGTTTGCCCCTTATGATAACCCGCAGGTGGCGGTGGCAATGATTCTGGAGAACGGCGGCGCTGGCCCGGCAGTAGGGACCATCATGCGCCAGATCCTGGACCACATTATGCTGGGTGATAACAACACCGAACTGCCGGCTGAAAATCCGGCCGCCGCTGCGGCGGAGGACCAATAATCATGACGGATAATCCAAATAAAAAATCGCTGTGGGATAAAATTCACATCGACCCAGCCATGCTGCTGATCCTGCTGGCCCTGCTGGTTTACAGCGCCCTGGTTATCTGGAGCGCCAGCGGCCAGGACATCGGCATGATGGAACGCAAGATCGGCCAGATCGCGATGGGTCTGGTCATTATGGTGGTGATGGCGCAGATCCCGCCGCGCGTCTATGAAGGCTGGGCGCCGTATCTCTACATCTTCTGTATTATTTTGCTGGTGGCGGTAGATGCGTTCGGTGCCATCTCAAAAGGGGCACAGCGCTGGCTGGATCTGGGCGTTGTTCGTTTCCAGCCCTCGGAGATTGCCAAAATCGCAGTCCCGCTGATGGTGGCGCGCTTTATCAACCGTGACGTCTGTCCGCCGTCGCTGAAAAATACCGCTATCGCCCTGGTGCTGATATTCCTGCCGACACTGCTGGTTGCGGCGCAGCCTGACCTCGGCACCTCGATCCTTATCGCCCTCTCCGGCCTGTTTGTCCTGTTCCTGTCGGGCTTAAGCTGGCGTCTGATTGGTATCGCGGTGGTGCTGGTTGCAGCGTTTATCCCTATCCTGTGGTTCTTCCTGATGCATGACTACCAGCGCCAGCGCGTCATGATGCTTCTCGATCCGGAAACCGATCCGCTCGGTGCGGGCTATCATATTATTCAGTCCAAGATTGCGATTGGCTCCGGCGGCCTGCGCGGTAAAGGCTGGCTGCACGGCACCCAGTCGCAGCTGGAGTTTTTACCGGAGCGCCACACCGACTTTATCTTTGCGGTACTGGCGGAAGAACTGGGACTGGTTGGCATCCTGATCCTGCTGGCGCTCTACGTGCTGCTCATCATGCGAGGTTTGTGGATTGCGGCCCGCGCGCAGACCACCTTCGGCCGCGTCATGGCAGGCGGACTGATGTTGATTTTATTCGTTTATGTCTTCGTAAATATTGGTATGGTGAGTGGTATTCTGCCGGTGGTAGGCGTACCGCTGCCGCTGGTGAGTTACGGAGGCTCGGCACTGATCGTGTTGATGGCCGGGTTTGGTATCGTGATGTCGATCCACACCCACAGAAAAATGTTGTCAAAAAGCGTATAAAAATAAGGGGATCGGAATGCGTAAGCAGTGGCTGGGTATCTGCATTGCGGCAAGTTTACTTGCGGCCTGTACAAGTGATGATGGTCAGCAACAGGCAACCGTCGCGCCGCCGCAGCCTGCGGTGTGTAATGGCCCAATCGTTGAAATTAGCGGTGCCGATCCCGTTTATGAACCGCTGAATGCCAGCGCGAATCAGGATTACGAGCGCGACGGCAAAAGCTACAAAATTGTGCAGGATCCGTCCCGCTTTAGCCAGGCTGGCTTTGCCGCCATTTATGATGCTGAGCCGGGCAGTAACCTGACGGCATCGGGTGAAACATTTGACCCAATGCAGCTGACTGCGGCGCACCCGACGCTACCGATCCCTAGCTACGCCCGTATCACCAACCTGGCGAACGGCCGTATGATCGTCGTGCGTATTAACGACCGCGGCCCGTACGGTAATGACCGGGTGATTTCCCTATCCCGCGCGTCTGCCGATCGCCTGAATACCTCGAACAACACCAAAGTTCGCATTGACCCAATTATCGTAGCGCAGGATGGTTCGCTCTCCGGGCCGGGAACCGCGTGTACCACGGTGGCGAAACAGACCTATGCCCTCCCCGACCGCCCAAATCTGGACGGCGGAATGGGAAGCGTCTCCTCGCCGGCAGAGCCTTCTCAGCCGGCGGGAGAAATACGCCCAATCAGCAATGACACGCTGCAAAGCGATGATGCCACTGGCGCACCGGTAAAAAGCAGCGGCTTCCTTGGCGCACCAACGAACTTAGCCTCGGGCGTGCTGGAGAGCAGTGAGCCGACGCCAGCCCCAGTTGCCGCCCCCGTCGTGCAGCAGCCTGCCCCGGTAACGGCTCCGGTCACGACCCAGAGCGCAGCCGTTGCCGCTCCCGCAGCAGCCAGCGGCGGCTTTGTCGTTCAGGTGGGCGCAGTGAGCGATCGGGCCCGTGCCCAGCAGTATCAGCAGCGTTTAAGCCAGCAGTTTGGCGTGCCAGGACGCGTTGAGCAAAACGGTGCGGTCTGGCGTATTCAGATGGGGCCGTTTGCCAGCAAGTCGCAGGCGGCATCCCTGCAGCAGCGTTTGCAGAATGAAGCTCAGCTTCAGTCCTTTATCGCTGTTGCAAAATAATTAATCGGCGGTATCCGAAATGTCAGTTTGTGTAAAACACATTCACAAACTCATGCTTAAAGTCGGATGCCTGCCTGAATAGCATTTGCTATAGTAAGGCACTTTTTTTAATTCCATCACGGATGTCGTAGTTCTGACCATGAAGACCACTTTTTCTGCTCGTTTTGTGCAGCGCATGGCGCTGACCACGGCCCTTTGCGCGGCTGCACTCTCTGCAGCTCATGCTGATGACCTGAATATCAAGACCATGATCCCTGGCGTTCCGCAAATCGACGCGGAATCCTACATCCTGATCGATTACAACTCTGGCAAAGTGCTGGCAGAACAGAATGCCGATGCCCGCCGTGACCCGGCCAGCCTGACCAAAATGATGACCAGCTACGTCATCGGCCAGGCAATGAAAGCCGGTAAGTTCAAAGAGACGGATCTGGTCACCATCGGCAACGATGCGTGGGCTACCGGGAACCCGGTTTTCAAAGGTTCCTCGCTGATGTTCCTGAAACCAGGAATGCAGGTTCCGGTTTCTCAGTTAATTCGTGGCATTAACCTGCAGTCCGGTAACGATGCCTGCGTAGCGATGGCCGATTTCGCCGCCGGTAGTCAGGATGCGTTCGTGGGCCTGATGAACAGCTACGTAAATGCCCTGGGTCTGAAGAACAGCCACTTCCAGACCGTACACGGTCTCGATGCAGACGGTCAGTACAGCTCCGCGCGTGATATGGCGCTGATCGGTCAGGCGCTGATCCGCGACGTACCTAACGAGTACTCTATCTACAAAGAGAAAGAGTTCACCTTCAACGGCATTCGTCAGACCAACCGTAACGGCCTGCTGTGGGATAACAGCCTGAACGTTGACGGCATCAAAACCGGCCACACCGACAAAGCCGGTTACAACCTGGTGGCCTCTGCCACTGAAGGCCAGATGCGCCTGATCTCTGCCGTGATGGGCGGTCGCACCTTTAAAGGTCGCGAAACCGAAAGTAAGAAGCTGCTGACCTGGGGCTTCCGTTTCTTCGAAACCGTGAACCCGCTGAAAGCAGGCAAAGAATTTGCTTCTGAACCCGTCTGGTTCGGCGATAACGATCGTGCTTCTCTGGGCGTGGATAAAGACCTCTACCTGACCATTCCACGCGGTCGTATGAAGGATCTGAAAGCAAGCTATGTGCTCAACACCACCGAACTGCATGCCCCGCTGCAGAAAAACCAGGTGGTGGGTACCATCAACTTCCAGCTGGACGGTAAAACCATCGACCAGCGTCCACTCGTGGTATTGGAAGAAATTCCTGAAGGCAATTTCTTCAGCAAAATCATTGATTACATTAAATTGATGTTCCATCACTGGTTTGGCTAAAAATCGAACACTTGAAAGTGTGATTTTGATCCCCATATACTAAGTATCCTGATAACTCCCACCTGACGTGGGAGTTATTCTTTTTGACGTTACGCCGGAGCTGACATGAAAACCAAACTTAACGAACTGCTTGAATTCCCTACCCCGTTTACCTACAAAGTAATGGGTCTGGCGAAACCTGAGCTGGTTGATCAGGTGGTTGAAGTGGTACAGCGCCATGCGCCGGGTGACTACTCTCCGTCAGTAAAACCAAGCAGCAAGGGCAACTACCACTCGGTTTCTATTACCATCACTGCCACACATATCGAGCAGGTTGAGACGCTGTACGAAGAGCTCGGCAATATCGAAATCGTTCGTATGGTGCTGTAGTCCCTTTGCGGTTACCCGGTTTACCGGGTAACCCCTCTTCCCCGCTGTGATATACTCCCCCTCATCTTTTGTTTCTCGTCTTCGGAGACGCGTTTTGTATCAGGATAAAATTCTGGTCCGTCATCTCGGGCTGCAACCTTATGAGCCTGTCTCTCAGGCTATGCACGAGTTCACCGATTCACGCGATGACACAACCCCTGATGAGATTTGGCTGGTCGAACATCTGCCGGTATTTACGCAGGGCCAGGCGGGAAAAGCGGAACACTTATTAATGACGGGCGATATCCCGGTGATCCAGAGCGATCGTGGCGGTCAGGTCACGTACCACGGTCCGGGTCAGCAGGTCATGTACGTCCTGCTTAATCTGAAGCGCAGAAAGCTTGGCGTACGTGAGCTGGTGACGTTACTGGAACAGACCGTCGTCAACACGCTGGCGGAGTATGGTATTGACGCGCATCCACGTGCCGATGCGCCGGGCGTCTACGTTGGCGAAATGAAGATCTGCTCTCTCGGGCTACGTATTCGTAAAGGTTGTTCCTTCCACGGTCTGGCATTGAATATTAATATGGATCTTACGCCTTTCCAGCGCATAAACCCCTGCGGCTACGCCGGCATGGAAATGACGCAAATGCGCCAGTGGGTCGATACCGCTACGCCAGAAAATATACGTCCCGTGCTTCTGAAGAATGTGTTAGCGCTACTTAACAATCCCCCGCACGAATATATCCCTGCTTAATATATCATCCAGAATGGCTCGATAATTTGACGGGCCACTGTTTATTTACCGCTTTTACGCTTTACAATAATCCGCAGATTCTATATTTTCGAAGCGCCCGAATATTGCCCTTACATATTATTTAGCCTCCGGACAGCACGGCATACACAGGCTAAGTAACTTGAGTGATAATCACACAACTGTTTGTTTTTGATAAACAAGTGGAACAAAAGCAACACTTTACGAATCTCTACAAGCATAATAAATAAATTGAACTATCATTCATGTTGTGAATGTATACGGAGTGAAAGCGTGGAGTATAATAATTTACCAGCCAAACGCCTGAATGACCCTGGTGGCGAAGATAAGCCGCAAATTTTTCGGACTTTACGTAATATTGATCTCAATTTACTGACTATTTTTGAGGCAGTATATGTCCATAAGGGTATCGTTAACGCTGCGAAAATTCTTAATCTCACGCCATCGGCAATAAGTCAGTCAATTCAAAAGCTACGGGCTATATTTCCCGACCCCTTATTTATCCGTAAGGGCCAGGGCGTCACGCCAACGGCCTATGCGACACATCTCCACGAATACATCAGCCAGGGGCTGGAGTCGATTCTGGGTGCGCTGGATTTAACCGGAAGCTATGACAAACAGAGAACCATCACCATCGGCTGCTCCCCTTCTGTCGGCGTGCTGGTGATGCCCGCGATCTTCCAGGCAGTGAAAGAGCATGCGCCTCAGCTTCTGCTTCGCAATGTGCCTCTTAACGAACCTGACGTTCAGCTTGCTCAGTTCCAGACGGACCTGGTCATCGAAAGCGGCAGCTTTAGCGCCCGAGCGCTGGGGCAAAATGTGCTTTACGCCGATAACCTGGTGCTGGTTTGCCGCAGGCAGCACCCCGTCCTCAGCGAGCCGTTATCCATTGAAAACCTGCGCAACTACGACCACTCGTCTTTCATGACCGAAGGACAGTCTAACCACGCTCTGCGTCAGCGTATTGACGAAATTTTCCCGGAACGTCAGATCAGTTTCAGCAGTTACAATATGTTCACCACCGCATCCCTGATTGGCAGCAGCGATATGCTGTGCATCATGCCTTCACGCCTGTATAACCTGCTGCGGAAATGCTGGCCGCTGGAGAGTATTCCGCTAAGCCAGCTCAATGCAGAATCTATCGAGATTTCACTGCATTACAACAAGCTCAGCTTGCGCGATCCGGTACTGGAAAACGTCATCCGCATTATCCGTCAGGCCTTCTGACAGAGCGTACCCGTACACGTCCCTGCCGCTCGCAGGGCAAAAGGCACAAAACAACAACTATTTTACAAATTGGCGACCTGGCAGGCTGCTTTAACGCCCCTATAAATGATATACTGCCTGTCGTTCGTTCAAAAATAGTTGATAAATACAACATTCCCTTGAATTGAAACGCTTTCCTTCGATATTCGCAACTGGAACACGCACGCTATGAGTAAACCCATTGTGATGGAACGCGGTGTTAAATACCGCGATGCCGATAAAATGGCCCTTATCCCGGTTAAAAACGTGGCTACAGAGCGCGAGGCGCTGTTAAGAAAACCGGAATGGATGAAAATCAAACTTCCGGCAGACTCTTCGCGTATCCAGGGGATCAAAGCGGCGATGCGTAAGAATGGCCTTCACTCTGTTTGTGAAGAAGCCTCTTGCCCGAACCTTGCTGAATGTTTCAATCACGGCACCGCGACGTTTATGATTCTGGGTGCCATCTGTACCCGCCGCTGCCCATTCTGCGACGTGGCGCATGGCCGCCCGGTGGCCCCCGATGCCAACGAGCCGCAAAAACTGGCGCAAACCATCGCCGACATGGCGCTGCGTTATGTGGTTATCACCTCCGTTGACCGCGACGATCTGCGTGATGGCGGTGCTCAGCACTTCGCTGACTGCATTACTGCCATTCGCGAAAAAAGCCCGAACATCAAAATCGAAACGCTGGTTCCTGACTTCCGCGGCCGTATGGACCGCGCGCTGGATATCCTGACCGCGACGCCGCCAGATGTGTTTAACCACAACCTGGAGAACGTTCCGCGTCTTTACCGTCAGGTGCGTCCGGGAGCCGACTATAACTGGTCTCTGAAGCTGCTGGAGCGCTTTAAAGAAGCACATCCGCATATCCCGACCAAGTCAGGTCTGATGGTTGGTCTGGGTGAAACCAATGACGAAATCATCGACGTCATGCGCGATCTGCGCCGCCACGGTGTGACCATGTTGACGCTCGGCCAGTATCTGCAGCCAAGCCGTCACCACCTGCCGGTACAGCGCTACGTGAGCCCGGATGAATTTGACGAGATGAAAGCCGAAGCGCTGGCGATGGGCTTTACCCACGCGGCTTGTGGTCCATTTGTTCGTTCTTCTTACCATGCGGATATGCAGGCGAAAGGCGAAGAAGTCAAATAACGCCGTAATATTCATTTACAGTAATGCAAAAAAACCGGCCTCATGAGCCGGTTTTTTTTCGCAAGCCCTCAGGCATTGCCGTTACTCTTTGTGGGAAAGCTTCTCTGCCGGGATGTCGTCAGCGCTTTTCTTCGCGGCTGCGTCATCGTCGTTCATCGCTTTCTTGAAGCCTTTGATGGCAGCCCCCAGGTCACCACCCAGCGTGCGTAACTTCTTGGTACCAAACAGCAGGACGACCAGTGCGGCAACCACCAGCAGTTTGGTAATACTAATCTCACCCATAGATACCTTCTTTACTTAAAACAGGCTGCATTCAGCGCCAAAACCCGATCGTATTAACGGTCATTTGACGCGTGCACACAATAGCAATCTGTAACAAGGTGAATCAAGCATTGTTGAAAAAAACATCACAATAATTGCGGTGGCGCAAAGCGACGGTTGCGAAGAACAGGTAATTGCTGACGCGCAAGCGCAACTCTTTCTAAAATTATCTCCGCCATCAGCAGAACCGGCGCTTCCGCTGCGGCGGCAATCGTCACTCCCAGGGGATCAACCACCCTGCTCTGCCCGATGTTTTTATTGCCGCACTCCCCGGCGGCAACAACATAACAGGTCGTGTCCAGCGCGCGTGCCGCAAGCAGCGTAGCCCAGTGTTGCTCTTTTAGCGGCCCCTTAACCCATGCGGCAGGCAATACCAGCACCTCCGCCCCCTGCAGCGCCAGATGCACCGCCAGCTCCGGGAAACGCAGGTCATAGCAGGTCATCAACCCCACCTTAAACCCGTCGATATCAATGAGCGGTGGGACGACATCTCCCGGATCAACGCGTCGCGACTCCTGAATGCTGAACGCATCATAGAGATGAAGCTTGGCGTAGCGCGCAATAATGGCACCGTCACGGATAGCCACCAGCGTATTCACTGCGCGACCCGGCGTTGAGGGAACGTGCACGGTTAAGACGGTGGTCATCGTACTGCCTACGCTCTGAGCGAGCAGCTGTTGTAAAAATTCGCCGTCAAGGACCTGTGCGGACTTCACGGACAAATCCGGGTCATTATCATCCCTTGCCAGCAACGCCTCAGGAAGCACCAGCAGCGACGCGCCTTTCTGTCGGGCCTGTATCATCAGGTTAACGCACTGCACTGCGTTAACCCGCCAGTCAGGCGTGACCGCAAACTGCCCTACCGCAACATACATATTTGTCCCCTCATTATAAACAGCGTTAAACTCGCTACTCTTACACATCAAATAGCAGGTATTTAGCGTGTTACAACTCCTTTTAGCTGTTTTTATTGGTGGAGGCACGGGGAGCGTTGCGAGGTGGTTACTGAGTATGCGGTTTAATCCCCTGCACCAGGCGATCCCATTAGGAACGCTGGCCGCCAACCTGATTGGTGCTTTTATTATTGGTATGGGGCTGGCCTGGTTTAACCGGATGACGCACATCGATCCTATGTGGAAGGTCTTGATTACCACCGGCTTCTGCGGCGGTTTGACGACCTTTTCAACCTTTTCCGCGGAAACGGTTTTTCTCTTTCAGGAAGGTCGTATCGGCTGGGCGCTGGTGAATATCGCGATCAACATGATCGGATCTTTCGCGATGACGGGGATCGCATTTTGGCTTTTTTCCTCTGTAAGCACGCATTAACTGCCGGAGCGTTAATGTTGGCTTAATTTTTCTCTGTCACTCTGAAGGCAATACTGAACGAGGGTGACAAATGAAACAGAGTCTGATGAGCGCAGGCATGGTGTTGTTGAGCGTACTGATCGTGGCCAGCTTCCTGAAAATTTACCTGCTTGGCTGATTCATAACGAAAAAAACCCGCTCAATGAGCGGGTTTTGAAATTCTTGCTGACGCGTCTGAATTACAGAGCGATTACGTTAGCAGCAGAAGGGCCTTTGGCACCGTTAGTGATTTCGAACTCTACACGCTGACCTTCAGCCAGAGTTTTGAAACCATTAGACTGGATTGCAGAGAAGTGTACGAACACGTCTTTGCTGCCATCTTCAGGAGTAATGAAACCGAATCCTTTGGACTCATTAAACCACTTAACGTTACCTTTAATCTTAGACATCAAAATTACCTTTACATTAAAAAACGACACAAATGCTGTGTCGGTTACCAGTACATCAATTGTGGGACCTTTTGTCCAGCGGATCTTTGACAAAAAGTGACTAAAGTCGCGTTAATTTTCACTGACAGATTTTTATCGCTTACGAATCAACGGCTGCACGTTTTTTCACCGCCAGGTAATGTTTTGTCAGTTAAAACTGAAAACGCATCCAGGCGAAGTAAACGTTACCGTTGTTATACGTTCCCGGAATGTAGGTCATCTGGAACGTTGCAGGGCCGTAACCAACAGAGGCCAGAGGCAGCAATACGGGGATCGGAATGTACTTCCAGTTGTCGCGCGCGGTCACCCCGGCGGTATAGCCCAGACCAACGTGGAAGTTCTCATCCGCCAGCGGGCGCCAGGTTTTTTCCCAGCCGTAGCCGCCAATCGGTTCCCACTTGTTAAAGGAGTCTTTGAAGGCCATCAGATAGATGCCATGCCAGTTTCCTTTTTCATCCCAGCGCGACTGACCAAAACCCGCTCCCCAGGGACGCTCGTTGTATTTATCCGTTTTCTCTTTGTCGTAAGCAAAGCGCGCATGCCACGTTATTGCCGGGACATAGAGATCATAATGTTCAGGCGCTGACCAGGTCTGCGAAACATTATCCGTAAAAGTAGAGAACCAACCTTTATCCGTCGCGTTGTTCTCTGCCTGTGCAACAGAAGAAAACGTTAACTGGCCAATAATAAACAATAAAATAGAGAAAAAAGTATTACGTACAATCACAATGCAATTACCATTCTTGATATTCGAGGCAAAGTTTAACATAGAATAATTGAACCAAGCCTTAACGGCATCACCCCTACTCTTAAATATCAGGCCGCTTTTCGGGAATATTCTTAAAGCGGCGTTCTGCTTATCCCGAATAAACCCACATCATGTACGCCTAATGTCTGTTAACGGTCTCCAGTACTAACAGGCCAGACCACACAAAAGTTTAACATTTTGTTATCATTACATAGACATGTTACGCTGTCATTGCCGGTCAAGATCCTTATGACATAAATGCCTTAGCCATGGCAAAAACGCTGTTATGCTGTTCGTTAGTCGTCTGTTTATTGATTTTAATCAGCAAGGGCGGGCCATTAATTCGGCACATTTTCATCCTTCTTTTTTTATATTAATTTTTTATATCTCAGGGCAGAAAGACACAGGGGAAATCATGCTTACGTTTATCGAACTCCTAATTGGGGTCGTCGTCATTGTGGGTGTAGCTCGCTACATCATTAAAGGATACTCAGCCACGGGCGTTTTATTTGTCGGTGGTTTAACGCTGCTGATAATCAGCGCAGTAATGGGTCATCAGGTTTTACCTGCCAGCGCAGCCAGCACGGGCTACACCGCCACGGATATTGTTGAATATATTAAAATCCTGCTCATGAGCCGCGGTGGCGATCTGGGTATGATGATCATGATGCTGTGCGGTTTTGCAGCCTATATGACCCATATCGGCGCGAACGACATGGTTGTGAAGCTTGCCTCGAAACCCCTGCAGTACATTAACTCGCCGTATCTGTTGATGGTTGCCGCCTATTTCCTCGCCTGCCTGATGTCGCTGGCCGTTTCATCGGCAACCGGGCTTGGCGTACTGTTAATGGCCACGCTGTTCCCGGTGATGGTAAACGTGGGGATCAGCCGTGGGGCAGCGGCGGCAATTTGCGCCTCCCCGGCGGCCATTATTCTCTCCCCGACGTCAGGAGACGTTGTGCTGGCGGCGAAAGCAGCCGAAATGTCGCTTATCGACTTCGCCTTTAAAACCACGCTGCCGATCTCGATTGTCGCCATTGTGGGAATGGGTATCGCGCATTTCTTCTGGCAGCGCTATCTCGATAAGAAAGAGAACATCAGCCATGAAATGATGGATGTAAGCGAAATCACCACCACCGCGCCGGCGTTCTATGCCATTTTGCCGTTCACGCCGATTATCGGCGTGCTCATTTTTGACGGGAAATGGGGCCCGCAGCTGCACATTATTACTATCCTGGTTATCTGTATGCTGTTAGCCGCTGTGCTGGAGTTCGTGCGCGGTTTCAACACCCAAAAAGTCTTCTCCGGCCTTGAGGTCGCGTATCGCGGTATGGCAGATGCGTTTGCTGGCGTGGTGATGCTGTTGGTTGCAGCAGGTGTCTTTGCCCAGGGTCTGAGCACGATCGGCTTTATCCAGAGCCTGATCTCCATCGCCACCTCGTTTGGCTCGGCCAGTATTATCCTGATGCTGGTCCTGGTGGTACTGACCATGCTGGCGGCAATGACCACCGGTTCCGGGAATGCGCCATTTTACGCCTTCGTTGAGATGATCCCTAAGCTGGCTCACTCGTCCGGTATCAACCCGGCTTATCTTTCCATTCCCATGCTCCAGGCCTCAAACCTGGGTCGTACCATCTCGCCTGTCTCAGGCGTGGTGGTGGCGGTTGCCGGGATGGCCAAAATCTCGCCGTTTGAAGTGGTGAAACGCACGTCAGTGCCGGTGCTGGTTGGGCTAATCATCGTCATTATTGCTACCGAAGTGCTGGTTCCCGGCGCCGCCTAAGTGAAATTCCTGATTACCTAAAAGCGCCTGCGGGCGCTTTTTGTGCTTTAATAACCCACAAAAATGAATTGCGCACAACCAATCAGGAAATCACATGTTCAGGAAGGATTTCGTTATCCCGTCTGGCGCAGTAGCGCTTGCACTCAGTCTCTTCTCAGCACAGGCCGAACCCCTCAAGGCCACGCAGTACGGCGATTTCGATCGCTATGTGCTGGCTTTATCCTGGCAAACGGGATTTTGTCAAAGCATGGTCGAGCGTAACCGCAATGAACCGGATGAATGTCGTCTGCAAAAAGAGCGCGACAATAAAACCGATTTTCTGACCGTTCACGGGCTATGGCCCGGCCTGCCGAAATCTATTGCCGCACGCGGCGTGGATGAACGTCGATGGATGCGGTTTGGCTGCGCCACGCGCCCTATCCCGAACATGCCTGAAGTGAAGGCCAGCCGCAAATGCGCAGCAGCCGAAACCGGGCTGTCGCTTTCCGGCGCGGCTAAGCTGAACGAGGTCATGCCGGGTGCGGGTGGAAACTCCTGTCTGGAACGTTACGAATATGCCAAACATGGCGTCTGCTTTGGTTTTGATCCCGATGCCTATTTCGGCACCATGGTGAGAATGAATCAGGAAGTGAAAAACAGCGCCGTCGGTCATTTCCTTGCGGAAAATTACGGTAAAACCGTCAGCCGGAGTGATTTTGACAACGCCGTTGCCACAAGCTGGGGCAAGGAAAATATCAAAGCCTTCAAGCTGACCTGCAACGGTAATCCGGCGTATCTGACCGAGATGCAAATTTCACTCAAAGCAGACACCATTAACGCCCCGCTTTCTGCGACATCCTTTGCCCCGCAGCCGCATCCAGGCAACTGCGGAAAACAATTTGTCATTGATAAGGCCGGTTACTGATCGCCCACCACCGGTCGCACCATGTCAAACCGGTGTTCGTCACTGATGCCATAGTAAGCCGTCGGCCCACCCGCACGCAGGATGGGCTGCGCTTTCGCCGTCTGGTATAGCCCCTCTTCCAGCAGCGTTTCGGCAATATGGATCCCGACCACTTCTCCCAGCACCAGCCAGGTATCCACCGGCGTACCGTCGGCGCCGGTAAGCTGAATGCACTGAGACAGGCGGCACTCAAAGTTGACCGGGCTTTCCGCCACGCGGGGGGCGCTCACAAGCTGGCTTGCCGCAGGCGTTAATCCGGAAAAGGTAAATTCGTCCTGGTCGTGAGGCAGCATGGCAGAGGTCTGATTCATCGCTTCCGCAAGATCGCGCGTTGCCAGATTCCAGACAAACTCCTTTGTTTCAACAATATTACGCACGCTGTCCTTCCAGCCGTTGCTGGAAAAGCCAATGATCGGCGGGCGATAGTTAAAGCAGTTGAAGAAGCTATACGGCGCAAGGTTGAGCTGACCGGCCTGGTCGCAAGAGGAGATCCAGCCAATCGGACGGGGGCCGACAATGGCGTTCAGCGGGTCATGCGGCAGGCCATGCCCCTGAGACGGTTGGTAGAAGTACATAGCGCTCTCTCGTTGGTAAGGGCTGTGGCGAATGATGTTTCGCGCAGCGCCCGGGTTCAGAACATACAGCGTAACGCAATCCGCCAAAAATGAAGACTGAATAAATTTCAGTGAAAATTCATATGGCACATGAATGTGACCTTCATCACTTCAAACTTGCGCGTTCAGCCAGTATCATCGGGAGAGTTAAACCCTCGCTGCCAGACGGCGAGGGTTTTCTTTTGGATTGGTTTCTGCGTTAGACGCAGCATTAACGACATGGAGTAAAAAATGTCCAGACCTACAATCATCATCAACGAGCTCGACGCAGAACGTATCGACAGGCTGCTGGAAAAAGCAGAATTTGCCTCACTTCCGGTGGCCGATGCCCTGAATGAGGAACTCGACCGGGCGCAGATGTGCACGCCTGAGACGATGCCGCATAACGTGGTCACCATGAACAGCCAGGTGAAATTCCGCAATCTGACCACCGGTGAAGAGCTGACACGCACGCTGGTTTACCCGGCCCAGATGACCGACAGCAGCGCACAGCTTTCCGTTCTTGCGCCGGTGGGGGCCGCACTGCTGGGGCTGCGCACGGGCGATACCATCCACTGGGACTTGCCGGGCGGTGCCTCCACCCATCTGGAAGTGCTGGAGCTGCTCTACCAGCCAGAAGCCGCGGGCGATTACCTGCGTTAATGTCATTCTGAACAAACGCGACCCGCGTTGCACAGAGGATGCGCCTGCATCCTCTTTCCGAACATCTTCACCCGATTGCGCTACATCGCAGGACAATACCTTGAGCGCCACCGACGAGTGACCTCACACCACGCCGCCCGGGAACGCATTTACCAGGCCCTTCACTTTTTGCTCAGCGGCCTCAGGCGTTTCCGCGCCGGGCACCAGAATCACCTTCCGGCACTCCTCCTCCCGTTTTTCGAAAATCTTATAGGCACGTTCCGCATCCGCCAGCGGGAGATAATGCGTCACAATCTCTTCCGGCGTCAGCAGCCCTTTTTCGATCAGCGGTAACAGTTCGCCCAGCCAGGCGTGGACGTGCGTCTGGCCCATCTTAAACGTCAGCCCTTTATCGAAGGCATCCCCAAACAGGAAGCCATGAATAAACCCGGCATACACGCCGGGTACGCTGACCACCCCGCCGCGCCGGACGGCAGCGATACACTGACGCAGCGCTTTGCCGCTGCTGCCCTCAATTTTAAGGTTGCTGAGGATCGTCTCCGTGGTGCTGCCCTTGGCTTCGAACCCGACGGCATCAATGACGGCATCGACACCCCGCAGCCCGGCGGTTTGCTCGATTATCTTTTCCGCCGCGTCGTTATCATCATCAAAATTGATGGGGATAGCACCGTAGCGCGCCTCGGCAAACCGCAGCCGGTAGGGGTGATGGTCGATAACAAAGATCTGCTCAGCCCCTAACAGCCGTGCGCAGGCAATCGTCAACAACCCCACCGGACCGGCACCGAAAACGGCGACGCTGGAGCCTTTTTCAATCTGCGCATTTTTTGCCGCCTGCCAGGCTGTGGGTAAAATATCAGAAAGAAACAGGGCCTTATCATCGGAGAGCAGCTGCGGCACCTTAAACGGTCCGACGTTGCCTTTCGGCACGCGCACATATTCCGCCTGCCCTCCCGGCACGCCGCCGTAGAGATGGCTATAGCCAAACAGCGCTGCTGGCGCGGGAATTTGCTTTTTGTTCAGCGCAGCGCCCTGCCCGGCATTGGTATTCTCACAGGCAGCGTACTGCTGCAGACGGCAAAAGAAGCAGTCACCGCAGGCGATGACAAAGGGGATCACCACGCGATCGCCTTTTTGCAGGTCCTTCACCTCTCGACCACACTCGACGATCTCGCCCATAAATTCATGTCCAAAAATGTCGCCGTGCTGCACCTTTGGGATCTTTCCACGATAGAGATGCAGGTCGGAGCCGCAAATCGCCGTGGCCGTGACGCGCAGGATGATATCGTCGGGCTGTTCAATGATGGGATCGGGGACATTCTCAACGCGAACATGGTGCGGACCGTGGTACGTGAGTGCTTTCATGCGACCTCCGGAAGGTTTCAGGTAAGTTTATAAAGGGTAGCTACCCCTGAAAGTCTGCCGGGAAATACGCGCCTTTTGAGATTTATCCTGGCGAGAGAGGAAAAGTGCCGAAGCGCTTACAGAAACCATTCATATTTTGTGGTTGAATGTATCCAGCGTTTATAAACAAGGAGAAACGGTTATGTATAAGACAATCATTATGCCGGTTGATGTTTTCGAAATGGAACTGAGCGACAAAGCTGTTCGCCACGCGGAATTCCTCGCGCAGCAGGACGGAATTATTCATCTTTTACACGTATTACCGGGCTCTGCCAGCCTGAGCCTGCACCGCTTTGCCGCCGACGTGCGTCGCTTTGAGGAGCACTTACAGCACGAAGCCGAAACGCGGCTGCAGACCATGGTCGGGCATTTCAGCATCGACCCTTCCCGCATCAAAACCCACGTCCGGTTCGGTAGCGTGCGCGATGCCGTCAATGAACTGGCCGCGGAGCTGAATGCAGACGTGGTGGTGATCGGTTCACGTAATCCTTCCATTACCACTCACCTGCTGGGGTCGAACGCCTCCAGCGTGATCCGCCACACCCATATTCCAGTGATGGTGGTCCGGTAAATACCAACAAAAAACCCCGCTTTCGCGGGGTTTTGTTTATCAGTACAGGTGACCAATATTGACGATGGTGCTGATGGTATCGCCGAAGAAGGTCAGGCGGCTGAGCACCACGCCCACCAGCAGGAGCGCAAACACCGCTTTCTGCATCGGCTGGCGCTTCAGCGATAACGCGCCACCCACAACGCAGCACAGCAGGCTGCCCAGATAGAGCGGCGAGCTTAACCAGGCGTGAGCGGTCATTTTCATGATGGTACCGCCGCTGAGCCACATCACCGGCGCGGCAATCAGCAGCGCCATCAGGGCGATAATCCCCTGGCGCAGCGCGGCGTTTGATCCTTTCAGCCCGAGCAGCGGCGTTGCGGCACAGCCCATCACCCAGACCGTCGCAAAGAACAGCATCATGGTGATGCCGTTGGCAATGGCCTGCATCGCCGGTGCCGCGTAGGTCATTCCCTGCACCACCACCAGCAGGATCCCGAACAGGGACGCCAGCAGCGCTGCGCCTTTGTTTCCCTTACTCAGGAAGGCCAGCCCAATCATGGCGCCGTACAGGGTCGCGCCCAGAATTTCACGGCTCAGCCAGGCATGTTTCAGGTTAATCAACGCGTTGTATGCGTGTTCCGGGTGCGCCAGATGCAGCACGGCGGCAATGGAGGCAACGCCCAAAATCAGCCCGGTAATCAGCCAGTGAAGGCGGGTGCCATGCACTTCACCACGCAGCGTGCGCCAGGTCAGGAGCAGCGTCATCCCGACGGACATCTGGCTCAGCACGGTAAAGATAACGAGCGGTAATTCATACTTTTCCATTATTTATCCCCCGGCTGTTTTGGCTGACGGGCCAGAATGAAGCGCGTACCCGGATTAAGCTGAGGCATCTTCGGGAAGCCCGGCGGATACTGCACGGCATTGTTCGGCAGCGGATCGGCATCCAGATCGATAATCGACAGGGCACCGACCGGACACGCGTTCACGCAGGCCGGAGCCATACCGATATCCAGACGTTCATAGCACATGCTGCACTTCTCCGCCTTTTGCGTCTCTTCATTGAAGCGCGGCGCGCCGTACGGGCAGTTACGGATGCAGTTTTTACAGCCGATACAGCGTTCAGGGTTATGGACCACCACGCCGTCATCACGTTTGGTGTAGGCTTCCACCGGGCACGCCGCCAGACAGGCCGGGTTTTCACAGTGGTTACAGGCCAGCGAGAAAAACGCACGCTCCTCATGCGGATAAATTTCTTTATCCAGCGGATAGACATAGCGCCAGAAGCGATCCGGCTCAAGCTGGTTAAAGCTCTTGCAGGCCATGGCGCATCCGCGGCAGCCAATACATTTATCACTGTTCACTAAAAATGCGCGTCTCATGCGTCTGCTCCTTCATTCGCGATAAGGGCAATGTCGACAAACTGGCTGTGGATCGCCGCGCCAGGCGCGCCGGTTGCCATCTTGCCCATATCGGCTGGCGTATCTTTCACGACGTTCTGCACGTTGTACTTAAGCTTGTTAAACCAGGACTCATACATCACCAGGAAATCTTCCGGCACGTTGGTGGTGATTTTCGCCCGCAGCTCCACTTCGCCCACGTCGTTAAACACGCGGACTTTCGCCAGCTCGCGAATCCCCTTCTTGTGCGCGGCGGCTGGGTGGATATAGACAAACGGCTCCGGCCAGAAGACCTGCATCCAGTCGAGGTTGACGAACTGAGAGTGGAGGCCGTACTGCAAATGCGGGGTAAACAGATGGAACGGCAGCTTGCCCTCCGCGGCAGGCAGATACTCCGGCAGCGCTTTATGGCCGTTCTTTTCACACAGCTCGGAGAGGAACTCATACTTGCCCGATGGCGTTTTAAACTTGCGGTCGTGCCAGGCCGCCGAGCTGACCATTTTGGCTTTCACCGGCCCATCCAGCAGATCGTCCCAGGAGCGGATGCCGAACTGCTTCGCCATGCCCTCATTGAACTCAAGGTCGAGCCATTTTTTCTGGTCAATGTCCTGCGGGAAGGTACAGGAGCCCGGCTCCATTTTGTTGATGGTACGCGAGAGCAGCACGGCAATATCCAAATCGCTCTTGCACTCGTACATCGGTTTAATGGCCGGTTCATTCACCGAAAGCCAGTAATGCCAGTAAGACGATGACAGGTTCCAGTGCTCAAAGGTGGTGGTCACCGGCAGCACAATATCGGCATGCTGCACCGTCTCGTTGAAGAACTGATCGACGCAGACCACCATCTCCAGCTTGCTGAAGGCTTTTTCCATTTTGTTGCGGTCAAAGTCCTGCGCGAACGGGTTCTTGCACGCCACCCACAGCATACGAATGGGCGGATCGTTGGCATCAAGAATGCTCTGCGCGGTCTGGTTCAGGTTCAGCGCGCGGTCGGAATAGTGGCTCTTTTCGCCGCTGTCGCTGACGAACTCCCCTACCGGGCCGCTTTCTCCCACCATGCCAACAGATCCGACCGGTGGCTTCTGCGTCATCGCATGATAGTTGTAGCCCCAGGTCTGCAGATGGCCGTAGCGGGCACCGCCGCCTTCCACACCGATGTTGCCTGTCATGGCAACAAAAGCGTCAATGGCGCGCACGTTCGCCCCACCGTTGACGTGGCGCTGCATCCCGTAGCCGATCCAGACGGTGGCAGGTTTTACCGCGGTGAACTCTTCCGCCAGCTGGCGAATCACCTCTGCCGACAGGCCACAGATTTCAGATGCCCACTCCACGGTAATATTGCTGCGCAGATACTGTTCAAATTCCGGGAAACCGTGCGCGAAGTTGTTCACAAACTCCTGGTCGACGCGGCCAATATCCAGCAGGTGCCGCGCCATTCCCAGCGCCAATGCGCCGTCCGATCCCGGGCGCACGCGCAGATACAAATCGGCTTTCGCGGCGGTTTGCGAGAACAGCGGATCAATGACCACCACTTTCGCCCCTTTCTCACGCGCCTGATAGATGTACTTCATGGTATGCATGGAGCACCAGGCCGGGTTTGCGCCCCAGATAATGATGTATTTGGCTTTCACCAAATCTTCCGGGTCGTTACACCACATGTCGCCCATGTCGTAGTGCTGGGCATCGATCCCTGCTGGCCAGCATGGCGTACCGGCGAACCGCGTGGTGTAACCGAGAGAAGACATCATCCCCTCCACGGCATAACTCATCACGCCGAGGTTGCCGGAGTATTTCGACAGCGCCAGACCGAGCATCGATCCGTCTTTCTTTTTAATCTCCAGCATCTTGCTGGCAATGCGCTGCATGGCCTCATCCCAGGAGATGCGACGCCATTTACCGCTGCCGCGCCCATCCTGGATCATCGGGTATTTAATACGGTCCGGGGAGTAGACCCGGCGCGGGTAGGTCAGCCCTTTCACACACGGGGCACCGTGTGTAAACGTGGACTCGCTTGCCCCGTCAACGAAGGTGATGACGTCATCTTTGACCCAGGTTTTTAAGCTGCAGGTGTCGTAGCAGTTACGCGGGCAAGCGTTACGGAAAATTTTGTAGGTTTTTGGGTTAAACGGAATGGGGGGCTGTGCCATGGCACATCGGGATGATAATAGTCCGCCGGGTAATGCGGCAACGGTACCCAGCGCAATCAGTCCTTTTAAAAAGGATCGCCGATTTAGCTGCCCTTTATCAATACTCATAATATTACTCTCGTCTTTAATTCATCAAACCAATTAGTCATCTGCAACGCGAGACATTTAATTGCGGATGTTTTCGCGCAATCCTTTATTTTTGCAATAAATGCGGGGAGCCATAATTCAAGATGCCCCTGCACAAAGCGGGCGAGTGCGTCATGATATTGCGGCGAATGTCTGGCATGCGCGGAGAGCATCACCACCAGCTCCATTTCATAGCTGACGTGATCGTCGGGAACGCTATTTTCCCCGGTCACAAAAAGCCCGATGCTGCGCAGGAATTCGCGTACGCTCAGCGTTGTAGCGCCCATCAGCAGAGGCTCTTCGTCCAGATACACCGAGGCATAAGGCGGCGCCAATAGCGTTGCAGGGCCGACAAACAGGGCGTTGAAATCATACTCAACCTCTAACGCCTCATCCTGCTGCCAGGTTTTACTTTCCGGGAATAAAGGATGTAACGAAGCGCATCGCGATGCCATGTCCGCCGCGTTAAAGAAATCACGAAACATCAATCCCTTTATTTCAAATGGGGTTAACGTCTCATATATTGAAGAAGTAGATGTATCTTTGTCATTCATATTAAATATAAATATTTATCGCTATAAAAAACGACAAGATATTATCAGCAGGCTTATTATTTTCTTTGATCGAAGCAGGTAATTAACGCATGAAGGGGTTAATAACGAGGATAATTGAGGGTAAAAAAATCTAAAAAAAAGCCACCTCATAAAGAGGTGGCTACTGCAGGTATGTCTTACTTTCTTTTATTATGCGGTTTTGGTGCGGATCAGGTAGTCAAACGCGCTCAGGGACGCTTTTGCACCTTCGCCAGTCGCAATGATGATCTGCTTGTACGGCACGGTGGTGCAATCGCCCGCGGCAAACACGCCCTTCACGCTGGTTTCACATTTGGCATCGATGATAATCTCGCCCATGCGGTTGCGCTCAATCGCGCCTTCCAGCCAGGTGGTGTTCGGCAGCAGGCCAATTTGTACGAAGATCCCCGAAAGCTGAACGCTATGAACGTCGCCGCTTACGCGGTCACGGTACTCCAGACCGGTCACTTTGCTGCCGTCGCCCTTCACTTCCGTGGTCTGCGCGTTCAGCACGATGTCGACGTTTTTCAGGCTGCGAACTTTATCCTGCAGCACCTGGTCGGCCTTCATCTCAGGCGCGAACTCCAGCAGCGTCACGTGTTCAACAATCCCCGCCAGGTCGATAGCCGCTTCCACGCCGGAGTTACCGCCGCCGATCACCGCCACCCGTTTGCCTTTAAACAACGGGCCGTCACAGTGCGGGCAATAGGTCACGCCTTTGGTACGGTACTGATCTTCGCCCGGCACATTCATGTTGCGCCATTTTGCCCCGGTGGCAACGATCACGCTGCGAGCTTTCAGCACCGCGCCAGAGGCGGTTTCAATCTGGTGTAAGCCCCCTTCCACCGCCGCCGGAATCAGCTTGCTGGCGCTCTGGCTGTCGATCACATCTACCTCGTAATCGCTGACATGAGCCTTCAGCGCACCGGCCAGCTTCTGACCTTCGGTTTTTGGTACGGAAATGTAGTTTTCAATGTCCACGGTATCCAGCACCTGTCCGCCAAAGCGTTCGCCCATAAGACCGGTACGAATACCTTTACGTGCAGAGTAAACCGCTGCCGCCGCGCCCGCAGGGCCGGAACCGACAATCAGCACATCGTACGCATCGCGTTTGTTCAGCTCTTCCGCCGCGCGTTTTTCCGCGCCGGTATCCACTTTGGCAACGATTTCCGTCAGCGTCATGCGGCCCTGGCCGAACTCCTGACCGTTCAGATACACCGCCGGAACACCCATCACGTTGCGATCGGTGATCTCATTCTGGAACGTACCGCCGTCAATCGCCGTATGCTTGATGCGCGGGTTCAGAACCGACATCAGGTTCAGCGCCTGCACCACGTCCGGGCAGTTGTGGCAGGAGAGCGAATAATAGGTTTCAAACTCAAAATCACCGTCGATATCGCGGATCTGCTCCAGCAGCGCCTGCGCTTCTTTTGACGGATGACCGCCGGTCCACAGCAGCGCCAGCACCAGTGAGGTAAATTCATGCCCCAGCGGAGAGCCGGCAAAACGCGGTCCCTTGTCCGAGCCCGGGTTAGTAATCAGGAAAGAGGGTTTACGAACCGCAAGCGAATTGTCTTCTTTGAAGGTCACTTTCGGCGACAGTTCAGCGATCTCTGCCAGCAGCTCTTTGATTTCTGCCGATTTCGCGCTGTCGTCCAGCGTGGCAATCAGCTCAACGGGTTTAGTCAGTTTCTCAAGGTAGGCCTTGAGCTGGGTTTTCATATTGGTGTCGAGCATAGTTCTTCCCTCTCTTAAGACGTCATCATGCAAGCTGCCTTTGCGGGCGGCCTGAATGCAACTTGCATCATGGTGCTGGAATGAAATGGGCGCGGGGGCGCCCATTGATTGCCGGATGGTGAAAACTTAGATTTTACCGACCAGGTCCAGGGATGGAGCCAGGGTCGCTTCGCCTTCTTTCCATTTAGCCGGGCACACTTCACCTGGGTGAGAAGCCACGTACTGAGCCGCTTTCACTTTACGCAGCAGGTCAGAAGCATCACGGCCGATACCTTCAGCGGTAACTTCGATAGCCTGGATAATGCCCTGCGGGTCAACCACGAAGGTTGCACGGTCGGCCAGGCCTTCATCTTCACGCATGTTGTCGAAGTTACGGGTCAGGGCGCCAGTCGGGTCGCCGATCATCGCGTATTTGATTTTCGCGATGGTTTCAGAGCTGCTGTGCCACGCTTTGTGGGTGAAGTGGGTATCGGTAGAGACAGAGTAAACGTCTACGCCCAGCTTCTGCAGTTCGTCGTAATGGTCAGCTACGTCGCCCAGTTCGGTCGGGCAAACGAAGGTGAAGTCAGCCGGATAGAAGAAGAAGACGCTCCAGCGACCTTCGGTATCTTTCTCGGTTACTTCAATGAACTCACCGTTTTTGAACGCCTGGTTTTTGAAAGGTTTAATTTTAGTGTTAATCAAAGACATCTGTACTTCCTCCGTGTTTTCGTTGAGAGCTAAGGTAACCAACTTTGCTCATCGGGGCTAATGCGTATGCTTTATCAAATCAATCAGCCAAACCTTACAACTTCAACAAGACAGCAAGGTGAACCTGCTGCGGTACTCCAGAAAGTATAAAGGCCGCCTCAACGGGCGGCCCTGATACCTGAATTCCCCGCAGGTACATTCAGTGCCAGCCGAGGCTGGCGTTGCGTTGCGCTCTACATACCTTGTATCAAGGTCGTAACAGCAGGTTGATTACACCACCAGCACCCATCGAGAGCAATCCATCAAAAGCGCGTTCCTGCCTATGGCTGTGATAGGTTTTGACTGAGAGAAATACATTACGCTCGTAAATTAACTTTACGTAATCAATTTACGGCAATATATAAATGTCAACATTTATTAAATTGAACCCAGCCCATTCAAAGATAAAATTATCTTAATCTCACATGTAATTCTATTTCAATAATCCGATGGCGTGATATATTAAGATAACTTAAATAACACTTTAAGTGAGTTAACCACAAGGATTGTAAATGGTTAGCTTTAATCTATAGTTATCATCAATATGTTAACAACAGACTCACGGCAAACAGGATGACACATGGCAAATCTTTATGACCTTAAAAAATTCGACCTTAATTTACTGGTTATTTTTGAGTGTATCTATCAACATCTTAGCATCAGCAAGGCCGCTGAAACGCTTTACATCACCCCTTCAGCCGTCAGTCAGTCTTTGCAACGCCTGCGTGGCCAGCTTAACGATCCGCTGTTTATCCGTTCCGGCAAGGGGATCACCCCCACGACCGTCGGAACTAACCTGCACCTGCATCTTGAGCAAAACCTCAATCAGATTGAGCAGACCATCAACCTGATGCACCACACCGACATCATGAAAAATTTTGTCATTTATTGTTCTCAGATGGTGACGCCAGGCTATCTTCTCGACCCCATTCAACTGTTAATGTCTCAGGAGAATTGTGAGGTAGAACAACGCGATATGCTTGTCTCGGCGGAGTCAGCAGAGGATTTACTGGCCTACCGTAAAGCCGATCTCATTTTTACCGTTGCGCCCGTGAATAACCGGTCCGTTGTCTGCTCGCATTTCACCACCATTCCCACCGTGATGATCTGCCGCGAAGACCATCCGAGAATAGGTACAGAAGTCTCCGTCGAGCAGTTATACAATGAGAAATTCACGATGTATCAAAGCACGAATACGGGCGTGAAAGAGTATCAGGTTCGAGCCAACGAAGCGTTCCCGGAGAGAAACATCGCGTTCCGTTCGGACTCTCTCAGTTCGCTCCTCTCTATGATCAGCATGTCTGATTTAGTCGGCTATATTCCTCTTTCCATTTTTGAAACCTATAAACACGCTTTAAAATTAAAGTCCGTAGCCGCGCCCTTCAAGTTGCCCGAAGCGCAAATCTATATGGTCTACAACCGCGCGTCGTTAAACAGCAGCGTATTCGCCAGCTTTATTGAAAAATTGAATAAGTTGGCTCAATAGAATGGACGCGTCATCGCGAATGTATTTCCAGCAAGAATAGAGTGAAGGCGTAAAATAATTAGTTGAGAATGAAAACATATAATAACATGATGGCAGTTTAATAGCCTTAACGGTATTCCATACGCAGGATGCGACTCATCATGTCTATCTATAAATACCCTCTTCAGGAAAACGTTCTGGAGGCTGCTTCAGAACGCATAAACTGGACGCTGCAAAATTTTACCCGCGTGTGCGTCTCTTTTTCTGGCGGAAAAGATTCAACGGTGATGCTTCATCTTGCTGCGCAGCGGGCGCGGCAGCTGAACAGAAAAATAGATGTCCTCTTTCTGGACTGGGAAGCACAGTTCTCCTGCACCATTGAGCATATTGAGAACATGAGGACCCAATATCGTGACGTCATCAATCAGTTCTGGTGGGTGGCGCTGCCGATCACCACGCAAAATGCCCTCTCTCAGTACCAGCCGGAATGGCAGTGCTGGGAACCCGGCATAAGCTGGGTCAGACAGCCTCCGCCTGATGCCATCACCAGTACGTGTTATTTTGATTTTTATCAGCAGGGGATGACCTTCGAGGCCTTCGTCAGGGACTTTGCCGAATGGTATGCGCGAAGGCGCCCCGCCGCAGTGATGGTGGGCATCCGCGCCGACGAATCCTATAACCGCTTCCTGGCAATCGCCTGCGCGCGCAAGCAGCGCTTTTCCGACGACAAACCCTGGACGACCGTCGCGCCCGGCGGTCATGCCTGGTATATCTATCCTCTCTACGACTGGAAAACCGCCGACATCTGGACCTGGTTTGCCAAAACGGGCTGCGCCTATAACCCCCTCTACAATCTCATGTACCAGGCCGGCGTGCCGCCGCGCTACATGCGCATCTGTGAACCCTTTGGCCCGGAGCAGCGACAGGGTTTATGGCTCTATCATGTCGTTGAACCTGAACGCTGGGCCGCCATGTGCGCACGCGTCAGCGGCGTGCGCAGCGGCGGAATTTACGCGGGGCACGACAACCACTTCTACGGTCACAGAAAGATCCTCAAGCCCGACCACCTCAGCTGGCAAGAGTATGCCATGCTGCTCCTCGACAGCATGCCGCAACAGACGGCTGAACATTATCGCAATAAAGTCGCGGTGTACCTGCACTGGTATCAGAAGCGCGGGATGTCCGATCTTCCCGATACGCAGGAGGGTGATATCGGCTCAAAGGATATCCCGTCCTGGCGGCGAATATGCAAGGTTCTGCTCAACAACGATTACTGGTGTCGGGCCCTCTCCTTTAGCCCGAACAAACCAAAGCACTATCAGCGCTATAGCGAACGGATGAAATCAAAACGCAATGAGTGGGGGATCTTATGCAGCAACGACTGATTACCGAACTGGAAACCTATTTGCAGACGCTCACCGACGAGCAACGTATAGATGCCATCAATGCTTTTCGCCAGGCCATGCATCATCTCAGCCCCTTCAGCGACCAGCCCGTCGACTGCGTGCTGTGGATAAAGCAGGACGCTATCGTTGCCAACGACTACAACCCGAATAACGTGGCGCCGCCGGAAAAGCGTCTGCTGAGTCAATCGCTCGAGCTCGACGGGTTTACGCAGCCCATCGTAGTGACGGAAAGCGAGCCGGCGCATTACGAAATTGTCGACGGCTTCCATCGTCACGAAATCGGTAAAAGCAGGGCCGCGCTGAAGCGCCAGCTTCGGGGCTATTTGCCCGTCACCTGCCTGCGCAAAGATCGCCAGCAAAAGCTTGACCGGATGGCCGCCACCATCCGCCACAACCGTGCGCGGGGACGCCACCAGATCAACGCCATGTCCGACATCGTCCGGGAGCTGGCCCAGCTTGGCTGGAACGATGAGAAAATTGGTAAGGAACTGGGGATGGACAGCGACGAGGTGCTGCGCCTGAAGCAGATCAACGGCCTGCTGGAGCTGTTTGCAGACCGTCGCTATTCCGAAGCCTGGACGGTGAAATAGTCAGAGCGTCGCCAGACGCTCCGCCGCCGCCAGCAGCGTCGATTCCTGTTTCGCAAAGCACAGGCGAATCAGCTTATGCGGGAAGGGATCGGCGCAGAACACCGACAGCGGAATAGCCGCCACGCCCACCTCCTCCGTCAGCCACCGGCAAAAGCTGACGTCGTCCAGATCGGAAATCGCGCTGTAGTCCGCCAGCAGGAAGTATGTCCCTTCACACGGCAGAATTTCCAGACGGCTTTTGCTCAGCGCATTTACAAACATATCCCGACGCGCGCGGTAAAAATCCGGCAGCTCGCGATAGTGCTGCGGTTCGCTGCGCAGCATATCCGCCAGCGCCAACTGGGCAGGCGTGTTGACCGCAAAGGTCAGGTACTGGTGCACCTTGCGCAGCTCCGCGCTGATGGCCGCCGGGGCCACGCAGTACCCTACCTTCCAGCCGGTCATATGGTAGGTCTTGCCAAATGACGACACCGCTACCGCGCGCTCGCGAAGCTGCGGATGGGCCAGCACGCTGGCGTGCCCTTCCTCCGCAAAGCAGATGTGTTCGTAGACTTCATCGCTCAGGACGTAAATTTCCCGCTCGGCGATAGCCTGCCACAGCGCGGCAAAATCGGCCTTTTGCCACACCGTCGCCGACGGGTTGTGCGGGGTATTCAGGATCACCAGGCGCGTTTTATCACTCAGCAGCGCGGCGAACGCCTGCCAGTCCGGGCGGAAATGCGGCGGCTGGAGCGCCACGCGCTTCACCACGCCACCGGAGAGTTCAACCGCAGGCGCATAGCTGTCGTAGCTTGGGTCAAAGCAGATGACTTCATCCCCCGCGCGCACCAGCGCGGTGATGGCAGCATACAGCGCTTCGGTCGCCCCTGCCGTCACCGTGATATCGCTGTTCGCATCGGGGTGATAGCCATACAGCGCCGCCGTTTTGTCTGCAATGGCTTCCCGCAGCGCCTGCACGCCGGTCATCGGCGCATACTGATTCGCACCCTGCGCCACGTGGTGCGCCAGACGTTCCTGCAAATATTTCGGACCATCGAAATCGGGGAACCCCTGCGAGAGGTTAATGGCATTGTGCTGCTGCGCCAGGGCGCTCATCTGCGTAAAGATGGTGGTACCGAGATTAGGAAGTTTACTCTGCGGGATCAATACGTTATTGCTCATGTTGTCGTGCCTGCTTGTAATACTTATGTTGCTGCCACTATAACACGATGTTAGTCTTTGGCAATCAAGACGCTTAGACGTCTAAACCATATCAATATTCCTGGCCGAGGGGTAAAAGGAAATGACAGACAACCTGCTGCTCACACACCTGGTCGACGCCTGCCGCTGGATAGGCGCCAAAGGCTGGGCACCCGCCACCGGCGGTAATATGTCGGTGCGTCAGGACGAGCACCTCTGCTGGCTCAGCGAATCCGGCAAGGACAAAGGCAGCCTGACCACCGACGATTTTCTACAGGTTGAGATCGCCACCAACCGGGCGCCGTCCGGTCGAAAACCGTCGGCGGAGACCGGGCTACACACCCTTATCTATCGCCTGTTCCCGGAGGCTAACGCCGTCCTGCACGTTCATACCGTTAACGCCACGGTGCTGTCGCGTCTGGTCAAAGAAGCCGAACTGAATATCAGCGGTTTCGAGATGCAGAAATCGCTTACCGGGCAGACTACCCATCTGGATACCGTCGCCATCCCGGTGTTTGATAACGACCAGGACATCGACGCCCTCGCCTCGCGCATCGCTCATTACGCCCAGGAGCGTCCGCTTAATTATGGTTTTCTTCTGCGCGGCCATGGCTTAACCTGCTGGGGACGCGACGTGGCCGAAGCCCGCCGTCATCTGGAAGGTTTAGAATTCTTATTTGAATGCGAAATGCGTTTACGACAACTGGAGAGAGTATGATTCGCGCGATTGTGACGGATATTGAAGGAACCACCAGCGATATTCGTTTTGTCCATGACGTTTTGTTCCCCTACGCGCGTGAGCGGCTGGCGGCCTTCGTGACCGCCCAGCAGTACGCCGAGCCGGTCAAATCGATTCTGGACAACCTGCGCGATGAAATCAGCGATCCGCATGCCGGCGTCGGCGATCTCATCAACGTGCTGTTTAGCTTTATGGATGAAGACCGCAAATCGACGGCGCTCAAAGCCCTGCAAGGCATCATCTGGCAGGAGGGCTACATCAACGGTGACTTTACCGGCCATCTGTACCCTGACGTTCTGCCCGCGCTGGAAAAATGGAAGGCGCAAGGGATTGATCTCTATGTTTATTCCTCAGGCTCCGTTGCTGCGCAGAAACTGTTATTTGGCTACAGCGACGAAGGTGATATTACTCATCTGTTCAGCGGCTATTTTGATACCCACATCGGCGCCAAGCGCGAGGTGCAGTCTTACAAGAACATAGCGGCACACACGGGCATCGCCCCGTCGCAGATCCTGTTCCTGTCGGATATTCATCAGGAGCTGGACGCGGCTGAACAGGCGGGTTTTCGCACCCTGCAACTGATTCGCGGTGAAGATGACGGCGCGAGCCATCACCATCAAATCCACCAGTTTGACGAGATTAATCCGGAGCAGATCCCTTCATGAGCGCATTGACCATTTATTCCGATAAAGACGCAAGTAAGCTTCTGTGGCACAGCACCGACGCCGCCGAAATCGCTCAACAGCTGTACGCTAAGGGCGTGCGCTTTGAGCGCTGGGCGGCAGACCGTGATTTAGGGCAGGATCCTGCGCCCGAAGCCGTGATCGAAGCGTATCAACACGCGATCGACAAGCTGGTGGCAGAGAAAGGCTATCAGAGCTGGGATGTCATCAGCCTGCGCGCCGACAATCCGCAGAAAGAGGCGCTGCGCGCGAAGTTCCTGAACGAGCACACCCACGGCGAAGACGAAGTGCGTTTTTTCGTGGAAGGTGCGGGGCTGTTCTGCCTGCACATTGGCGATGAGGTTTATCAGGTGCTGTGCGAGAAAAACGACCTGATTTCCGTGCCGGCGGGCACGCCGCACTGGTTTGATATGGGTTCAGAGCCGAACTTTACGGCCATTCGTATTTTCGACAATCCGGAAGGCTGGGTGGCGCAGTTTACGGGCGATGCAATCGCGGATGCCTATCCACGCCTGGCCTGATCTTTTCTCCCTCTCCCTGTGGGAGAGGGTCGGGGTGAGGGCACCAGCGCGCACTAAGCGTTAAGCCCTTTCACATACTCCACCAGCTGATCCAGCACTATCCCCCACCCTTCGTGGAAGCCCATCTGTTCATGCTGCTCGCGGATTTCCTTCGTCGGATGGCGCGCAATCGCCGTATAGCGGGTTTTCCCCTCCCCGACTTCTTCCAGCAACAAAATTGCCGTCATAAACGGCTTCTCGGCCGGTTTCCAGCCTTCGGTATAGCCGTCGGTAAACACCAGCTTTTTCCCCGGGTCGATTTCCAGGAAGACACCCCGGTTATCCATCCGCTGCCCGTCCACCTCAAACACGGTGTTGAACCGCCCGCCCACGCGCAGGTCGAGGTCGCATTCGGTCACCTTGTGCGGAGCAGGAATGAAGAAGTTTTTGATGTGCTCGGGCGTGGTCCAGCAGAGCCAGAGCAGGTCGCGCGGTGCGTCCACCACGCGCTCCAGTTTTAAGTCTGTTTCAGGATCGAGCGTCACAATGTTGTCCTCTCAGGGAACCCCCTTAAAGGATAGCCGGACTCAGGCAAATTTCCCTTCCGCCACCTCATCCGGCGTGACCACACCCGTATCCAGCACCCAGCCGCTAATCAGCGAGGCAGGCGTGACGTCAAACGCCGGGTTATACACCACCGCGTTTTCCGGCGCCCACTGCACCGCGCCAAAGCTTCCGGCAACGCCCGTCACTTCGCTGGCGGCGCGCTGCTCGATGGGGATCGCATCCCCGTTCGGGCAGGCCGGGTCGAGGGTCGTTTGTGGGGCGGCGACGTAAAACGGAATACCGTGAAATTTCGCCAGCACTGCCAGCGAATAAGTGCCGATCTTGTTCGCCACGTCACCGTTAGCGGCAATGCGATCGGCCCCCACCCACACGGCGTCCACCTGCCCTTTCGCCATCAGGCTGGCGGCCATGGAGTCGGTAATCAGCTGATACGGCACCCCCAGCTCGCCCAGCTCCCATGCGGTCAGCCTGCCGCCCTGCAACAGCGGACGGGTTTCATCCACCCAGACGCTGCTGACGTTACCCTCCTGATGCGCGCGGGCAATCACGCCCAGCGCCGTACCGACGCCCGCGGTTGCCAGCCCGCCGGTGTTGCAGTGGGTCAGCAGACGGCTGCCGGGCTTCACCAGCGCGCTGCCCGCTTTTGCAATCGCGTCGCAAAGCCGTTTGTCTTCGTCAATCAGGCGCAGCGCCTCCGCCACCAGCGCCGGAACGAAATCCTCTTCCCCCAGCGCAAGCTTCATGCGGTCGAGGTTGTTCATCAGGTTTACCGCCGTCGGGCGGGATGCGCGAAGCGTTTCCAGCGCCACCGCCAGCTCATCGCGGCTTTTGCCGTTTTCCGCCAGCAGCGCCAGCAGCAGGCTTGCAGAGAGACCAATCAACGGCGCGCCACGCACGCGCAGAGCGTGGATATGCCCCACCAGCGCCTCCACCGTTGAGGCATCCAGCCAGCGTTTCTCCTGCGGAAGCGCCTGCTGGTCGAGAATAAAGAGCTGATTATCCGCCACCCGCAGGCTGGTCGTCTGTAATGTCTGCATGTCGTTAATTCCCTGTTGCGTTGTTGTAGCACATTGTGTCAGGATGAAATCCAGATGTATAGACGTCTACATGTCTTAATTAGTTAACTCGTGAGGAACAGGCCATGTCGCAATACCGTACCTTTACCGCTCAGGACGCCGTGGAGTATGCCAGGCAGTTTGGTGGGCTTGACGATCCGTCATCGCTGGTAGAGGCGCAGGAAGTGGGCGACGGCAACCTCAATCTGGTTTTTAAAATTTTCGACAGCGCGGGCGTCAGCCGCATCATCGTCAAACAGGCACTGCCCTACGTGCGCTGCGTCGGCGAGTCCTGGCCGCTGACGCTGGATCGCGCTCGCCTCGAGGCGCAAACCCTGATCGAGCATTACCAGCACAGCCCGCAGCACACCGTAAAAATCCACCACTATGACCCGGAACTGGCGGTGATGGTAATGGAAGATCTCTCCAGCCATCGCATCTGGCGCGGCGAGCTGATCAACAACATTTACTACCCGCAGGCGGCGCGCCAGCTGGGCGAATACCTCGCGCACGCGCTGTTTCACACCAGCGATTTCTACCTGCACCCGCACGCGAAAAAAGCGCAGGTGGCGAAATTCATCAACCCGGAGATGTGTGAGATCACCGAAGATCTGTTCTTCAACGATCCGTACCAGGTTCATGAGCGCAATAACTACCCTGCCGAGCTGGAAAATGACGTCGCCGCCCTGCGCGACGACGCCCCGCTAAAAATTGCCGTGGCCTCCCTGAAGCACCGCTTCTTCTCGCATGCCGAAGCGCTGCTGCACGGGGATATTCACAGCGGCTCGATATTTGTGGCCGACGGCAGCCTGAAGGCCATTGACGCCGAGTTCGGCTATTTCGGGCCGATTGGCTTTGACGTCGGCACCGCCATCGGCAACCTGCTGCTCAACTTCTGCGGCCTGCCGGGCCATCTGGGCATTCGCGATGCCGCCGCCGCGCGCGAGCAGCGCCTGACCGATATTCAGGAGCTGTGGAACACCTTCGCGGAACGCTTCCAGGCGCTGGCAAACGAGAAAGCCCGCGACGCCGCGCTCAGCGCACCGGGCTATGCCTCCGCGTTCCTGAAAAAAGTCTGGCATGATGCCATCGGGTTCTGCGGCACCGAACTCATTCGCCGCAGCGTCGGGCTTTCCCACGTCGCGGATATCGATAGCATCCAGGACGAGGCCATGCGCCACGAGTGTCTGCGCCACGCGATCGCGCTCGGCAAGGCGCTGATTGTCATTGCCGACCGTATCGACAACGCGGAAGATCTGGTGGCGCGGGTGCGGCAGTACAGTTGATTTTCTCCCTCTCCCTGTGGGTGAGGGCATCAAACCGCACTCACCCCAGATACTCAATCACCGACAGCCCGGCGTTATAGTCCGTGCTGTAGATAATTCCCTGCGCATCCACAAACACGTCACAGGACTGGATCACCTGCGGGCGATTCGGCCGCGTGTCCATCATCCTCTCCGGTGCCGCGGGCACCAGCGCACCGGTTTCCACCGGGCGATACGGATTGGAGATGTCATACGCGCGCACGCCCGCATTCTGATAGGTAGCAAAAATCAGCGTTGAGCTGACAAAGCTCCCCGGCCGGTTCTCGTGCAGGTTGTGCGGCCCAAAATGCGCCCCTTTTGCCACGTAGTCGGTTTCATTCGGCTGCGGGAAGGTCGAGATGCTGACCGGATTCGACGGCTCGCGAATATCAAACAGCCAGATCAGCTTCTCGCCGTCTTCCTGGTTATCCAGCACCGCTTCGTCCAGCACCACCAGCAGATCCCGGTCCGGCAGCGGCAGCGCGGTGTGCGTCCCGCCGCCAAACGGCGGGCTCCAGTTACGGTGGCTAATAAGCTTAGGCTGGGTACGATCCTTCACGTCCAGCAGCGTTAAGCCGCCGTCGCGCCAGCTGCCGTACGCCGTATCGCCGGCAATAATCGCGTGGTGGAGCGCGTAGCGTTTCCCTTCCGGCCAGTTCGGCTGTTCGCCTTCGGCCTGGTTCATGCCCGGCAGCCACCAGCGCCCCGCCACCTCGGGCTTGCGCGGGTCCGCCAGGTCGATCGTCAGAAAGATGTAGTCGGTAAAACCGTCGATCAGCGCTGACACGTACGCCCAGCGGCCACCGACGTACCAGATGCGGTGAATGCCGATGCCGCTCAGCGAGAGAAAGCCAATTTCGCGCGGCGCGTCCGGCGTGGAGATATCAAAAACGCGAAGCCCGGCGCTCCAGCCTTTGTCCTGCACGTCGCTAACGGTCTCTCCTACCTGACGGGTGTAGTAGACCTTCTCGTCGGCGAAGCGGGCATCGGCAAACAGATCCCGGGCGTTGATCACCAGCAGCAGGTCGTCATGCGCCTGGAGGTGCACGTTCCAGGTGCCCGGCGGCGCAGGAAAATAGCCCGCGGGTTTCGGGTTTTTCGGGTCGCGCACGTCGACAATCGAAAAGCCCTGCGACACCATATGGCCGATATAGGCGAAACCGCGGTGCACCATCAGCTGCACGCCGTCCGGGCGACCGCCCTGGTCGCTATGGCCGATCAGCCGCATATTGCGGCTGTATTCTGGCGTGGGGAGGATGCTCATTTATTTTTCGCTTCCAGCGTCGCAAACCACGGCGCGATAAAATCTTCCGTCTGGCCCCAGCCCGGAATGATTTTGCCCAGCGACGCTACGTTCACCGCCCCCGGCTGCGCGGTCAGCAGCGCCTGCGGGATCGCGGCGGCTTTGAAGTCGTAGGTGGCAGGCGTGGCTTTCCCGGCAATCTTGTTGGCGATCAGGCGCACGTTAGTCGCACCAATCAGCTTCGGATCCACCGCCACGCTCACCTTCCACGGGCTACCCGGCTCGCGCATCAGCTGCAGATCCTGGTTGGAGATGTCGATGCTGTAGAGTTTAATCTCGGTACGGCCGTTCTCCTTCAGCGCTTTATACGCCCCCTGGCTGAAGGCGTCCCAGGTGCCCCAGATGGCGTCGATTTTGCCTTTCGGGTATTTCGCCAGGATCGCGCCCACCTTGTTGGCGGTGTCGCCCTGCACGTCAGAAGAGACCGCGCCGATGGACTCCAGCTCTTTAATCTCCGGGTACTGCTTTTGCAATTCTTTATAGGCTGCCTGACGGCGCTCCATCGGCGGGAAGCCCGCTACCCACAGCTTGACGATATTCGCCTTGCCGTTGAAATCTTTCGCCAGTTGGCCGAAGGAGAGATTCGTCAGGGAGGCGTCGTCCTGCTGAGTGACGGTCACGCCCGGGATCTCGCCGTTTACGGCGGTATCAAATACGGCGACCTTGATCCCAGCATCCACCGCCTTCTTCACCAGCGCGGTGGAGTACGGATCGCGGCCCTGCGACAGGATGATCCCGTCATATTTCTGGCTGATGGCCTGGTTAACGAAGTCCTGGAATTTAGCATCATCCCCGTTGCTCAAAAAGGTGCTGACCTTAAAGCCGAGCTTTTTCCCTTCCTGAATGGCCCCGGCAACAAACTGCGTGGTGTTGTCGTCCGAGCCGAGGTTACGGATCACCGCGATGCGGATCGGTCCGTCGTGGTTCGCAATGGCGGCCGGAACCGGCGCGGGCGTGGCCGCGAATCCCGGCAGAGAAGTGAGTAACCCCAGTGCCACCAAAGAGAGCGCAATCTTTTTCATTTTTTTATCCCGTTGTGTTGTCAGCGTTTTTGTATGTAGGTAATCGCCAGCGCTACCGCGAGCACCAGCCCTTTTATTATGTCCATGGCGTAATACGGCACGGAGAGCATCACCAGCCCGTTTGACAGCACGCCGAGGATCACCGCCCCCACCAGCGTGCCCAGCGCGTTCGGCTTGCCAGACCCGGCCAGCGAGAAGCCAATCCACGCCGCTGCCACCGCATCCATGAGATAGCCGCCGCCCGCATTGACCTGCGACGATCCGATGCGGGAGGCCAGCAGAATGCCGCCCAGCCCCGCCAGCAGCGAGGCAATCACATAGGCCGCCACCTTGTAGCGCGTGGTGCGAATGCCCGAGAGGCGCGCCGCTTCAGGGTTGCCGCCAATGGCATACATCCGGCGTCCGTGAGTAGTCAGCGACAGCCCCAGCTGCGCCAGAAGGGTCACCGCCAGCATGATGATGACAATGGTCGGCACCTGCCCCAGCAGGCTGAACGCCGCCGGAATGGTCCCTTCCGCCATGTCGCCGCTCGGCAGCACCATGTTCTCGGTAATCGACCCGCCGTAGCTGTAGGTCATCGCCACGCCCTGAATGACAAACAGGCTGGCAAGCGTCGCGAGCATGTCCGGAATGCGCAGGATGACGATCAGAAAAGCGTTAAACAGGCCGACCAGCGTGCAGAGCGCGAGAGTGATTACAATCGACTCGGTGGTGCCAAAGCCGTGCCAGACGAAAAGCGAAATGACCAGCGCGTTCGCCAGCGAGGCGGTGGAGCCCACGGAGAGATCGAACCCGCCGATGGTCAATGAAATCGACACGCCAACGGCAATCACCGTCACGATGGCAATCGAGCGCAGAATATTGATGATGTTGTTCGGGTCGAGGAAACTGTCCGACGCCAGGCCAAAGACGGCCACCAGCGCGACGACGGTGAGCAGCATGCCCCATTTATAGAGAAAATCAAAAAGTTGCTGACGGCCAGACGCCGTCGCGTTTACTGAAAGGGCCTTGCTCACGACGCCGTTCCTCCGGTTGAATAATAAAGTAGTGTCTCTTCACGGGCCTCGGCCCCGGCGATTTCTGCCACGATGCGCCCGTCCCACAGGACGCAGATGCGGTCGCACAGTCCCACCAGCTCGGCAAACTCGCCGGAGGCGTAAATCACCCCTTTGCCCTCGCGAGCCAGGCCGTCAATCAGCTGGAACAGATCGGTTTTGGCCTTCACGTCCACGCCTTTGGTCGGCTCGTCGAAGATCAGCACGCTGGCGTCATTACGCAGCCACTTGCCGATGGCTACCTTCTGCTGGTTACCGCCGGAGAGACGTCGCAAAACCTGTCCGGGACCGCGGGCGCGAACGCCGACGCGGGCGATCACCTCCTCCGCCCAGCGCCACGCCTGACGATGGCCGAACAGGCTCCAGCGCGAGAAGCTGTTATCGGCGCACACGGCAAGGTTCATGCTCACCGGCTCGTCGATAAAAATGCCCTCTTTGCGCCGCTCCTCCGGCACCAGCGCCAGGCCGCGCAGCACCGAGTCTGCCGGATCGCGCGGCTGCCAGGATTGATGATTCAGCTCACCGCGCGCCACGCGGCTTTTGCTGGCGCCAAACAGCGCCTTGCAGAGTTCGGTTTTCCCCGCCCCCGCCAGCCCGGCAATGCCGAGAATTTCGCCCTTTCGCAGGTGCAGCGAAATATCTTTCAGCAGCGCGTCGTCGTGCAGCCCTTCCACTCGCAGCAGCGTTTCGTCGCCGTGCGGCGGCCGCGCGGGCGGGTAGATATCGCTCAGCACGTGGCCGAGCATCTTCTCAACAATCTCTTCACCGCTGAGATCGGCCATCGGGCCGGACTCAATCAGCTTGCCGTCGCGCAGCACCGTCAGGGTGTCGCAGATAGCTTTTAGCTCGTGAATGCGGTGGGAGATAAACACCACGCCGATGCCCTGCTGTTGCAGACGTCTTACCACCGCAAACAGACGCTCGCTCTCGTGCGCGTCCAGCGGCGCGGTGGGCTCGTCAAGAATCAAGAAACGGCAGTGGTGGGACAAAGCGCGTGCCAGCAAAATCTGCTGCTTTTCGGCAAGCGTGCAGCTGTCGATGGAGCGGCGAACGTCCAGCGTAACGTCGAGCTGCGCCAGCGCCTGTCTCGCCTGCTGACGAACGGTGCGCCAGCGGTAGCGGTGCTCCGGCTGCGCCAGCTGGTCGAGCATGATGTTTTCAGCAATGCTTAACCCCGGGATTAGCGCCACGTCCACCTCCTGCTGCACGAGGTGGATGCCCAGCCGTTTGGCGTCCAGCGGCTCGCGGATGCTTACCGGCTGGTTGTTAATGCTGATTTCGCCTTCATAGTGGTCGTGCGTCCCGCACAGCACCGCCATCAGCGTTGATTTCCCCGCACCGTTGGCGCCAGTCAGCGCATGCACCGACCCGCCGTTCAGCGTGAAATCCACGCGCGTCAGCGCCTGAAAGCCGGAAAAGGCCAGGCTGATACCGCGCATTTCAAGGCGACTGGAAACCATCCGCGTAATTCCTTCATTACTCTTCTGATTTAGCGAATTTTTCACAGCTCCGGTTGACTGACAACGACGGAAAAGGCATAAGATAAAGCGAAATATTATTAGCCATCCGGATGTCCAGACATAACATCGGGTTAGCGCTTGCGAAAAAAGGACAACACCATGAGCAACACCGACATCCGCGTCGTGCCCGGCCCGGCGAACTACTTCTCCCATTCCGGAAGCCTTACGCATCTGAATGACTTCTTTACTCCGGAACAGCTTTCCCGCGCGGTGTGGATTTACGGCGAGCGCGCAATAGAGGGCGCGCGCCCGTTCCTGCCGGAGAGTTTTAACGCGCCGGGGGCGAAGCACCTGCTGTTTAAAGGCCACTGCAGCGAGCGCGACGTCACCCATCTGGTGAACGAATCCGGCAGCGACGCCAGCGTGGTGATTGGCGTTGGCGGCGGCGCGGTGATGGACACCGTCAAGGCCGTGGCGCGCCGCTTAGGCGTTCCGTTCGTGGGCATTCCCACCATCGCCGCCACCTGCGCAGCGTGGACGCCGCTCTCCGTCTGGTACAACGATGCCGGTCAGGCGCTGCAGTTTGAGATTTTTAACGACGCTAACTTTCTGGTGCTGGTGGAGCCGCGGATCGTTCTGAACGCCCCGGCGGAATATTTGCTGGCGGGCATCGGCGATACTCTGGCGAAGTGGTACGAAGCGGCGGTTCTCGCCCCACAGCCGGAAATCCTGCCGCTGACCGTGCGCCTTGGCCTTAACGGCGCGCTGGCGATCCGCGACGTGCTGCTGGAACACAGTGAGCAAGCGCTTGCCGACCAGCAGCGCGGCGAGCTAACGCAGGCATTTCGGGACGTGGTGGACGCCATTATTGCCGGCGGCGGTATGGTCGGTGGCCTGGGTGAACGCTACACCCGCGTGGCGGCGGCGCACGCGGTGCACAACGGCTTAACCGTGCTGCCGCAGACGGAAAAATACCTGCACGGCACCAAGGTGGCCTACGGCATTCTGGTGCAGAGCGCCCTGCTCGGCCAGGACGACGTGCTGGCGCAGCTGGTGGCGGCATACCGGCGCTTTAACCTGCCGACCACGCTTCGCGAGCTGGACGTCGACATCAATAACCGCGACGATCTCGACAAGGTCATCGCCCACACGCTGCGCCCGGTGGAGTCGATTCACTATCTGCCGGTGACGTTAACGCCTGAGGCTCTGCGCGCCGCGTTTGAGAAAGTAGAATCCTTCCGCCGTTAATTGCGCCGACGGGCTATACCTAATGATGGTTCTCACCACTCTCGTAACGAGGTCATCATGCAGATCGATTTAACAGGTAAAAAGGCGCTGGTTACCGGCGCCAGCCGCGGGCTGGGTCGTGCGATTGCCCTGTCGCTGGCGCGCGCCGGTGCCGATGTGGTCATCACCTATGAAAAATCCGCCGATAAAGCCCAGGCGGTCGCCGATGAAATTAAGGCGCTGGGGCGGCACGGCGAGGCCATTCAGGCGGACAGCGCCAGCGCGCAAGCGATTCAGGATGCCGTCACCCATGCGGCACGCTCTCTCGGCGGACTGGACATCCTGGTCAATAACGCCGGTATCGCGCGCGGCGGCCCGCTGGAGTCCATGACGCTGGCGGACATCGACGCCCTCATCAACGTCAACATCCGCGGCGTGGTGATCGCTATTCAGGAAGCGCTGGTGCATATGTCTGACGGCGGGCGCATTATCAACATCGGCAGTTGTCTGGCGAACCGCGTGGCACAACCGGGGATTGCCGTCTACTCAATGACCAAATCTGCACTGAACTCCCTCACCCGCGGTCTGGCCCGCGATCTTGGCCCGCGCGGCATTACCGTTAACCTGGTGCACCCCGGCCCGACCAACAGCGATATGAACCCGGAGGACGGTGAACAGGCTGACTCACAGCGTCAGCTTATTGCCCTGGGCCATTACGGCCAGCCGGAAGACGTCGCGGCGGCGGTCACCTTCCTCGCCAGCCCGGCAGCCGGGCAGATCTCAGGCACCGGTCTGGACGTGGACGGCGGTTTGAACGCCTGATCGCAATTTTCCTGCAAGCCTCTGTCGCCCGGCAGAGGCCTTGTCGAGCCGCCTCGACGGTTTGCGTTTTGCCTCTTACCTGCGCTTTTTTTCCGCTCTACAGTACCCCATAAGAAATTCGGAATTTATCTAATAGTCTTATTATTTCCTTATATTTTGTGTGGGCGTACAGTGGAGGTACGGATGAAGATCGTGTGGTCAAAAACAGCAGAGAAGCAATTTTCTAAAATCGATACGCGATATCAGAACCGCATTAAATTCAGGCTGGAGAAGATGGATGATAAAACATCACCTGTCGCGGATATCAAGAAATTATCTTCTCCCGAAAACCACTACAGGTTGCGATTAGGTGATTACAGGGTCATTTACACCTTCGGAGACCCGCCGGGTGATACCTGTTACGTAGTGGCGGTAAAACGCCGGACAACCACCACCTACCTTCATGAGGAGCATACGGAATATGACTATTCAGTTCATCAAGGATGAAGAAGGAAAAAAACAGTATGTTGTCATTCCCTACGATGAATATTTTCGCATGCGTTTAGCCATGCTTGAGTATGATGACGATGATGAAAGCGACTGGGAAGACATCCCTTACGAATCAGATATCTACGATAACGTAGGTTTACCGGGTGAAGTGTGCGACGTCATGCATAACGAGAACGTCAGCCTGCAGGCCGCATGGCGCATTCTGCGCGGCATGTCGCAGCAGGAAGTGGCGGAAAAACTCGGCATCAGCCAGTCCGCCGTATCACAGCTGGAAGCGCTGGACTCCCGTCCGCAAAAGCGCACCCGCGAAAAGCTGGCGGCAATTTATGGCTGCAAGCAGGAGCAAATCAGCCTCTATTTACCGAAAGAGGGTTAACAGCACTTCGCCCCGCCCTTGCCGCCGTAACGGGCGTCCTGGCGGTCGCGGAAAAACTCTTCGTAGGTCATCGGCGTCTGGTCCGGGTGGTTGACGCGCATATGCTCGACGTAGTTATCGTAATCCGGCACGCCAATCATCATTTTGGCGGCCTGGCCCAGGTACTTACCTGCTTTGGAGAGGGTGTCGAACATCATTCTGGTCTCACTGGAAATGTAGGCCGGGTAAGCGCTAGCGCCACCCGGCACACAGGTTAATGCGCCCCTTTCGCCTGGGTCACAATCTCGTCCAGGTTTTCAGGCATCGGCTCGTACGGCGTCTCTTTCGCCGTCGGCGTGTCGACCTTCAGCGCCGCCAGCGCGGTTTTCAGAGAATACAACGCCAGCACCACAACCACCACCATAAAGAAGATGGTCAGCCCGGCATCCAGACGGTTGTTGAACACCAGCTGCGACAGCTGCGATTCGGTGTACTGCGCCGGGATCTTGCCGCTGTCGATCATCGCCTGGAACTTGTTGGCAATCGCCAGGAAGCCCACCTTGTTGTCCGGGCTGAAGGCCTTCTGCCAGCCCGCCGTCAGGGTACAGATCAGCAGCCATGCGGTTGGGACTAATGCCACCCAGGCGTAACGCTGGCGCTTCATCTTGAACAGCACCACCGCGCAGAGCATCAGCGCCATGCCCGCCAGCATCTGGTTGGCGATACCGAACAGCGGCCACAGGGTGTTAATCCCACCCAGCGGATCGACCACGCCCTGATGCAGGAAATAGCCCCACGCCAGCACGCACAGCGCCGTCGCCAGCAGGTTAGCCGGGAGCGAGTCGGTCCGCTTCAGTTTCGGGGAGATGACGCCCAGCAGGTCCTGGAGCATAAAGCGCGCCGCACGGGTCCCCGCATCCACCGCCGTCAGGATAAACAGCGCTTCAAACAGAATGGCGAAGTGATACCAGAACGACACGTCCATCAGCCCGCCCAGCGCGCCGTGAAGAATATACGCCATGCCAACCGCCAGCGTCGGTGCCCCGCCCGCGCGGGAGATAATGGACTGCTCGCCCACTTCGCTGGCGATGCTCGTCAACGTTTCAGGCGTAATCGCAAAGCCCCAGCCGCTCACCACCTGCGCGGCGGACGCTACCACGTCAACGGTACCGGCCGGGGCCAGTACCGCCATCGGGCTATTCATCGCGAAGTAGACGCCCGGGTCGATAATGCAGGCGGAAACCAGCGCCATAATCGCCACGAAGGACTCCATCAGCATGCCGCCGTAGCCAATCAGGCAGGCCTGATTTTCATTCGCGAGCATTTTCGGCGTCGTCCCGGAGGCGATCAGCGCGTGGAAGCCCGACACCGCACCGCAGGCGATGGTAATAAACAGGAACGGGAACAGGTTACCAGTCCAGACCGGGCCGGTACCGTCGATGAATTTGGTCAGCGCAGGCATGGTCAGGGTCGGGCGCATAATCAGAATGCCGATGGCCAGCCCGACGATGGTGCCGATTTTCAGGAAGGTTGAGAGATAATCGCGCGGGGCCAGCAGCAGCCACACCGGCAGCACCGCCGCCACAAAGCCGTAGCCCACCAGCATCCAGGTCAGCTGCACGCCGGTAAAGTCGAAGAATGGTGCCCAGGTCGGGCTTTCCGCCACCCAGCCGCCGGAGATAATGGCGAACACCAGAAACACCAGGCCAATCACCGACACTTCACCGATGCGCCCCGGGCGCAGGTAGCGAATGTAAATCCCCATAAACAGCGCCAGCGGAATGGTAAAGGCGACCGTGTAGGTTCCCCACGGGCTGTGGGTCAGCGCTTTCACCACGATCATCGCCAGCACCGCGAGGATGATCACCATGATCATAAAGGTCGCCACCAGCGCAATCACCCCGGCGGTTGCCCCCATCTCCTCTTTCACCAGCTCACCCAGAGAACGGCCGTCGCGACGGGTGGAGACGAACAGCACCATAAAGTCCTGCACCGCGCCTGCCAGCACCACCCCCGCGAGGATCCAGATCATCCCCGGCAGGTAGCCCATCTGCGCCGCCAGCACCGGCCCCACCAGCGGGCCTGCACCGGCAATCGCCGCGAAATGGTGACCGAACAGCACTTTTTTGTCGGTCGGCACGTAGTCCAGCCCGTCGTTGTGGCGCACGGCTGGCGTCATGCGCGTGCCGTCTACGCCCAGTACCGTCTTTGCGATATAGCGGCCATAAAAACGGTACGCAATGAGATAAATGCAGACGGAGGCGACGACGATCCAGAGCGCATTGATCTGCTCCCCCCGGTTAAGGGCGATATAGCCCAGGGCAAAGGCTCCCACAACGGAGAGCACCGCCCACGTAAGGTATTTCCCTGAGTTGTTCATAGTTGTTGTCCGTTGTTGTGAAACAGTGAGATGTTACATTTTGTTTCTAGAACAACGGATAAAATTTAACAACTTTGAAACGCAATAATGCGTGGTCAAACCAGAGATTTACACCACAGTGTTAAGCCGATCACTTTCAGCTGAATGGCCTACCCCAGCACCATCGTGCTCAACCGACAGGTACAGCACCGCCGCCCCTGCTCGTCGAATACCACGATCTCCCAGCTCTGGCTCGAACGCCCCAGATGCAGCGGCTGACACACGCCGCGCACCTTACCGTGAGAGACCGCACGATGGTGCGTGGCGTTCAGCTCTGTGCCGACCACGTTCTGCCCGTCGCGGGTCATCAGAAAACCGGCCATTGAGCCCAGCGTTTCCGCCAGCGCCGCCGACGCCCCGCCGTGCAGCAGGCCAAACGGCTGATGGGTACGGGCATCCACCGGCATCTCCGCTTCCAGCGTGTCGTCTCCGAGGCGGGTATAGACAATGCCCAGGTGCGCCACCAGGGTATTCACGCTGGTGGCGTTCAGTTCTTCAAGCGATAAATGACGTTTCCAGATCATTACGCCCCCAGCGTGGAGCCGCCGTCCACCACGATATCCTGCAGGGTAATATGGCTGGCGGCATCGGACGCAAGGAACAGCACGGTGGCGGCAATTTCCCGCGGACGGGCGATTTTGCCGAGCGGAATGCCGAGCTTGAACTGCTCGCCAAAGCCGCGAATACGCTGCTGTTCCGCGTCGTCGCTTTTCCACAGGGTGCGCTGCATGTCGGTATCCGTTGAGCCCGGCGATACCAGGTTACAGCGCACGCCGCTGCCCGCCAGCTCCAGCCCGACGGTCAGCGCCAGGCTTTTCAGCGCTGCCTTCGACGCGCCGTACGCGCTCATGCCGATGCGCGGGGTGTGCGCCGCGTCGGAGGCCACGGTCACTATCGCCCCGCCCTGCTGACGGCGGAACTGGCCCATCGTCTGCTGAAACAGGTTAAACGCGCCGCCGACGTTAACCGCAAAGGTCTGCTGCCAGTCTTCCTGCGAAAGCTCGTCCGTCGCGCCCATGCGCAGAATGCCCGCCGCGTTAACAAGCACGTCGAGGCGCTCAAGGGTGCCGAGTAAACGCCCGCAGACGTCGCCCACCTGCGCCGCGTCCGCCAGGTCCAGCGTTTCGGTGGCAAACGGATAATCGTCCTGCGGGAAGGCCAGATCGAACCCGGTCACCCGCGCGCCCGCCTCCACAAAGGCCAGCGCGGTCGCATAGCCAATACCTTTACCCGCGCCCGTTACCCAAACCGTTTTACCGGTAAAATCAAACCCCGCCATCACTTCACCTCACGGGAGAGCAGCGCCCACCAGGCGTCAAGGGTCGGATTTTTCGCCAGCATCACGAAGTCGATGTCGTCGTGCACCTTCCGCCAGCGGGCGGCCAGCGCCATCATGCGCACCGAGTCCAGACCGTAGTCGATCAGGTTTTCGTCATCCATCGGCTCGTCGGACTCGTCCAGCAGCGGCAGGATCAGCGCGCGCAGCGCGGCTTTCGTTGCCGGAACGGACGGCAGCAGCTCGTCGGTCATCACCACGCGGCCAGAACGTCCTGCCACGTATTTCAGCGACATCAGGTGCTCGTCGCGGGTGAAGTCCGCCAGCGCATCGGCGATAAAGAACGGCTTGATGTCGCGCATAAAGGCGTCGGTGGCGGTGGTCATGCAGCCGATGTGGGCATACACGCCGGTAATCAGCAGCTGGTTGCGGCCGGTCTCTTTCAGCATCTGCTCCAGCGGCGAGCGGTGAAACGCGCTGTAGCGCCACTTCACCAGCACGGTGTCCGCTTCGTCCGGCGTCAGTTCAGCCACGATACGCTGCTGCTCCGGCGAGCGGGTCAGGCCCGGCCCCCACATGTCGTTCAGCAGGGCACGGTCTTCATCGCTCTGCTCTTTCGGCTGCGCGGTGTAGTACACCGGGATATTGTGTTCTTTGCAGTACGCGCGAAGTTTAGCGATGTTCGCCACTACCTGCTGCATCATGTCGCTATTTTCGCCCCAGAAGTTCAGGAAATACTCCTGCATATCGTGGATCAGCAGCGCGGCGCGCTCCGGCTCAAACGCCCAGTTCACCTTGTTGGTCGGCAGCTCTGCGGCGGTTGGCAGCGCGTAAGCGGTTAATTTTGGAATGGCCATTCTCTGTTCCTCAGCCCCGGGCGCGTTCAGCAAGCCACAGGCGCAACTGTTTCTTATCAACTTTGCCGACCGGCGTGAGCGGAAGCGCATCCACGCTCTCCACGCGGTCCGGCAGCTTAAATTCGGCAACGCCCTGCTCGCGCAGGAAGCGACGCACCTCAACCGCGCGCAGGGGCTGTTTCACCACCAGATACGCACAGCTTTTTTCGCCCAGCAGGGTGTCCTCCATGCTCACCAGCGCGGCGTGGATCACCGCCTCGTGGCGCAGCAGCAGGTTTTCGATCTCTTCGGCGGCAATCTTTTCGCCACCGCGGTTGATCTGATCTTTCTCGCGCCCCTGCACGGTGATGTAGCCCTGCTCATCGATGGCGATCAGATCGCCGGAGCAGTAGAAACCGTTGGCATCAAAGGCGCTGGCGTTGTGCTCCGGGCTGTTGAAATAGCCGCGGAAGGTGTACGGGCCGCGCGTCATCAAACGTCCGACTTCCCCGCGCGGGAGCGGGTTGCCGTCCTCGTCCGCCACCCACACCTCGTCGTCCGGACACATTGGGCGGCCCTGGGTATTGATGATGCGTTCCGGCGCATCGTCGAGGGCGGTGTAGTTCACCAGCCCTTCCGCCATGCCGAATACCTGCTGCAGCTGGCAGCCGATTTCCGCCGGAATACGCGCCGCGAGCGTGGCAGAGAGACGTGCGCCGCCCACCTGGAGCAGCTTGAGGGATTTCAGCTGCGCGTTCCCCGCGCCGTCGGCAATCGCCTGCAGCCAGAGGCTCACCGCCGGAGGGACCAGCGACGTCACGTTGATCTGATGCTGCTCAATCAGCGGGAAGCAGAGCGTGGCGCTCGGATCGTTCGCCAGCACCACGCAGCCGCCCGCCGTGAATACGCCTAACGATCCCGGCGAGCTCATGGCGTAGTTATGCGCCGCGGGAAGCGCGTTCAGATAGCGGGTGTGCGCAGTGATGCCGCAGATTTCATTGCTGCGGCGGATGCTGTAGTCGTAGTCGTTGTGCGTACGCGGGATCAGCTTCGGCGTGCCGGTGCTGCCGCCGGAGAGCTGGAAGAACGCCACCTCGTCTGCGGGCGTCGGGTTCGGGATGAAGTTGTCCGCCGGGCGCGCAATCGCCGCTTCCAGCGCATGTTCACCCTTATCGCCGCGCAGCAGCACGGCGCGAACCGAGCGGTGTTCATCCACAAAGGTATTGAGAAAATCATCCCCCGCGAACAGGGCATGTTGGCGATCGGCGATCAGCACGGCGGGTTTGATCTGGGCGGCGTAGGCGTTCAGCTCGCTGCGCTGATGGCTAAAGAGCGCGTTAACCGGCGCGACGCCGATCTGCAGCAGCGCGAAAAAGGTGATGTAAAACTCGGCCACGTTGCCGAGCTGCACCAGCGCGGTCTCGCCGCGGTGCAGCCCCTGCGCCTGGAGGGCAGACGCCAGATTCGTCACCGCCTCATTAAACGCGCGGTAGGTGATGTGGCGATCGCCGTCAATAATCGCGACCGCATCGCTTTGCGCATGGTCCGTCAGGATGTGGGTCAGCGGCAGATCCTGCCAGTAGCCTTTTTCACGGTAGCGGCGGGCAAATTCCTCCGGCCAGCGGGTAAAGGGAATAGTCATAAACGTTCCTTAGTGCAGGCCAAACACGTTAAGCATGGTGGAGAGCTTCACGCCCGTCTCGCGCCACTCGCCCACCGGGGAGGAGGCAGGCACAATGCCCGCGCCGGCAAAAAGGCGAACGGTATTTTCGTGAAGACGCGCGCAGCGGATGGTCACCACCCACTCGCCGTTGCCTTCGCTGTCGCACCAGCCGACGATGCCGCCGAACAGCTCACGGTCGAACGGCTCCAGCTCGGCAATCAGTTCTTTAGCCGCCTGATGCGGGAAGCCGCTCAGGGCCGGGGTCGGATGCAGCAGGCAGGCCAGCGTCAGGGCGTTTTCGTTCTCGCGCGCGTCACCTTCAACCGGCGTCGCCAGATGCCACAGCGTCGGCGTGGTGATGAGCTGCGGGGAAGACGGCATGCTCAGGTGATGGCTGCGCGGTTCCAGAATGGCCTTCATCGCCTGGGTCACCAGGTCGTGTTCGTGGCGGTCCTTTTCGGAGGCCAGCAGCTTATTGCCCGCCTCGCGATCCAGCACGTCGTCCGGCTGGCGGCGCGCGGAGCCTGCAAGCGGCAGCGAGCTAAAGTGCCTGCCCTCTTTGCGCAGCAGCAGCTCCGGGCTGGCGCCGAGCAGCACGCCGCCGTCTTCCAGCGGCACGTGGAAGTTGAAGCTCGCCGGGTTCTGAGCGATCAGACGCTCCATCAGCGCGCCGCTGTCCATTTTTTTGTCGGTGGCGATATCAATCAGGCGCGACAGCACTACCTTATTCACCTGCGGCGTGGCGGTGAGCGAAGCGGCGCGCGCGACCATCTCTTCAAAAACGGGCTGAGCGGGGATCTCGGTGCGCTGTTCCACCTTCAGCGCCTGCGCGCCGGAGAAATAGCGTGCGGACTGCTGACGCGCGGGACGGGAAAACGTCTCCCAGCGTTGCGGAATAAACAGCGAAGACGGCTTGCGGGTATCGAACGGGATGGCCCCTACCATGACGGGATGGGCGATGCCGCTGGCTTTCGCATCCCGGAAAGCCTGGGCTAATTTCTGCTGGAACTGCCCCGCCGGATCGTCGCCGCCGACGGCAGGTTCAGAGAATCGGGCAAAACAGCCTGAGGTGGTAAAACTGCGGTAAGGCGACATAAAGAAAAAGCTGTCTGATTGCAGCGTGGTCGCGGTGTGCTGAACTTCCTCAGCCAGGGACGTGTCCATATCATCCTCCTCAAAATGATAAAAGAAGCAATAATGATTATCATTTATATTTTCGTCGGCTAACCTAATCCCACAGCGCGCCGCTGTCAACCGTCGGGCCATTAACTTCTGCGACAAACGCTTGCATCCCTTCCCGGCAACCATGAAAATGAGAAGCATTATCTTCAATAAAAACAGGATGCCGCTCTGTGAAAATCGCTGCCGCTTGCCGCAATGCCCTTCTTCTGACAGGACTTTTTGTTTTAGGACTAACCTCAGCCACCGCCGCCGACTGGCCGCGCCAGGTCACCGACAGCAGCGGCATGCACACGCTTGAGAGCAAACCGACGCGCATTGTCTCCACCAGCGTGACCTTAACCGGCTCCCTGCTGGCGATTGACGCGCCGGTCATTGCCAGCGGCGCAACCACGCCGAACAACCGCGTGGCGGACGCGCAGGGTTTCCTGCGCCAGTGGGGGGATATTGCAAAACAGCGTAAGGTTGCACGGCTGTACATCGGCGAGCCGAGCGCCGAAGCGGTGGCCGCCCAGATGCCGGACCTGATTCTAATCAGCGCCACCGGCGGGGATTCCGCGCTGGCGCTGTACGATCAGCTCTCCGCCATCGCCCCGACGCTTATCATCAATTACGACGACAAAAGCTGGCAGGAACTGCTGACCCAGCTGGGCACGATGACCGGGCACGAGAAACAGGCCGCTGAACGCATCGCCGCGTTCGATAAACAGCTCGCGCAGGTGAAACAGCAGATGAAACTGCCGCCGCAACCGGTGAACGCCATCGTCTACACCGCCGCTGCGCACACGGCGAACCTGTGGACGACAGAATCGGCGCAGGGCAAGCTGTTACACCAGCTGGGCTTTACGCTGGCGGCGTTACCCGATGGGCTGCACACCTCAAAAAGCCAGGGCAAGCGTCACGACATTATTCAGCTGGGTGGAGAAAACCTGGCGACGGGGCTGAACGGCGAAGGGCTGTTCGTGTTTGCCGGCGACGAGAAAGACGTGAATGCGATTTACGCTAACCCGCTGCTGGCGCATTTACCGTCGGTGAAAAACAAGCGCGTCTGGGCGCTGGGAACGGAGACGTTCCGCCTGGATTATTACAGCGCGATGCTGGTGTTAGACAGATTGAATGCGTTGTTTAAGTAGGCATTTTCCCTCCCTCTCCCCGTGTACGGTCCGGGGACATAGTGAACACTTGTTCGGGGACATGGTAGACACTTACAACTGAGGCATAAGAACCCGTTTATGGAGTAGATATTGCC
>NZ_JADBQN010000038.1:0-3030 GCF_014895915.1 Enterobacter cloacae complex sp. P13B
CGCCACCATGTTTGGGTCGCTCTGCTCCTCCCGCCTGCTGGGCCGCTTCGACCGCGTCACCGCCTTTAAGTGGATCATCGTCGCTTACTCGCTCATCAGCCTGCTGATTTTCTTTACGCCAGCAGAGCATATTGCCCTGATTTTCGCCCTCAACATCCTGTTCCTGTTCGTCTTTAACACCACCACGCCGCTACAGTGGCTGATGGCCTCCGACGTGGTGGATTACGAGGAGAGCCGCAGCGGGCGTCGCCTCGACGGGCTGGTGTTCTCCACCTATCTGTTCAGCCTGAAGATTGGCCTGGCGATTGGCGGGGCGGTGGTGGGTTGGATCCTGGCCTGGGTGAACTACTCCGCCAGCAGCAGCGTGCAGCCGGTTGAGGTGCTCACCACCATCAAAATTCTGTTCTGCGTGGTGCCGGTGGTGCTCTACGCGGGCATGTTCATCATGCTGTCGTTCTACAAGCTCACCGACGACCGCGTGGAGGCCATCAGCCAGCAGCTGATCAAACACCGCGCGGCGCAGGGCGAGGCCGTACCCGACGCCGCGACAGCCGCATCCCATTAACCGGAGGCAACATGGAAATTACCAACCCGATCCTGACCGGCTTCAACCCGGACCCGTCCCTCTGCCGTCAGGGCGAGGACTACTACATCGCCACCTCGACCTTCGAGTGGTTCCCGGGCGTGCGCATCTATCACTCCCGCGACCTGAAAAACTGGTCGCTGGTCAGCACGCCGCTGGACCGCGTGTCGATGCTGGACATGAAGGGCAACCCGGACTCCGGCGGCATCTGGGCGCCTTGCCTGAGCTACGCCGACGGCAAATTCTGGCTGCTCTATACCGACGTGAAGATTGTCGACTCGCCGTGGAAAAATGGCCGCAACTTCCTCGTCACCGCGCCGTCCATTGAGGGGCCGTGGAGCGAGCCGATTCCGATGGGCAACGGCGGGTTCGATCCGTCCCTGTTCCATGACGACAATGGCCGCAAGTACTACCTCTACCGCCCGTGGGGGCCGCGCCACCACAGCAACCCGCACAACACCATCGTGATGCAGGAGTTTGACCCGCAGACCGGCACGCTCTCGCCCGAGCGCAAAACGCTGTTTACCGGCACGCCGCTCTGCTACACCGAAGGGGCGCATCTTTATCGCCACGCGGGCTGGTACTACCTGATGGTTGCTGAGGGCGGCACCAGCTACGAGCACGCCGTTGTGGTACTGCGTTCCAAAAATATCGACGGGCCGTACGAGCTGCACCCGGACGTAACGATGATGACCAGCTGGCACCTGCCGGAGAACCCGCTGCAAAAGAGTGGCCACGGCTCGCTGCTGCAAACCCATACGGGAGAATGGTATATGGCCTACCTCACCAGCCGCCCGCTGCGCCTGCCCGGCGTGCCGCTGCTGGCCTCCGGCGGGCGCGGCTACTGCCCGCTGGGGCGCGAGACCGGCATCGCTCGCATTGCGTGGCGCGACGGCTGGCCGTACGTGGAAGGCGGCAAACACGCGCAGCTGACCGTGCCCGGCCCACAGGTGGCGGAGCAGCCCGCAGCCGCTCTGGGTAACTGGCGGGATGATTTCGACGGCAGTACGCTTGACCCGGAACTGCAGACCCTGCGCGTTCCGTTCGACGACACCCTCGGCTCGCTCACCGCCCGCCCGGGCTACTTACGGCTCTATGGCAACGACTCGCTCAACTCGACCTTTACCCAATCGACCGTGGCGCGCCGCTGGCAGCACTTCACCTTCCGGGCCGAGACGCGGATGCTGTTCTCGCCGGTTCACTTCCAGCAGAGCGCGGGGCTGACCTGCTACTACAACAGCAAAAACTGGAGCTACTGCTTTATGGATTACGAGGAGGGTCAGGGGAGAACCATCAAGGTGATCCAGCTCGACCACAACGTGCCGTCGTGGCCGCTGCACGAGCAGCCCATTCCGGTGCCGGAACATGCGGAGAGCGTCTGGCTGCGGGTAGACGTGGATACGCTGGTCTACCGTTACAGCTACTCCTTCGACGGCGAGACGTGGCACGCCGTGCCGGTCACGTATGAGGCGTGGAAGCTGTCAGACGATTACATCGGAGGGCGCGGCTTCTTTACCGGCGCGTTTGTGGGGCTGCACTGCGAGGACATCAGCGGCGACGGCTGTCACGCGGACTTCGACTACTTCACTTACGAGCCGGTATAGCCCAGCGCGCGTGAGAGCTCGAGCCCGGCCTGCTGAAGCTCCTCGCGGAAGCGGGCCAGCTCGGCGTCGTCCACGCGGGAGGTGAGCGTCGACAGGCTCAGGGCGGCAATCACGCGGGATTCGTGATTCCACACCGGCACCGCCACGCAGCGCACGCCCTGCTCGTTCTCTTCGCTGTCCAGGGCGTAGCCCTGCTCGCGGGTCTGCGCCAGAGCGGTCATTAACGCTTCGCGTGAGGCGAGGGTAGCGGGTGTAAAGGTGGTGTACTGATAGCCCTCCAGCAGGGCGTTAAGCTCGGCCTCGCCCAGCCAGGCAATTAATACCTTGCCGATGGCGGTGGCGTGAACCGGCAGGCGGCGGCCGATACGCGAATAGGCGATGGCGGCCAGCTTGCCTTCAATCTTCTCGATATAGACCCCTTCACGCCCGTCCAGGATCCCCAGATGGGTGGTCTGCCCGGTACGCTGGGACAGCTCCGTCAGCCAGCCTTTCGCCTTCTGGCGAATATCGATTGAGCCCACGACAAAATGACCGCGCTCGACCAACTTCATGCCGAGGCGATATTTGCCGTTTTCCGGATTCTGATCGATATAGCCGTGAAGCTGGAGGGTTTTCAGCAGCGAGTGGAGGGTGCTCTTGCTCAGCCCCATCAGTTTGCTGATGTCGGTGATCTTAAGCTCGGTGGCCTGCTCGTTGAACAGGTCGAGGATCTGCAACGCACGTTCAACAGACTGAATAATCGGCATAATGCTGGCATGTCCACGCTGGAAGGAAGGCGAAAACGTACCTTTTTCGGGGTGAAAAATCAATGAAATGGAGCCGGTTTGCCCGGCGGCGCTTCGC
>NZ_JADBQN010000039.1:0-141323 GCF_014895915.1 Enterobacter cloacae complex sp. P13B
GTGGCCTATGCGCTGTGGGGCGGTTTTGGTATCGCCGCCACCCTGGCCGCAGGGTGGGTGCTTTTCGGGCAGCGTTTAAATAATAAAGGCTGGATAGGACTGATCTTGCTGCTGGCGGGCATGATCATGATAAAACTCGCCTGATCAATCGGTAACCCTGATTCACAGACAGCCGCGCTGGCTTACTCTTTAGCCAGCGCTTCCAGCTTATCGCGAAAACCGGTGACGGATAAGGCCCGGTTATCGGCTCGCCAGCGGTCTTTCGCCGCCGGGGCGGAGCTTTGAACCCCAATCAACTGCCAGCCGTTATCGGTTTTCAGCATCAGCGGTGAACCGCTGTCGCCCGGCAACGTATCGCACTGATGGGAAAGCACGCTGGTCTGCGCCCAGCCCGTCACGATACAGTCCGTGTGGGTGTAAAGCGCATCCAGATGATCGACCGGGTAGCCTGACTGCGTTACCTTGCGGTCGGCAGCTTTCAGCGCGGCGGTGAGCGCCGCTTTATCGCCGTCAAATAACGGCAGCGGCGTAATGCCTGAAGGCGGGTAGCGCAAAATAATCAGGCCAAAATCCCACGAGGCTGCCGCGGGCGGCACAATCCAGCCGTCTCCATCCGGTTTAAGACGTTTCCCAAGAGAAGCATCAACCCGGCCTTCAATGCCGTGGATTTCATAGCGCCAGATCCCTTTTTGCGACACAAATCGTAAGACAACCGCTTTGTCTGGCTTACCGTTGGGTGGCGTCAACAGGCAGTGGCCCGCCGTCAGCGCTAATTGCGGGGTGATTAACGTCGCGGTACACAGGTTGCCGCTGGCGGTTTCCAGTTGGCCTATAGCGTCCCAGGGAGCCTGGGTAGGATCGGTGACGCGAGTACGATCGTCATGACCGAAAAAAAGCGTCTTTAGCTCTTTCGCGCTAATGGCGTTATCACCGCCATCATCCGCCTGTGAAAATCCAGAAAAAAGGCCAAACGTTCCCAGCAACAACACAACAGATTTACGCATATCACACTCTGGTGGGGGTAATTATGATTATTAAAAGTGAACCCTATGAAAATACTATAGACGGGACGGCGCTAAAGTGGGAGTAAAATCAGCGTGCTACAGTCAGGAAAGATAAAAGCGGCTGGCGATGAGCGCGCATAAAATAAGCAGGATAAGAATCAGCTCAAACCGATAGCGTCGCAGCATACGCCCTCCGGATAAAAAAAACGGCGCAGAACCTTTTCCGGTTCAGCGCCGGTTTACCAACGTGCCCCGCAGGGCACGGTTAAGCTTGTACGCTTACGCAGCTGGCTGTGCAGCTGGTTTAGCAGCTTCGTGTTTTACTGCTTTTTTGTGATGCTTTTTCGCAGCCTGGGCTTTCTGCTCTACGGCTGGTTTAGCGGCTTTCTTGTGGTGCTTTTTCGCAGCCTGGGCTTTCTGCTCTACGGCTGGTTTAGCGGCTTTTTTGTGGTGCTTTTTAGCTGCCTGCGCTTTTTGCTCTGCAGCCGGTTTAGCGGCTTTGTGGTGTTTCTTGTGATGTACGGTTTTTGCTGGCGCCGCGGTGGTCGTTGCAGCAGGCGCCGCAGCAGCTGGTGCAGCAGTGGTTTCAGCAGCAAACGCAGCAGAAGACAGACCCATAGCAGCGGCAACAACCAGAGCTAATACTTTTTTCATGTTCATACCCTCGAATTTGGTTTTTCATTTAACCCCACTGCGGGGCCGTTGAAATAACTATATCCCTGTAAATTCGGGGTTTCCGTGAGTGATTGGTATCGGCGTGTAACCATATGTACAAGGCCGGGGAAGAACCCCGGCCTTATCATTACAGGTAGCGTGAGGTCAGGTGTTCGCGGAAGTAGCGGATATTCAGATCTTCCCCCGTCGCCTGGGTGATTAACTGCGACGTGCTAAAGCGGCTACCGTGCTGCCAGATGTTCTGACGCAGCCACTCAAAGAGGGCGGAAAAATCCCCTTCAGCGATGGAGGACGCCAGTCCCGGAAGCGCGGTCTTTGCAGCATGGAACAGCTGCGCGGCATACATCGCGCCCAGCGTGTACGACGGGAAGTAACCAAACCCGCCGTCGGTCCAGTGGATATCCTGCATGCAGCCGTTGCGGTAGTTATCTTTGGTGGATAATCCGAGCCAGGCCTGCATTTTCTCATCCCACAGGGCGGGGATATCGTCCACCTCAATCTCGCCGTTGATCAGCGCCCGCTCAATCTCATAGCGCAGCACCACGTGTGCCGGGTAGCTCACTTCGTCGGCATCGACGCGGATATAGCCCGGCTTCACGCGCTGGTTCCAGGCGATAAAGTTCTCTTCGCTGAACGCCGCCTGGCTGCCAAAGCGGGCGTGAACGGCAGGGAGGAGGTGCTTGAGGAAGGCTTCGCTGCGTCCCAACTGCATCTCAAAGAACAGGCTCTGGGATTCATGGATCGCGGTTGAGCGTGCCAGGGCAATAGGCTGGCCTGCCCACGCGCGCGGCAGGTTTTGTTCGTAGCGCGCGTGTCCGGTTTCGTGGATCACGCCAAACAGCGCGCTGAGCAGCTCGTCCTCATCATAGCGCGTGGTAATGCGCACGTCTTCCGGTACGCCGCCGCAGAACGGGTGCGCACTTACGTCGAGGCGACCGCCGTTAAAATCGAAGCCGAGCATCTTCATGGCTTCCAGACCCAGTTCGCGCTGGGTTGCCGTCGGGAAGGGGCCCTGCGGCGGAACGAACGACCGCTGAGCCTGTTTCTCCACCGCGCTTGCCAGCAGGTCCGGCAGCCAGGTTTTCATATCACCAAACAGCACGTCCAGGCGCGCGCTGGTCATGTCCGGTTCAAAAATATCCAGCAGCGCGTCGTATGGCGTACAGCCTTTGGCTTCTGCGCGCAGGCGGGCTTCTTCACGGCTGAGTTTCACCACTTCTTTCAGGTTGGCGGAAAAGCCCTGCCAGTCGTTCGCGGGACGCTGCGTACGCCAGGCGTGCTCGCACCTGCTGCCCGCGAGAGATTTGGCTTCCACCAGCGATTCCGGCAGCAGGGTAGCCTGCTGATACTGTCGCGTCATTTCCCGCAGGTTGGCCTGTTCGACGTCATTCAGATCTTCCCCTGCTGCGGCCGCTAACAGGTCGCCGACTTTTTTATCGGTCAGGATCTGATGTTGCAGGACGCTCATCTCTGCCAGCGCTTCACCGCGCGCGGCGCTGCCGCCTGGCGGCATCATGGTGAACATGTCCCAGCTGGCGATCGAGGTAAGGTGCGAGAAGCGGGAGAGGCGCTGGAAGGTTTTCACAAGTGACTGATAGGCTGATGTTTTTTGCAATTCTTATTTCCTCATGCCGGCGATGTGTTTCAGGGAGCATACAATGAAACAGACCAAATTCCCCAACATTTCCCACACGGAGGAAATCTGTGCCGATCTCCTCCGTTGAAACCGTCCCCGGCATTCCGGGTGACGGTTTTCGGTGGGCACTCAGGACTTATCACGCATGACCTGCTGCAGGATAGCCAGTGCCTGGTTGAACTGGGCATCCGGAATGGTCAGCGGATAAATGAAGCGGATCACGTTGCCGTACTGGCCGCAGATCAATAACAGCAGGCCCTGGGCGAGTGCCTTTTGCTGTATCGCCTGCGCGATGGCGGCCGAAGGCTCACGGCTCTCGGGATCAAAAAACTCCGCCGCAATCATCGATCCTCTCCCCCTTATCGCCACGAGCGCAGGGAAGGTGCCCTGAATCTCCTCCAGCGTGGCTTTCAGTCGATCTCCCAGATGGCAGGCGCGGGCGCACAGTGACTCGTTGTCGATAATATTCAGCACCGCGTGCGCGGCGGCCACCGCAAGCGGGTTGCCTGCATAGGTCCCCCCCAGACCGCCGGGCGCCGGCGCGTCCATGATTTCGGCGCGACCCACCACGCCAGACAGCGGCATTCCGCCTGCCAGGCTTTTCGCCATCGTCATCAGGTCGGGCTTGTCCACGTAGTGTTCCATGGCAAACAGTTTACCCGTACGGGCGAAGCCGCTCTGCACTTCGTCGGCAATCATCACGATCCCGTGCTCATCACAGATTCGGCGGATGGCGGCCACCAGCTCTGGCGGGGCGACGTTGAATCCGCCTTCACCCTGAATGGGTTCAAAAATAATCGCCGCCACCTGTTTCGCCTCAATATCCGCTTTGAACAGGCGTTCTATCGCCGTGATGGCATCCTGCGTCGTGATGCCGTGCAGCTCGGAGGGATACGGCACGTGATAAACCGACCCCGGGAAGGGGCCAAATCCCAGCTTATAAGGCGCGACCTTGCCGGTTAAGGCCATGGTCATATAGGTTCGGCCGTGGAAGCCTCCGCCGAAGGCAATCACGCCCGGTCTGCCGGTGTGGGCCCGGGCGATTTTAATGGCGTTTTCCACCGCTTCCGCGCCCGTGGTGAAGAACGCCGTTTTGGCCGGGCTCTGGACCGGGGCCAGCTCGTTAAGTTTCTCGGCTAATGAAACATAGCTTTCATACGGCACAATCTGGTAGGCCGTGTGGGTGAACTGGTGAAGCTGTTTTTCCACTGCGGCCACCAGTTCAGGATGACGATGGCCGGTATTCAGCACCGCGATCCCGGCGGCGAAATCAATATAGTCGTTGCCTTCCACGTCGGTGAGGGTGGCATTCTCCGCCGTGCGGGCAAAGAAATTACACATTACGCCTACGCCGCGCGGGGTGGCAGAAAGTCTGCGCTGATGAAATTCCTGGTTACTCATGTCAGATACCCTTTTGTCGAAACGATCATACGCCAAGACGATCGCGCAGGCTGTAATACGCCGCGCCCATCGCCGTGAATGGAATCCGCAGGCTGCGGCCGCCCGGGAAGGGGTAGTGCGGGAGGTTGGCAAACGCATCAAAGCGCTCAGCGTCACCGCGCAACAGTTCCGAGATCAGCCGCCCGGCCAGGTGGGTGCAGGTCACGCCGTGGCCGCTATAGCCCTGCATGTAATAGATGTTCTTGTCCAGACGGCCAAACTGCGGCATACGGGACAGGGTCAGCAGGAAGTTGCCCGTCCAGCGGTAGTCGATTTTGACGCCTGCCAGCTGAGGGAAGGTTTTGAGCAGCTTTGGCATCACCAGGCGCTCGACATCGTCCGGATCGCGCGCGCCATAGACGACGCCACCGCCGTACAGCAGGCGGTTGTCGGCGGTGAGGCGGTAGTAATCCAGCAGATAATTGCAATCTTCCACGCAGTAGTTATTGGGGATCAGCGTGCGGGCGACCTCTTCCGACAGCGGGGCGGTGGTCACCACCTGGGTGCCGCAGGGCATGCTGCGTTTTGCCAGCTCCGGTTCTATCTTATCGCCCAGATAGGCATTCCCGGCGACGATCACGTAGCGGGCCGTGACCTGGCCATGCTGCGTGCTTACTACTGCCGGGCTGGTGTGCTGAATGGCGGTCACCGGAGACTGTTCATATACACGCCCACCGTTCAGGCGAATGGCGTCCGCTTCGCCGATCGCCAGGTTCAGCGGATGAATGTGCCCCCCGCTGCGGTCCAACAGCGCACCGGTATAGCGGTCGCTGTCGACTTCCCGGCGGATGGCGCTGGCGTCCAGCAACTCCAGCTGGGTGTTGCCGTAGCGTTCCCAGTTGGCCTTTTGCTCCTCCAGCGTCTCCAGCTGCTTATGGTTTAGCGCCACAAACAGCCCGCCGGGACGATAGTCGCACTGGATCTGATAGCGCTGGATACGCTCCCGAATAATTTCCCCGCCTTCAAACATCATGCTCCCGAGCACTTTGGCGGCATCGGTCCCGTAGTTTTTCTCGATCACGTCGATATCGCGGCTGTAGGAGTTAACCAGCTGGCCGCCGTTGCGTCCGCTGGCGCCGAAGCCGATGCGCGCACCTTCAAGGAGCACCACGTCGTAGCCCATTTCGGCGAGATGCAGCGCGGAGGAGAGGCCGGTATAGCCGCCGCCCACCACGCACACGTCACAGCTGATCGACTCGTTAAGCGTCGGGAAAGGTTCATAAGCATTCGCGCTGGCCGCGTAGTAGCTGGTGGTATGTTCGGTCATGATTGAGGCTCCAGGGCAATCCAGATGGTTTTCAGTTCGGTAAATTTTTCCAGCGCGTGCAGGGACTTATCGCGACCGTTGCCGCTCTGCTTATAGCCGCCAAAGGGGACGGTCATATCACCGTCGTTGTAGTTATTGACGAAGACCGAGCCGGCTTTCAGGCGGCGGCTCATGCGGTGCACCCGGGAGAGATCGCGGGTCCATACCGCCGCGCCAAGCCCATATTCACTGTCGTTGGCCAGCGTTAAGGCTTCCTCTTCGGTTTTAAAACGGGTGACGACCAGCACCGGCCCGAAAATCTCTTCCCGGCACAGCGGGGAGGCAGGGTCGATGTCGACAAAAATGGTGGGACCGACTGCGGAAGGCCATGATTGTTCCCGCCCGTCCAGCAGCAGCGTACCTTTCCGGGTTCCCTCGCGAATAAACGTGTGGACGGTATCGGCGTGCGCAGCGTCGATGAGCATACCCATCGTGCTGTCCGGGTCGAGCGGATCGCCAGGCTGCCAGCGGTGGGCCTGCGCTTTCAGCCTTGCCAGAAAATCATCGGCGATGCTGTCTTCGAGCAGCAGGCGGGTACCGGCGATACAGACTTGCCCCTGGTTGTAAAAAATCCCGGCGGCGGTCGCGCTCACGGCCTTGTCCATGTCCGGACAGTCGGCAAAGATAATGTTGGCGCTCTTGCCGCCTGCCTCCAGCCAGACGCGCTTCATGTTGCTTTCTCCCGCGTCCTTCAACAGCTGCTTGCCGGTACGGGTAGAGCCGGTAAACGTCAGCACTTCGACCTCCGGATGCAGTGCCAGCGCCTGGCCCGCTTCGTGGCCGTAACCGCTTATCACATTCAGCACGCCGTCCGGCAGGCCCGCCTCTTTCGCCAGCCCGGCCAGGCGCAGGGCGGTAAGCGGTGATTTCTCCGACGGTTTTAATACCACGCTATTGCCTGCGATCAGCGCCGGGCCCAGCTTCCAGCAGGCCAGCAGCAGCGGGAAGTTCCAGGGGACGATGGCCGCAACAACCCCGATCGGCTCGCGCACGATCATCGCCAGCTCGCCCGGACCCGTAGGCGCCACTTCGCCGTAGACTTTATCCGCCGCTTCGGCGTACCAGCGAATGGCGCGAGCCGCGCCGGGAATATCGTCGCGCAGGCTGTGGCGGATGGGTTTACCGGTGTCCAGCGTTTCCAGTAAGGCCAGCTCTTCGCCGTGGCGTTCCATTAAATCGGCGAGCTTATTCAGCACGGCCTTGCGCTGCGCCGGAGACGCCTGTGACCAGTCGCCGCGCTCAAATACCTCACGCGCGGTCTGAACCGCGCGGTCCACGTCCGCCTGCTTGCCCCGGGCCACGTTCGCCAGCGTCTGTAGGGTAGCGGGATTAACGGTTTCAAACGTGGCATTATCGGCGGCGTCACAATAGGCACCGTTAATAAATAACCGGGTCTCAATGGCGCTGTTTTTAGCTTTATCCTGCCAGTAAGTCAGGTGCTGAAAATGCATATTCACTCCTTTCTTTCGCAATCAGATAAATAAAGGCATGGCCGTTTCAGGCAATACGAAGCCGTGGGGCATCCCGGGAATTAACCCGTTGAATGCCGACATTGATGGTTTTTATTTGTCCCGGCGTAAGCGCGCTTACGCCGGGACTGAGTGGTAATTAGAACGTGGTGGGGGTGTGGGCACTGATAATGCGGCAGATGCCTGCCGAGGTATTGCTGAAGCTGTGCGGTATGCCGGTATTGATGGCATAGCTCTGCCCCGCAACCAGGTGATAAGGCTGGCCATTAATGGTCAGCACTATTTCACCTTCCAGTATCGTACCGATCTCCTCACCCTGATGTTTGATCCTCTCTCCGGTCGTGGTTCCAGGCTGGTAAGTTTCAAAAATCATCGCCAGCGTACGGTTCGGATTTCCGTTATGAACCAGCTTCATCGAAACCCCCTGACTGCCTATTTCGATAAGGTCTTCCTGATTAATAACCACCTGCGGTTCATCAGGTTTTTCCGGTTCCGAAAAGAATTCCGAGAGCGACAGCCCATAGACTTTCAGCAGCTTTTGCAGCGTACTGATGGCAGGACTGACTTTGTCCTGCTCAATGGTGCTGATGGCACTGTGTGTTAACCCAGACAGTTCGGCGGCACGCCGCTGCGAGAGACCCAATTGCTGGCGGATCTCAGACAGACGTTTCCCTGGCGCCAGTCCGTCATCGCTCATAGTTGCATTTCCTTTACGGTAGTGGTCAAAGCCTTTGCTTCTCGGCAATGTGGCTTTGACAGGCGGTGATAAAACCATCAAACAACATACGTGACAGGGCGTACTCGCTGCTGTTCCATTCGGGGTGCCATTGCACGCCGAGGGCAAAAGGGTGGTCATGAACGCTGACAGCTTCCACCAGCCCGTCCGTCGAACGGGCCTCCACGCGAAGCCGTGGTCCTAACGTTCGTGCACCTTGCCCGTGTAACGAGTTTACCCAAAATGTGTTACAGCCTGGTATTAATTGAGACAGCAGTCCTCCCTCCTGAACCTGAACCTCATGAGAAGGGGCGTATTGTAGCTCAACCGGCAGTTCAGGATCTTCCCGGTGTTCAAGCAGGTCGTTCTGCTCGAACAGGCGGCGATACAGCGTTCCTCCCGTCGCAACAACCAGTTCCTGCAGCCCCCGGCAGATGGCGAAAATGGGGATGCGCCTTTCGAGCGCGGCGGCAATCAGCGCCATACTCAGAAGATCTCGCCCGGGATCGGCGTCAGGCTCATCGCCGTTTTCACCATAAAGGTGCGGCTGCACGTTACTTGGGCTGCCCGGCAGGTAAATCCCGTCCAGGGTTGGCAGCAGAGCGGTAAGTAGCTCTGGCTCTGCCAGCGCATGGGGTAAGGCAATCGGTAAGCCCCCCGCGTTAATAATGGCATTCAGGTACTTTTCTTGCAGGGTCTGGGTCTCATGACCCTTAAGCCTGTTTCTGCACATCACTACGCCAATAACTGGCTTGTTCATTATATTTTCCATGATCGCCCTCACAAAGTGGACTAAATTTAGGCCATTCTCGCCTGTGAAACGGCCTTTTCGTTCAATATTTTCTCAATCTAGCAACGGGATCTGCCTTTTGCAAACTTAATTTAACATTTGACAAACAATTTGTTTGCATACAGATTCGATAGGGTGGACATTATATTTGACAGTCCAGAGCAGCGAACGCAAATCCCAAAAACGGTGGTAAATCATGGAAACCAATATCGTAGAAGTTGAGAACTTTGTGCAGCACACGGATGAGAGGCGGGGCAGCGCCTTTACGCAGGAAGTGAAGCGCTATTTAGAAAAGTATCCTGACACCCAGTTTATTGATGTCCTTCTGACCGACCTGAACGGCTGTTTTCGCGGCAAGCGCATCCCGGTTGCCGGACTGAGCAAGCTTGAAAAAGGCTGCTATTTCCCGGCATCGGTTTTCGCCATGGACATTCTGGGTAACGTCGTGGAAGAGGCGGGCCTGGGGCAGGAGCTCGGCGAGCCGGACTGTATCTGCGTGCCGGTACCGGGCACCCTGACACCGTCCGCCGCTGACCCGGAATACATTGGTCAGGTGCAGCTCACCATGGTTGATGAAGATGGCGCTCCCTTTGACGTTGAGCCGCGGAATGTACTCAACCGACTCTGGCAGCAGCTGCGCCAGCGCGGTCTGTTCCCCGTGGTAGCGGTAGAGCTGGAGTTCTATTTACTTGACCGTAAGCGCGATGCCGACGGCTATCTGCAGCCACCCTGCGCGCCGGGCACCGACGTACGCAACACGCAGAGCCAGGTCTACTCGGTTGATAACCTGAACCACTTTGCTGACGTGCTGAACGACATTGACGAACTGGCGCAGCTGCAGCTGATCCCCGCCGACGGGGCCGTGGCTGAGGCCTCCCCGGGCCAGTTTGAGATAAACCTTCACCATACGGAAAACGTGCTTGATGCCTGCGATGATGCGCTGGCGCTTAAACGTCTCGTCAGACAGATGGCGGAAAAACATAAGATGCACGCCACGTTTATGGCAAAGCCGTATGAAGAGCATGCGGGCAGCGGGATGCATATTCACATCAGCATGCAAAACAACCGAGGCGAAAACGTGCTCGCAGACGCCAGCGGCGAGGATTCCGCGCTGCTGAAACGCGCGCTGGCCGGAATGATCGATCTGATGCCTGCGTCCATGGCGCTGCTGGCGCCGAACGTCAACTCCTACCGCCGCTTCCAGCCGGGAATGTACGTACCGACGCAGGCGTCATGGGGACACAATAATCGCACCGTTGCCCTGCGTATCCCCTGCGGCGATCGCCATAACCATCGGGTCGAGTACCGGGTGGCGGGAGCAGACGCGAACCCGTATCTGGTGATGGCGGCGATTTTTGCCGGCATTCTGCACGGGCTGGATAACGATTTACCCCTGCAGGAAGAAGTGGAAGGCAATGGTCTGGAGCAGGACGGACTGCCGTTCCCGATTCGTCAGAGCGATGCGCTGTGGGAATTCATGCAAAACGATCACCTCCGCGAGCGGCTGGGCGAACGTTTCTGCCACGTCTATCACGCCTGCAAAAATGATGAATTACTGCAGTTTGAACGCCTGATTACCGAAACAGAAATTGAGTGGATGCTGAAAAACGCCTGATGACGTGCCCCGGTAAGGGGCCGCTTTGTTTCATCGCATACGTATCACCAAACGGCCTGCGCGGAGCCTGGCCGAAACGTTCGCTGGCACGCCAGCTATCTCCCGGGAGTCGCGTTATGGAGCGCAGGCGGCACAGGGACTTTCTTAACGACACTGTGTGACGAGGTAGGAAATGATGCAGATGTTCAACTATCCGCAGGGCGAAGGGGGCCAGTCAGGCGCCTGCTGTGAGTGCGAGCGAGAGACGCTGCGCTGGTACGATCGCGTATGTTCTTTACAACTTCCCCCTTTGCTAAGCAGGTTTGCGTTACGGTCAACGCGATTGCAAACCACGGTAAGCATGGGGGGGATGGTTTATGGCGACTAACACCTCTCTTGACTCGCCGCGCATGGCCGGAAGAACCCGGCTGCGCAGTTCCCTCAAGCTCTGGCAGGTGGTCATGATGGGGCTGGCTTACCTCACTCCCATGACCGTGTTTGATACCTTCGGCATTGTGTCCGGTATCAGCAATGGCCACGTGCCCGCCTCGTATCTCCTGGCGCTGGCGGGCGTCATGTTTACCGCCATCAGCTACGGCAAACTGGTACGACAGTTCCCGGAAGCGGGCTCCGCGTATACCTACACGCAGAAATCGATCGGCCCCCACTTAGGCTTTATGGTCGGCTGGTCATCGCTGCTGGACTATCTCTTCCTGCCGATGATCAACGTGCTGCTGGCGAAGATCTACCTTTCCGCGTTGTTCCCTGAAGTCCCGCCCTGGGTCTGGGTGGTGGGGTTTGTGACGATCCTGACGCTGGCGAACCTGAAAAGCGTTAACCTGGTCGCCAACTTTAACACCCTGTTTGTGCTGGTGCAGGTCGCCATCATGGTGGTCTTTGTCATACTCGTAGTGCATGGACTGCACAAGGGTGAGGGGATCGGCACCGTCTGGTCGCTCCAGCCGTTTATCAGCGAGAACGCGCACCTGATTCCGATTATTACCGGCGCGACTATCGTCTGCTTCTCTTTCCTCGGCTTTGACGCGGTCACCACGCTGTCGGAAGAGACGCCAAACGCGGCGCGGGTGATCCCCAAAGCGATTTTCCTGACCGCACTGTATGGCGGGCTGATATTTATTGTTGCCTCGTTTTTCATGCAGCTCTTTTTCCCGACGATCGCGCGCTTCAAGAACCCGGACGCCGCGCTGCCGGAAATTGCGCTGTACGTGGGCGGCAAGCTCTTCCAGTCGGTGTTTCTGTGCACCACGTTTGTGAATACGCTCGCTTCAGGCCTGGCCTCGCACGCCAGCGTCTCACGCTTATTGTACGTGATGGGGCGTGACAACGTCTTTCCTGAGCGGGTGTTTGGCTACGTGCATCCGAAGTGGCGCACTCCGGCCCTGAACGTGATTATGGTAGGGATAGTGGCGCTGTCGGCCCTGTACTTTGATCTGGTGACCGCGACGGCGCTGATCAACTTTGGCGCGCTGGTGGCGTTTACGTTTGTTAATCTCTCGGTGTACAACCATTTCTGGCGGCGTAAGGGGCTGAACAAAACGTGGAAAGATCGGCTCCACTATTTCCTGCTGCCACTCATTGGTGCCGCAACGGTCGGCGTGCTCTGGATCAACCTCGAAGCGACGTCCCTGACGCTTGGCCTCATCTGGGCGGTACTGGGTGTCCTTTACCTGACCTGGCTCACGCGCCGCTTCCGAAAACCGCCTCCACAGTTTGAAGCCGGTAAGATAGAGCAGGCCTGGGATTCCTGAACGTGAAACGGCACCAGTAAGCTGGTGCCGTTTATCTGGATCGGGCATCAGCCCGCAGGATGATTATCTCAGGCGTTTATGAAGGCTTGCGCCCACCAGCAGTGCGGCACAGAGCATCAGCGCGATAAACCCGCCCACGCCGTTCCAGCCGTAGTGATGCCAGAACACGCCGCCCAGCGTCCCGGCGATGCTTGAGCCCAGATAATAGCTAAACAGATACAGCGACGATGCCTGGCCTTTGGCGCGACGCGCGCGCGGGCCAATCCAGCTGCTGGCGACGGAGTGAGCGGCGAAGAACCCTGCGGAGAAGAGCAGCATCCCGGCAAAGATAAGCCACAGGGAAGAGAAGAGCGTCAGCAGCAGGCCGAGCAGCATCACTGCGGTAAACACCAGCATCACCGGCCCGCGGCCAAAGCGTGCCGTCATCGCCCCGGCTTTCGGCGAACTCCACGTACCGGTGAGATAGGCCACGGAAAGCAAACCCACAACGGCCTGATTCAGATGCCACGGCGAGAGCATCAGCCGGTAGCCAATATAGTTAAACAACGTCACGAAGGAACCCATCAGCAGGAATCCCATCAGAAACAGTCGCGGTAAACCTTTGTCACGCCAGTGCAGGCGGAAGTTGATAAACAGCGTTTTCGGGCGCAGAGACGTCGGGCGAAAATGGCGCGATTCTGGCAGGATTTTCCAGAACATCAGGGCCGATGCCAGCGCAAAACACCCGATCACCGCCAGCGCAATGCGCCAGCTAAAGAAGTCCGTGAATACCCCGCTCAGCAGACGCCCGCTCATGCCGCCAATCGAGTTCCCGCTGATGTACAGCCCCATCGAAAAGGCAACGAAGCTCGGGTGGATCTCCTCGCTGAGATAGGTCATCCCGACTGCCGCCACGCCGCTGAGCGATAGCCCGATTAGCGCGCGCATCATCAAAATGCCGTGCCAGCTGGTCATCATCGTCGAGAGTAACGTACAGACCGAGGCCAGCATCAGGGCGGTTACCATCACCTGTTTACGGCCAACGGCGTCGGAGAGCGGGCCGGTAAAAAGCAGGCCAATTGCCAGCATCCCGGTTGAAATGGAAAGCGAAACGCTGCTGCTGGCAGGAGATACGCCAAACTCGTGGGAGAGAACGGGCAGGATCGGCTGAACGCAGTAGAGCAGGGCAAACGTTGCCAGACCGGCGGAAAAGAGCGCCAGCGTGACGCGCATAAACTGGGGGGTACCACGTTTGATGAACTGAACCGGCTGCGATGCTACAGGCAAATCATTAATATCTCTGGCCGGCTCGATATCAATGGTAGATGTACGACTCACACAGTTTCCTTGCTTAAACATCCCCGTGATTTCTGGTGACGGGTATGACCACACGTTCAGGGTAGGAAAATGTAAATATTCTGTCTAATATATTAATAATCTCAAATGATACTTTAAAAATATGAATATCGAGCTGCGTCATCTTCGCTACTTTGTCGCCGTCGCCGAAGAGCTGCATTTTGGCCGCGCGGCGGCACGGCTGAACATTTCTCAGCCGCCCTTAAGCCAGCAGATTCAAATCCTCGAACAGCAGGTCGGGGCGCGTCTTCTGGCCCGCACCAACCGCAGCGTGAGCCTGACGGCAGCGGGGAAGCAGTTTCTGATCGACAGCCGACAAATTCTGAGCATGGTCGACGACGCCGCTGCCCGGGCGGAACGGCTCTATCTTGGGGAAGCCGGGGAGCTGCGGATCGGGTTTACCTCGTCCGCGCCGTTTATCAGCGCCGTCTCGCAGACGCTTTCGTCATTCCGCCGTCATTTTCCGGACGTGCATATTCAGACGCGCGAAATTAATACCCGCGAGCAGATTGCGCCGCTTAACGAAGGTGCGCTCGATCTGGGGCTGATGCGTAATACCCAGCTGCCGGACACGCTGGCATGGGAGGTTATCCTGCGCGAACCGCTGATGGCCATGATCCCGAACGATCACCCGCTGGCGTCGCGTCCGGCGGTTTCGCTGGCGGAGCTGGCAAAAGAGCCGTTTGTCTTTTTTGACCCGCAGGTCGGGACGGGCCTGTATGACGATATTCTGGGGCTGATGCGCCGCTACGATCTGGCACCGGTCATTACCCAGGAAGTGGGAGAGGCGATGACCATTATCGGCCTGGTCGCCGCCGGGCTGGGTGTGTCGATACTCCCGGCCTCCTTTAAGCGGGTACAGCTGCGTGAGATGCGCTGGGTTACTATCGCCGAGGAGGATGCCGTTTCGGAGATGTGGCTGGTGTGGTCAAAACATCGCGAACAGAGTCATGCTGCCCAGCGCTTCAAACAGCGGTTAATCCAGGCTTCCGCGGTCTGATATTTCCCTGGAAAACGGGTAAAAATGTGCGGTAAATCACAAGGCTAAGTAAATATTTGACGACACCCATGGAAGTGCTTCACCATAGCCAACAGTTTATTTCGAAGCTCGAAAATAAGGGAGTACGAGGTGGTTGCTGATAGTCAGCCAGGGCATATTGATCAGATTAAGCAGACCAATGCTGGCGCGGTGTATCGCCTGATTGATCAGCTTGGTCCGGTTTCGCGTATCGATCTGTCGCGCCTGGCACAGCTGGCACCTGCCAGTATCACCAAAATTGTCCGCGAAATGCTGGAAGCGCACCTGGTCCAGGAGACGGAAATTCAGGAGCCGGGCAGCCGTGGTCGTCCGGCGGTCGGCCTGGTGGTCGAGACGGAAGCCTGGCACTACCTCTCGCTGCGCATCAGCCGCGGAGAGATCTTCCTTGCACTACGCGATCTCAGCAGCAAGCTGGTGGTGGAAGACCGGCTTGAGCTGCCGCTCAACGCCGAGGAACCGCTTCTCGATGCGATTGTCTCCCATATCGATCGCTTCTTTATTCGCCATCAGCAGCGGCTTGAACGCTTAACGGCGATTGCCATCACCATGCCCGGCATTATTGATACCGAAAATGGTATTGTTCACCGCATGCCGTTTTACGACGATGTTAAAGAGATGCCGCTGGGCGAAGTGCTGGAAAACCATACCGGCGTGCCGGTCTATATTCAGCACGACATTAGCGCCTGGACGATGGCGGAAGCGCTGTTTGGCGCGTCGCGCGGTGCGCGGGATGTCATTCAGGTGGTCATCGACCATAACGTCGGGGCGGGGGTGATCACCGACGGACGGCTTCTCCACGCCGGGAGCAGCAGCCTGGTGGAAATTGGCCATACCCAGGTCGACCCGTACGGTAAACGCTGCTACTGCGGGAACCATGGCTGTCTGGAGACGATCGCCAGCGTGGAAAGCGTGCTAGAACTGGCGCAGGTGAGGCTCAGTCAGTCCATGAGCTCCTCGCTTCACGGCCAACCCTTAACGGTGGATTCCCTTTGCTCCGCCGCGCGTCAGGGGGATCTGCTGGCGAAGGACATTATTACCGGGGTGGGTAATAACGTAGGCCGCATTCTGGCGATTATGGTGAACCTCTTCAATCCGCAAAAAATCCTGATCGGCTCACCGCTCAGCCAGGCGGCGGAGATCCTTTTTCCGGCGATTACGGCCTGTATTCAGCAGCAGTCGCTTCCCGCCTACAGCAGAAATATTGCGGTAGAAAGTACCCAGTTTTCCAACCAGGGCACGATGGCCGGCGCGGCGCTGGTCAAAGATGCCATGTACAATGGCTCGCTGCTTATCCGCCTGTTACAGGGTTAACTCTTTTCCGCAGATGTAAGAAAAATTGCGCTATCTCAAGCCGGGTAGCGCACGCATCCCGTAGACTTCCTCCACTGAATTATTTACCTGGTTGATATTTTCGAAGCATACCCAAGAGGTGGAGTGAGTCATGCTTAAGCGTTTCTTTGTTACTGGTACAGATACCTCTGTCGGCAAGACCGTTGTATCCCGCGCATTGCTGCAGGCTCTGACAGCAAGCGGTAAACGCGTCGCTGGGTACAAACCGGTCGCAAAAGGGAGTAAAGAGACGCCAGAGGGATTGCGAAATAAAGACGCCCTGGTGCTGCAAAGCGTCTCGTCACTGGAACTGCCTTACCACGCGGTCAATCCCATTGCGTTAAGCGAAGATGAAAGCAGCGTGGCGCACAGCGGCCCGATCAATTATTCCCTGTTATCCGACGGGCTGGCGAACCTGAGTGAGCAGGTCGATCACGTAGTCGTCGAAGGAACGGGCGGCTGGCGCAGCCTGATGAATGATTTACGCCCGCTGTCTGAATGGGTCGTGCAGGAACAGCTGCCGGTAGTGATGGTAGTGGGGATCCAGGAAGGGTGTATCAACCACGCGCTGCTGACGGCGCAGGCGATTGCCAATGACGGCCTGCCGCTGGCTGGCTGGGTGGCAAACCGTATTAATCCAGGCCTCGCGCACTACGCGGAGATCATCGACGTACTGAGCACCAAACTGCCTGGCCCGCTGGTGGGCGAGCTGCCTTATCTGCCTCGCGCCGAGCAGCGCGAGCTAGCGCAGTACATCGATCTCTCTGCCCTCGGTGGCGTGTTGACCGTAGATCGAGTCGTGGCGTAACGTCCGCGACAGTACGGACGCTATCACGCAGGCGACCAGTAAACCGGGCAGTAAAAAATACTGCCCGGTCATTTCACAGACCATCAGCGCCGACATAATGGGTGCATGCGTGGTCGCAGCGAGCAGCGTTGCCATCCCGGCCAGCCCCAGCAACATGGCCGTCTCAGAACCCGGCAGCCACAGCGCGAAAAGCTGCGCGAACAGCATCCCCGTAGCCATACCGACAAACAGCGTAGGCGTAAATACCCCGCCCGGCGCACCCGAACCGCTGCTTGCCAGCACCGCCAGCAATTTACAGATGAACACGCCGGCAATCACCGACAGCAGCGGCGGGGCGAGCAGAAAAGCCTGAACCACGCTGTAGCCGTTTCCCCAAACTTTCGGCGTCAAAAGAGAAAGCAGCCCAACAATCAAGCCGCCGAGCGCCAGCTGCCACGGCGGCGAAAGTTTGAGGCGCAGGAACAGCCCGTGGCTGAACGCCATTAGCCACATCAGCAGCGGTCCGCAGAGACCAGCCACCAGCCCCATCGCGACCAGCAGGGCATAATCTGCCGCGGTGAGAATGCCGCTCAGATGGACCTCGTAGAGCGTACCGGCACCCGGTGCCAGGAGTTGCGTCGTAAGAAGCGCCACCACCGCCGCAATCACCACGGGGCCGAGCGAGGCCAGCATCAGCGTGCCAAACAGAATCTCTGCAATAAACAGGCTTCCCGCTAACGGAGCATGGTAGGCGCTGGCCATCCCGGCGGCGGCGCCACAGGCGATCCAAAGCTTCCATTCCGATTTGGGCGTAAAGCGCCGGGCAAAAAAGGAGGCGGCGAGGGCGGCAAGCAGGATCATGGCCCCTTCGCGGCCGATGGCGCTTCCGCTGGCAACGACCAGCAGCGAAGCAAGAGATTTAACGAGGCTCGCGCCGTAATCAAACTGACCGTCGCCGGTCTCCAGCGCTTCCATATAATCGGTGGGGGCATGAGGCCGCTGGGCGGTCAGGCGCTGCCATCCCCAGAGCAACAGCCCGGCAGCCAGCCCGCCCAGCGCGGGCGTCAGCGCGCGCCTCCAGGGGGAGAGCGACGCGGCGGCATTCACCAGGCTGCCGCTGTCGTTGCTCAGAAGCAGCCACTCCAGCAGGTACATGCTGTGGCGGAACACCGCAACGGCCAGCGCGGCCAGCACGCCGGTGACGGTGGCAATCAGCAGTCGGCGAAACATCGCGCGGATGTCGGGGTACGTATGAAGACGTTGCATGGGTCGCGAATAAACGGGGACGATGTCCTATTGTGGTTGCAACTCAACCAGTATGCAAATGAGCTTTTATAAGGTGTTCTATATATATTATTTATTTTTCTTTGTCATTTATTTGATTATTAAATATTAACCAAAAGTGCTGAATAAATTTGGTGAACTCGTATTCATAGTAAAATTGCTTTTTTATTTACAGGAAGGAAAAGGAAATTCTTTATGAGTAACGAACTCACTAATTACCGGAGCGTAATGCATGGGTTACCGTACCGATAATTATGGCCGGGGGCAGGCGCTGACAGGAGATAAAACCTCTACCGGGGCAACCTGTATTGGATCCCTGCCGAACTGCACCGAACACGGGCGAGGGGTAGTCAGGGTTGGTGATAAAACCACGCCGTGTAAAAACTGCGGAAAGCCCGGTACCATTCTTGATGGTGAACCCCGCGTAAGCTTCCATGGTGTTGCCGCTGCTGTCGATCGCTCTAACGTCAGGTGTGGATGCCCGCCGGGAACAAATTTTATCATCGCTCCCATTGGCGACTGGCTGGGTAGTGGTCCATCACCAGAACAAATCGTCAGGGAAAGGCACGCTGTGATGCTGGCCGAACGCAGGGCAGAGCAGGAGAGGGAAGAGAAACACAGGGAGGAGGAAAGGGAGCGAAACCGGGTATTTGCAAAATCCTGCCTCCGTGGCGAGGGCTGCAATGATGCAGGCGACCAGCGTGAACCTCACACCAATTTTGCTGATATGGCATTTTTTCAGGCCATGCCCGCCAGCGACCCCGTGACCGATTCAGACACCCCGCAGCACGCACAGACCGCCAGAAAGAAAAAGCCAGAAGATATCCCCAAACCGAAGAAGCGCAGCGCCTTGTATCGTTGGTGGAACGGTAACCATGAGGAGATGGATTATCAGGCTGCGGTGGCTGCCGCGTCTGCTGCTGCACGGGCGCAGACGGCCACGGCAGGCGCAAGCCTGCTGGAGCTGATAAGCGGCAGGGCACTGACTTACGGCACCTGGGCGGTGCGTGGTGCTGTTGCCGGACCCGGTGCACCCGTGGCCGGACTGCTGGTGGGGATGATGCCCGGCAGGCTGAACGACGGCGAACAGGATTTTATCGACCGTATGCGCCTGGAGCAGATGCATGAAGCCCCGAGCCGGGTGCGCTATACGTGGGAGAAGGACAGCAGAGGGAACCCGGTTCCGCATGGCTGGCACACACCACCTGGCCGGGACAGTGTGCGTGTCAGAAAAATGGAGTACGACACCAGCGCGCAGGCGTACACCTTCACCACGGAAGAAGATCCGCACATCACCATTATCTGGACGCCTGACCGAACGGTCGAGGAAAAGCCGTGGAATACCGGCAACCAGGCGCGTCCGGTGTTGCCGAAACCGGTGATAGTTGACCCGCTGCCGGATAACACCGGCATAACGGCGACCACCAGCCCGGCATCGGAGGAAAAGCATTTCGCGGATTACATTCTGATCCTGCCGTTCCCTGACCTGCCGCCGATTTATATTTATCTGAGGCACAATCCCGGACAAGTCACGGGCAAAGGGAAAAAAGTAAGTGGCGTATGGCTGTCAGATGCTGATAAGGGGGATGGTTCTCCAATTCCAGAGCAGATAGCTGACAGACTGCGTGGAAGGTCATTTACCAATTTTGACCGCTTCAGAGGGGCTTTCTGGCAGGAGGTGGCACGGGATCCTGAATTATCAGGACAATTTAAACGGGGAAACGCAGGTAATATAAGAGCAGGAAAAGCCCCTTCACCGCGAGAAAGTGAACAGGTTGGCGGAAAAATAAAATATGAGATTCATCACATTAAGCCGATCGATGAAGGTGGTGAAGTTTACAATGTGGACAATATGGGGATTGTTACTCCAAAACGTCATATAGATATTCATAGAGGTATGTGATTTGAAAACTATTAGCGACTACACGGAAAGTGAGTTTTTAGATTTCGTCAGAAAGATATTTGATGTATCTACTACTTCTGAATCTGAAGATATAAAAAATATCTTGGAATTTAAAAGGCTTACAGAACATCCTGACGGCTCCGATCTTATCTTCTACCCCCGAGAAGACCGAGATGATAGTCCGGAAGGAATTGTGCAAGAGGTCAAGCAGTGGCGTAAAGCCAATGGTAAACCTGGCTTTAAAGAATCTTGAGCATCAAGCCCCGGGAGGGGCTTTTTTGTGCTCACGTGCAATAAAGCCAGCATTAAAAAAGCATGGTGCAACGGAAAGTCAGATTGAAGCTGCAAGGGCTAAAATTCACGAATTGAATCGTAATGCGGGGTTATACGAATGACTGTAAATGTAGAAGTACTGATCCGTAATCTTGGCAGGAGCTATAAAGAGTTAGTTGATAATGAAGTAATCACGTACAAAACTGACCCTAAAGGGGCTGCAGGCGACCCCGTGTTACTTTTACCAATGGTGAACGAAGGCGTTTTTTTAGCCTTTATTCGAGAAGGGAGAATACTGAAAGAAATTACGTTGTCTATTCAGCGTGATGACGTAAAGGAATGGGTCTTCCCGAATGAACTCCCTATACCGTTGCAGCAGAACATGTCTCGCGCATGGATTCATCAGTCATTTGGTGAGCCCGAAGGCTTGGTTACCCCAAGAATGATAATGAATCGTTCTTTCGGGTGGGTTGAAAAATACACCGTTGAAGATTTTCATACGCCAATCACAATGCAGATTAATTACGATCTTGACGAAATGGTGAAAGCAGTAGCATTTATTCTCACTTCTGAAATTCGCTGGTAAACCCAACATAAGCCAAACACAAGCCCCGTGAAGGGGCTTTTCTACGCTGTATCCAAAAACTAAGTAAATATAATTCTCAGCTCTCACTATGAATATTCAGCGCCCGGCGCGTACGCCCTGAGCTCAGGTATTCGGCAATATAATCCTGCGAAATCTCGCCGTTGTAGCGCCCGTCCTCATCCACGATCGGCATCCAACTGGTGTTGCTCTCATACAGGCGTGATAGCACCACGCGCAGGTTGTCTTCGGCTTTGCCGGTCATGCGGAACGGATGCAGGATGTCGGCGCAGGTCCCGCTGGCGTTACGCGCTTCGCGACGCTTCACAAAGCCCAGCGGCTTGCCGTGCTCGTCAACCACGGTAATCGCGCGAATATCATTATCGTCCATGGTGGCAAACGCGTCAGTAAGCGGGGTAGAGCCTCGCACCGTAATAGTAGGCTGCTGGTCGGTGACGTCGCCGGCGGAGACCAGCAGCAGGCGCTTCAGCGTGCGGTCCTGACCAACAAACGAGCCGACAAATTCGTTCGCCGGTTTCGCCAGCAGCTCGTCCGGGCTGGCGCACTGGACGATTTTCCCCTGACGGAAGACCGCAATGCGGTCGCCGAGCTTCAGGGCTTCGTCGATATCGTGGCTCACCAGCATGACGGTTTTTTTCAGCTTGCGCTGCATCTCGAGGAACTGGTTCTGGATCACCTCACGGTTGATCGGGTCCACCGCACCGAAGGGTTCATCCATCAGCAGTACCGGAGGATCCGCCGCCAGGGCGCGAATAACGCCAATACGCTGCTGCTGGCCGCCGGACATCTCGCGCGGATAACGGTGGAGGAACTTGTGCGGATCCATTGCCACCATATCCATCAGCTCTTCGGCGCGGGCTTTGCAGCGCGCTTTATCCCAGCCCAGCATGCGCGGCACGACGGTGATGTTCTCTTCAATGGTCATGTTCGGGAACAGGCCAATCTGCTGGATCACGTAGCCGATGTTGCGGCGCAGGGTGACGGTGTCCATCCCGTTGGTGTCCTCGCCGTTAATCAGGATGTTTCCGCTGCTTGGGGTGATGAGGCGGTTAATCATCTTCAGGGTGGTGGTCTTTCCGCAGCCAGACGGGCCGAGCAGGACGCACATTTCCCCTTCTGGCACGTTCAGGTTGACGTTATCGACGGCCTTAAAGGTCTGGCCGTGCTTCTGTGAAAATTGTTTGGTGAGGTTTTCCAGTTTTATCATTATCGAATCCCCTTTGGAGTCAGAACCACCTGCAGACGGTGCAGCAGCCAATCGAGCACAATCGCTAAAAGACAGATCATCAGCGCGCCCGCAATCAACATACGAATATCGCTTCCGCCGATGCCGTTAAGCAGCAGCAGGCCAAGTCCGCCCGCGCCAATCACGGCGGCAATCGCCATCACGCCGATGTTCATCACCACGGCGGTGCGGATCCCGCCGAAAATCACCGGCAGCGCCATCGGAATTTCCACCCAGCGCAGACGCTGCCAGAACGTCATGCCGATGCCGCGTCCGGCTTCGCGCAGGCCCGGGGGCAGGCTGTCGAGCGCCGTGTGGGTGTTACGCACGATCGGCAGCAGCGAGTAGAGAAACACCGCCGTGATTGCGGGCAGGGCGCCAATCCCCTGACCGATCAGCGAAAACAGCGGGATCATCAGGCCAAACAGGGCAATGGACGGGATGGTCAACACGATGGTGGCAATCCCCAGCACCGGCGTCGCCAGCCACTTGTGGCGCACAATCAAAATGCCCAGCGGGACGCCGATGATAATCGCTAAGCCCACGGCCAGCGCCACCAGCCACAGATGCTGAAGCGTCAGGGTTAACAGATAGTCCCAGTTGTCCAGAATGTAGTGAACGGTATCCATAGCGCCTCCTACAGCAGCTGTTTGCTACGCAGGAAATCGCGGGCGACCTGCTGCGGTGACTGATGGTCAATATCCACCTTCTTGTTCAGCTCGGTGATAACGTCGTTGTTGAGCTGGGCCGAGAGGGTATTGAGCGCCTCTTCCAGACCGGGATTGGCCTCGAGGGTGTCCTTGCGCACCACCGGGGTGACCGCGTAGCTCGGGAAGAAGCCTTTATCATCTTCCAGCACTTTGAGATCAAAGCCCTTCACGCGCCCGTCGGTGGTATAAACCAGCCCGGCGTCGACGAAGCCGTCGCGCACAGCGTTATAGACCAGACCCGGGTCCATCTGGCGGATTTGCGGACGGTCCAGATCCATCTTATAGGCCTCCTGCAGTGGCTTCATGCCGTCGCTGCGCCCGGCAAATTCAAGGTCTAAGCCCAGCAGCCAGTTTTTGTCCGGGTTGGTTTTGCGAACCTGTTCAATTTTCGCCACCATCTCCGACATGGTGTTGATATGCTCCGCCTCGGCGCGCTTGCGCTGCATGGCGAAGGCATAGGTGTTGTTCATGTCGGCGGGTTTGAGCCACACCAGACCGTGCTTCGCATCCAGGCGCTTCACCGTCTCCCAGGACTCCTGCGGCGACATGCGCTTGTTGATGTGGTTGAAGATGATCAGCGACGTGCCGGTGTACTCCCAGGTCATATCAATCTGCTTGTTGATCATCGCGTTGCGGGAGATCACCGTGGCGATATTGGTTTTTGGCTGAACCTGAAAACCTTTCTTTTGCAGGTACTGTACGGTCATCGCCGAGAGAATGTGCTGCTCGGTAAAGCTCTTGGTCGCCAGAATCAGCGGGGCTGCCATCGCCTGGCCGGTGAACAGCGCCGCGGCACACAGCGCCGCCAGGCTGGATATCAGTCTCATAAAAGCTCCTTGTTATTGTTATCGAGCGAGATGGGGACTCATCACGCGACCCAGCGCCGCCAGCAGGGTGTCGAGGATCAGGGCGAACAGGGCGGTGGCCGCCGCGCCGAGGATCAGGGTCGGGAAATCGTTCAGGTAAATGCCCGGGAAAATCAGCTCGCCGTAGCTGCTGGCGCCAATCAGGAACGCCAGCGGCGCGGTACCGACGTTAATGGCGGTAGCGATGCGGATCCCCGAGAGCATAACCGGCCAGGCGTTGGGCAGCTCAACCTGGCGCAGGCGCTGCCATTTGGTCATCCCAATCCCGTTTGCCGCTTCCAGCAGCGACGACGGGACGGAGCACAGCCCGGCGTAGGTATTGCGCACAATCGGCAGCAGCGAGGCGAGGAACAGGGCGATGATGGCGGGCGTATCGCCGATACCAATCACCACCATCGCCAGCGCCAGCACGGCCAGCGGCGGCAGGGTGTTGCCGACATTAAAGATTTGCATCACGCATTCGGCGACGCCCCGCGCGGCCGGACGGCTCAGCAGAATACCGGCCGGAATGCCCACCAGCAGGGCAAAAAACATCGACGAGAAAACCAGAATCATGTGCTGTTGCCCGAGGTAGACCAGGTCAACCTGACGCGCCTTGATTGTCTCAAGCCCGATTCCCCAGACGAGGAGGGCGAGGACCACGAGAATGGCGCCGACAAATAGCAGCGAGCGTTTGAGTAATGGGTGCATTGCGGTGTGTCTCCCTGTGCGCATGCGTTATAGCAACCACCGGTTGCCTGTTGTTATGCCATGTTTCGGCAGGGGTAATTGACCTATAGCAAGCGTTTGGGAAGGGTTCCAGCGAAGGGGGGAAATCAGTAACCCTATGAAATTAGTGACAACCTTAATTAAAGCCTTATGGCGTAAGGGCTGGTTGCGTGCCGGGCAGAATAGTCCTAAAGCGAATTTTAGATAGTGACAGTGTCACATATCAAAGGGCGCCCTTACGCCGAGAGTCGTTCGTTATTTAGATAGAGGCACGAACCCGGCGAACGCGAACCGAGATGCTAATGATAGAAAAAATGGCAACAATCGCGAGCAGCAGCCCAAGCGCCAGCATGGCGTTAAACCCAATCCATCTGAACAGCAGCAGACCAGCAATCCCTCCGCTCATAAACGAGAAAATGGTGGTTAAGTGAGTTTTCAGCTGACTTTTTTGTGCCGCGGTATCCTTCGAGTAATCCCTGCGAAGCATCGCCACCAGCACGGAGGCCAGAGATATGCCTGCATCCGTTAGCGTGCCAGTAATGTGCGTCGATCTCACCCGCCCTCCGGAGAGCTGCGTGGAGGTTGAATTATGAATGCCCATCAGGCCGCACAGAAAAATAATAATCTCGCGGTTGCTCGTGAGGGCGTGGAAATACATCTCGTAGAGAGAGATGCCGGTCAATAGTACCCCCTCGACGAAAAGGATTTGGCAAAAAACCAGCCTGATATTGTGGATAATGCCCCAGAGTACAATAAGACGAGCAAGGATGGCGCCGGTGACAAAAGAGAGAATAATCGAGCCAAAGAAAATCATATCGCTCAGATCGGTGGAGGAGACTTCGCTGGATAATTGTGAGGTATTGCCGGTCATGTGAGAGGGGAAAAAGCCAAATGCCCCAAGGGCGATGGCGTTAAGCAAACCTGCCGAGGTCGCCAGCCAGAGGGCAAGCCGACGATCCTCCTTATGCGTTCGTTCTTTCTTGAGTCTAATCAGCAAGAATACCTCCGGGTTGAGCTTTGCCTGAATAGTCAGGCTAGCAAAGCGGTGCAACGGGCTGTCCAGGATATGGCTTAATTATTATTCCCTCTGACGCCAATCAGGGTTTAGTAATTAAATAAAATATCCTTACTCAAGGTGTGGGGGTAAATAATTTATATTATGCCGTTATTGCCGTGACGCAAAAACGCCGGGCGCTGGTTGAGGCGCTCATACCAGGCCTCAATCGCCGGCACGTCGGGCTTGTCAAACGGCGTCATCTTCCAGCGATTCACCGACAGCCCAAGCACCACGTCCGCAAGGGTAAACGTCTCGCCCGCCGCAAAGGCCCCGGTGCGCTGCAGCTGGTTTTCCAGAATGGTGATGCAGTGGTTCCACTCTTTTATTCCCGCCGCAATGCGCGCAGGGTCGTTAAAGTCCGGATTTTTTCGGCCCAGTGCCGGGAAGACATAGCGCCAGGCGTTATTGAATTCAGTTGCCTGCCAGTCCATCCAGCGCTCAACGTTGGCGCAAGCCTGCGGCTCTGCAGGCAGCAGATCGTGACGTCCGGCCTTGCGCACCAGATAGCGGCAGATGGCGTTGGACTCCCACAGCACGAAATCGTCATCCATCAGCACCGGCACCATGGCGTTGGGGTTCAGCGCGCGGAAGTCATCCGTTTCTGTTGAGGCAAAACCGCTGCCGTAGTCTTCCTGCAGGTAAGGGATGCCCGCTTCTTCACAGGTCCAGAGCACTTTACGAACGTTGATGGAGGTGGTTTTACCGAGGATGTTAATCATGACGCCGCTTCTCTTCAGGGGGATTAATCATTTAAAAACAATACACCCTTTGCGCGAAGAGGGAGGGATAATATTGAGTGAGGAGTGCTCTGTACGGGCAGGTCAGCGCGTTTTAAGCGGAAACGTTACGTCTTCTGGGTGCGTAATGGCGGTGATTCCGCGCCGTTTTCTCCAGAGGCGCCTGCTTGCTTAATGCCTGGAAAAATTTTAGGCTAACCTCAGAGATATGCTTGCTCATTAAAGGCTTAGAAATGGAAAAAATAACCCCTGAATATACGTCCGTTGACTTATCTCGTTGGGCAAGGAAGGAACATTTTGAGATTTTTCAGGGGTTCGCTCAGTCGACGTTTAACCAGACGGTTTTAATCGATATTACTGCGCTGTTAAAACATATCAAAGCGGTCGGCTGGAAATTTTACCCGACTATTATTTTTCTCATTTCGAAAATCGTCAACAGTCATCCGGAGTTCCGTATGGCCATGAGAGACAATGAGCTTATTATATGGAATGAAGTTCATCCAAATTATACCATTTTCCATAATGAAACAGAGACCTTTTCATCATTATGGAGCCATTATGATGGCAATATTCAGCACTTCCAGAAGATCTATGCTGAAGACATTGCGCGCTACGGTAATAATTTTTCTTATTGGCCTAAGGACGAATCCCGGGAAAATATCTTTTTCATATCGGGTATTCCCTGGGTGAGCTTTACCAGCTTTAACGTCAACGTTGCGCACATGAAGAACTTTTTTGCCCCTATGTTTACGCTTGGGAAATACTATGAACAAGATGGCAAAGTATTATTGCCCCTTGCCGTTCAGGTTCATCATTCCGTGTGCGATGGTTTCCATGTGGCAAGACTGTACAATGAACTACAAGAGATGATTGATGCCTTGCCGCAATCCGGCGCGTGACGTTAATAAAAAAGCCGCAAGCAGCATGCTGCTTGCGGCGTCAGGCTCGGTGACGATGTGGCAATCAGGCAGCTTTTACCGCTCTGATTTTTTTACTGTCAGCCGCAGGGGCATCGAGAGCAGGGAGCTTGCTGGTGCGCAGAATATGCTGCACGGTCTCTTTCTGCTCGGCGAGATACAGACCAAGATTTTCAGCCTGCGTTTCATCCATCTGCATTCCGCTTTGCAACAGCCAGTCGGTGAACGCGTCTGCCATATCGAGCAGCTTGTCGTGAGCGTCAGCCTCTTTCTTACTGGCAAATGTCATTTTCTCTTCACCTTTTCTTACGACAACATATTTTATTTCAACAGCCATCACGCACCTCTCATACTGTATTTATATACAGTATAACAGCTTCGGGATGATGTTGCAGTAAAAAGTGAGCTACTGGTGCATCGGCTGCGTTTCACGGCCGCCGATACTGCGTCGCCATGCGCCAGGTGCCTGACCGAATTGGCGCTTAAAGCTGCGGTTGAACGATTGCTGAGAGTCAAACCCGAGCGCGATTGCCACGTTCAGGATGGGCTCATCGCTGTGGGCTAAGCGCTCAACCGATTTTTGCAGCTTTTGCGCGCGAATATAGCCGGCGAGGGGATAGCCCGTATGCTCTTTAAACAGGCGCTGGAGGTGCCATTTCGAGTAGCCGGAGCGCCTGGAGACGGTCTCAATGTCCAGGCGACTGTCGAGGTTGTTATCAATCCAGTCGAGTAAATCATGCATAAATGCGCCAGTGTTCATCAGGTTTCCCCCACGCAGCGATAGAAAGGTATCTTTGTCTGTTGCATTTTAAGGTGGCCTGGTTTCACGATAATTGCAAGTTTTATTGTTGCATTTAAATCCTTGCCCGAAACGGGCCTTTTATTGCCGCCTCAAATAGCACATAAAGTGCAACAATTATTCTTGCACTTAGTTAGGCGCATTCCTACAATCGCCGCGATAGTGTATTCGAAACTGTTACAGTTTTGTGGCGATGAACGACACAAATGGCCTTAAGCCAGCCCGGACAAAGGAAGTGGCGCGGCACCTCCCGCTGCGTCTTGCCCGGCGGCTACAATTACCGGAATAAAAATAATGAGCCTGCAAAAAACCTGGGGAAACTATCATCTGAATGCGCTGGGAGCGATGCTGCTCTCCGTGCTGCTCGTCGGATGTGATGACAGCGTCGCGCAAAACGCCGCGCCGCCCGCGCCCGCCGTTAATGCTGCAGACGTGGTTGTGAAATCCATTAGCCAGTGGGATAGCTTTAACGGACGGATTGAAGCCGTGGAAAGCGTGCAGCTTCGTCCCCGTGTCTCTGGCTACATCGACAAAGTGAATTTCACCGACGGCCAGGAGGTGAAAAAGGGCGAGGTGCTGTTCACGATTGATGACCGAACCTATCGCGCCGCGCTGGAGCAGGCGCAGGCGACGCTGGAGAGAGCCAAAACGCAGGCCAGCCTGGCGCGAAGCGAGGCTAACCGTACCGATAAACTCATCAATACCAACCTGGTATCCCGTGAAGAGTGGGAGCAGCGCCGTTCGGCCGCCATTCAGGCACAGGCCGATATTCGCGCGGCCCAGGCTGCGGTAGACGCCGCGCAGCTGAATCTCGACTTCACCAAAGTGACGGCTCCTATTGATGGCCGCGCCAGCCGGGCGTTAATCACCAGCGGCAATCTGGTCTCCGCGGGCGACAGCGCCAGCGTGCTCACTACCCTGGTCTCGCAGAAGACGGTTTACGTCTACTTTGACGTGGATGAGGCAACCTATCTTCACTATCAAAATCTCGCCCGCAACGGGCAGGGGGCGTCCAGCCACCATACGGCGCTACCGGTTGAGATCGGCCTTGCCGGCGAGGAGGGCTACCCCCATCAGGGTAAAGTGGATTTCCTTGATAATCAGCTCACGCCGAGTACCGGTACGATCCGCATGCGCGCGCTGCTGGATAACGCGCAGCGTCAGTTCACGCCGGGACTCTTTGCCCGCGTGCGCCTGCCGGGCAGCGCGGAATTCCAGGCCATGCTTATTGACGACAAAGCGGTACTGACTGACCAGGATCGCAAGTATGTCTATATCGTGGATAAAGAGGGTAAAGCGCAGCGTCGCGATATTACGCCGGGGCGTCTGGCCGACGGTTTACGCATCGTGCAGCAGGGGCTGAAACCTGGCGATAAGGTCATCGTTGACGGTCTACAGAAAGTGTTCATGCCGGGTATGCCGGTGAACGCGAAAACCGTCGCCATGACCGCCAGCACCGCCCTCAACTGATCACTTGACCTGAGAATCCTTCCCATGGACTTTTCCCGCTTTTTCATCGACAGGCCGATTTTCGCTGCCGTACTGTCGATTCTGATTTTTATCACAGGATTAATCGCCATCCCGCTTCTGCCGGTGAGTGAATATCCTGACGTCGTACCGCCAAGCGTGCAGGTGCGCGCGGAGTATCCGGGCGCCAACCCGAAAGTGATTGCCGAGACCGTGGCGACGCCGCTGGAAGAGGCGATCAACGGCGTCGAGAACATGATGTACATGAAATCCGTTGCCGGCTCGGACGGCGTGCTGGTTACTACCGTCACGTTCCGTCCGGGTACCGATCCGGATCAGGCGCAGGTGCAGGTGCAAAACCGCGTAGCACAGGCCGAGGCGCGTCTGCCGGAAGACGTGCGGCGCCTGGGCATCACGACGCAGAAGCAGTCGCCAACGCTGACGCTGGTGGTGCATCTGTTCTCGCCCAACGGTAAGTACGATTCACTGTATATGCGCAACTACGCCACGCTGAAGGTGAAGGACGAGCTGGCGCGTCTGCCCGGCGTCGGCCAGATTCAGATTTTCGGCTCCGGTGAATACGCGATGCGCATCTGGCTGGATCCGAACAAGGTCGCGGCCCGCGGGCTGACCGCCTCGGACGTGGTCACGGCAATGCAGGAGCAGAATGTGCAGGTCTCCGCCGGGCAGCTTGGCGCCGAGCCGCTGCCGAAAGAGAGCGATTTCCTGATCTCCATTAACGCCCAGGGTCGTCTGCATACCGAAGAAGAGTTTGGCAACATTGTCCTGAAAACGTCGGAGGACGGTTCGGTCGTCCGACTGCGCGACGTGGCGCGTATCGAGATGGGTTCCGGCAGCTATGCGCTGCGTTCCCAGCTTAACAATAAAGACGCGGTCGGGATTGGTATCTTCCAGTCACCGGGGGCGAACGCCATCGATTTGTCTAACGCGGTGCGCGCCAAAATGGACGAGCTGTCCACCCGTTTCCCGGAAGATATGAAGTGGGCGGCACCTTACGATCCGACGGTTTTCGTGCGCGACTCCATCCGTGCGGTGGTGCAAACCCTGCTGGAAGCGGTGGTGCTGGTTGTACTGGTGGTGATCCTGTTCCTGCAAACCTGGCGCGCGTCGATCATTCCGCTGATCGCGGTGCCGGTGTCGGTGGTGGGGACGTTCAGCATTCTCTATCTGCTGGGCTTTTCGCTTAACACCCTGAGTTTATTCGGGCTGGTGCTGGCGATTGGTATCGTGGTGGACGATGCCATCGTGGTGGTGGAAAACGTCGAGCGAAACATTGAAGAGGGGCTTGCGCCGCTTGCGGCGGCGCATCAGGCGATGCGTGAAGTCTCCGGGCCCATTATCGCGATTGCGCTGGTGCTGTGCGCGGTGTTCGTGCCGATGGCGTTCCTCTCCGGCGTAACCGGTCAGTTCTACAAGCAGTTTGCGGTGACGATAGCGATTTCCACGGTGATCTCCGCCATCAACTCGCTAACGCTCTCTCCGGCGTTGGCCGCGCTGTTGTTAAAACCGCACGGCGCGCCGAAAGACTTCCCGACCCGGCTTATCGATCGCCTGTTCGGCTGGATTTTCCGTCCGTTTAACCGCTTTTTCCATCGTAGCTCTAACGGCTATCAGGGGCTGGTGGGCAAAACGCTTGGCCGACGCGGCGCGGTGTTTGTGGTGTATCTGCTGCTGCTGTGTGCCGCGGGCGTCATGTTTAAAGCGGTACCCGGCGGGTTTATTCCGACACAGGATAAGCTCTACCTGATTGGCGGCGTGAAGATGCCGGAAGGCTCGTCGCTGGCGCGCACCGACGCGGTGATCCGCAAAATGAGCGAAATCGGCATGAATACCGAAGGCGTGGACTACGCGGTGGCTTTCCCGGGGCTGAACGCGCTGCAGTTTACCAACACGCCGAATACCGGGACGGTGTTTTTTGGCCTGAAGCCGTTCGACCAGCGTAAACATTCCGCGGCGGAAATTAACGCGGAAATTAACGCGAAAATCGCGCAAATCCAGCAGGGCTTTGGTTTCTCCATTCTGCCGCCGCCGATTCTGGGGCTGGGTCAGGGGTCTGGCTACTCGCTGTATATTCAGGATCGCGCGGGTCTGAGCTATGGCGCGCTGCAAAACGCGGTGAACACCATGTCCGGTGCGATTATGCAGACGCCGGGAATGCACTTCCCGATCTCAACCTATCAGGCTAACGTTCCGCAGCTCGACGTGCAGGTTGACCGCGATAAGGCGAAAGCGCAGGGCGTGTCGCTGACCGATCTGTTCGGTACGCTGCAAACCTATCTGGGCTCGTCGTACGTGAACGACTTCAACCAGTTCGGGCGCACCTGGCGCGTGATGGCGCAGGCAGACGGGCAGTTCCGCGACAGCGTGGAAGATATTGCGAATTTACGCACACGGAATAGCCAGGGCGAAATGGTGCCGATTGGCAGTATGGTGAAAATCACGACCACCTACGGACCGGATCCGGTAATCCGCTACAATGGCTACCCGGCGGCGGATCTGATTGGCGATGCCGACCCGCGCGTACTCTCGTCCGCGCAGGCGATGACGCAGCTGGACGCGATGTCTAAGCAGATCCTGCCGAACGGAATGAACATTGAATGGACGGATCTGAGCTTCCAGCAGGCCACGCAGGGCAATACGGCGCTGATCGTCTTCCCGGTCGCGGTACTGCTGGCGTTCCTGGTGCTGGCGGCGCTGTATGAAAGCTGGACGCTGCCGCTGGCGGTGATCCTCATCGTTCCGATGACCATGCTTTCCGCGCTGTTTGGCGTCTGGCTGACCGGGGGCGATAACAACGTCTTCGTGCAGGTGGGGCTGGTGGTGCTGATGGGGCTGGCCTGTAAAAACGCGATTCTTATCGTGGAGTTTGCCCGCGAGCTGGAAATTCAGGGTAAAGGCATCATGGAAGCAGCGCTGGAAGCGTGCCGCCTGCGTTTACGTCCGATTGTGATGACATCCATCGCCTTTATCGCCGGGACCATTCCGCTGATCCTCGGCCACGGCGCGGGCGCAGAAGTGCGCGGCGTCACCGGGATTACGGTCTTCTCCGGGATGCTGGGCGTGACGCTGTTTGGTCTGTTCCTGACGCCGGTCTTTTACGTGACGCTGCGTAAGTTCGTGACGCGCGGCAAAAAGGAAAGAGAGGTTCTGCCTGCGTAGGGATATCGCAGATAACAAAAAACCGCACTCACTATGAGGGCGGTTTTTTTTTGCGTAAATTACTAGGCTTTTTTGTACTGGGCAATCAGTTCAGGTAAAGGATCGCACCCGCTGGTATCGGCTTTTTTGACCTCGTCCAGCGCGCTTGCCACGGTGTGGCGCGCTAATACCGCGAGCGAGGCCTGCTCTGCTTCTTCGGAAATAGATTTGAAGTACCAGCAGGCGTTCGCGCTGACCACGCAGCGGGCCGGCACGTCCGGGCGCGACGCCCAGAGTTTTTTATCTTCGGTGACTGAAAGGTAGATATCGCGCAGGGTAATCTCTTCCGGCGGACGTCCAAGATGAATTGAGCCGTTGCGGCCAAGCGTTGAGACGATAATGCCGTCACGCGTGAGTGGAACCATCAATTTGCGGATAAAGCTCGGGTTGGCTTCCAGGCCGTAGGCCAGAATCGCACTCGTCGAACGTTCACCTAGTTGCTCCGCCATCGCTACGCTGAGAACCATCTGCAAAGCTGTCGGGAAGCGGTAATCTAACATTTCTCTTTCCTGGGTTGCGGTGAATCTTGTTCTTTTTGGCACCGCAGAGGTGAATAAGCAATAAACAACAATATAACAAATACGGTAATTTTTTTGAAGCAATCTGCGGCATTTGCGATCAAACACCCTGTTCCGGTTTAGCTATACGTGCGGTTCGGGAAGTCAACCGTCACCAGCAGGCCACCTTCTGCGGAAGTACTCAGGTTTACGCTGCTGCCGTGCTGCTGTGCAACGGCTTTGACAATGGCAAGCCCCAGTCCGCTCCCGCTTTGCAGCTGATTGGGGTCGCGGAAAAACCGGTCGAATACGCGCTCGCGCAATTCAACCGGGATACCCGGCCCCCGATCGGAGACGCGTAGCTGGGCTGATTTATCTGCTGAGCGTACCTCTACCTGAATCCGCCCGCCCTCAGGACTGTACTTCACGGCGTTTTCAATGAGATTGTCTATAAGCGACATCAGACGCTCCCTGACGCCAGCGATCCAAATCTCATCCTCAGCGAAGAATTCCAGATCAATCTTGCGCCCGGACGCTAGCGGCTCCAGCGCAGCCATCCGCTCTTGTATGAGCGAGGTTAGCGGCACGGGCTCCATCGCGGTGTCAATGCGCGCTTCACTATGCATCATCAGCAGCAGCTGGTTGACAAGACGGGCCGCCCGGCTATTGCTGCGCACAATCCCTGCAAGCAGCTGCCGCTGGCTCTCGCTGCTCACCCAGGACTGCAGCGCCTCCACGTTGATGCGCATCGCGGCCAGCGGCGTACGCAGCTCGTGCGCGGCGTCCGCAATGAAAACCCGTTCGCGTTCAGCGCTTTCCCGCACTCTGGCAAGAAAATCATTTATCGCGTCCACCATCTGGCGGAGTTCCTTATGCCCGGGAACAGCCTTTAAAGGGGAGAGATCGTCAGGCGAACGTAATGAGATCTCATTAACCACCTTGCTCCAGGGGCGCATCGCAATGCGGATTGACAGCCACGCAGGAAACAGAAGAAAAGGAATGCATACCAGCAGCGGCATAATGTAGTAGCCCCGCGAGTTCAGGTAGATAAAGAAGTTCCAGCTTCCGGCAGGGGTGAAAAGGGTAACCTCCACGTCGGAGTGGGGGGATTTAAGCGTGCGGCTCGTCCAGGCGTGACCTTCACTCTGAACGCGCTGCATTTCGCCCAGTCTGGTGTTTTTTACCCCCGTAGGTGCACCATCAGAAGAAAAAATAACCTCGTTGTTTTCGCGAACGAGCAGGTTAATCGACAGCTCCGGATCTTCACCGCCGCCATAGCCTTCCCGCAACGCTTTGCTGAATGCTTCCAGGACATCATTACGATCCTGCGGGCGCTCGTCACTGAGATCAACCAGAGTAAAAATGGTTTCGTAAGTCTTACTTCCCGTGAGTATCGGAGGGCTACGCAGGTCTTCCAATAAAATAAAGGTTAAAAAAAGACACCACAGCAGGGTAAGCAGCAGCATCTGGGCGATGATAATTCGCCGTACCAGCGTTGGGCGCCTCAGTTGGTGCCAGACATTTCGCATTAATCTGTCACCTTCTGGATTGCGACGGTATCAATGACATACCCGACGCCTCGCACCGTTCGTACATAGCCGTCACCAATTTTTCGCCGCAAATTCCCCATATGCACGTCGAGGGCATTGCTGAGATTTTCCTTCGCGCCAAATATCCTCTCTTCCAGGAACCGCCGCGTGATCACCCGGTCAGCGCGCAGCATCAACGTTTCAAGCAGCGCATATTCACTGGCCGTCAACTCAACGTGACGCGCGTTCACCGTTACGCGACGCGTCGGGATATGAAGCGATAAGCTCCTGATTTCTATCGCTTCATTTTCAAAACCGTAGCTGCGTCGCGCAAGGGCTCTGACTCGCGCCAGCAGTTCGGCGAGAACGAAGGGTTTGACAAGATAGTCGTCTGCGCCAGCATCCAGCCCGCACAGGCGATCCTGCAGGGTGCCTCGCGCCGTCAGGATAATGACGGGGATCCCCTTAAGCTGCTGGCGCAAACGCGTCATCAGGCTCATGCCGTCGCCGTCGGGCAGCCCCAGGTCGAGCAGAATAAGTTCCGGCACGCCGACCTCAAGCTGATGCAGCGCATCCTCTTTACGGCGAACCCATATGACATCAAATCCTTGATCTGAAAGGGCGATACGTACGCCATTGCCGAGATCCAGGTCGTCTTCGATTAGTAAGATTTTCACATTGGTAACTGTATCAACAGTGAATGAAGAACAACTTAAGAAAAAAACGGTAGCAGGAAATCCGTCCGGTTGACAGCGCCCGCACGCGCTTCAGCGTTTCTTCATTTTCGGCTCATAAGAACCTCAGGGTGAGTATTCAGAATGAGTGCTCTGGCGTGTAAACCGCTTGCATTGCAATCATTTGAATCCAAAGGACTTCTTCAATGAGTAACATCGAACTGCGTCATTCTTTCCCCTATTTACTTCCGAGCCGCAGACTGAAAAACATCGTGCCGGGCGTTATTCTGGCGTTACTGGCTACCCCGGTACTGGCGGCAGAGCAGAAACAGGGCAATGTCTTAACCCTGGGGGGAGGCGTGGACGTCGCGCCACGCTACTCGGGTTCGGATAAAAGCCGGGTCTCGGCAGCTCAGGTAGTAGATTATTCCATGGCAAATGGTTTCTTTATCAGCACCACGCGGGGTATCGGTTACGGAAACAACATTGGCAACCTGGATTACAACGCCGCAGTGAGCTACCGAACAGGCCGTAAAGATAAAGACGTGAGCAGTGATTCGATCAGCTCCGGCAGCGACTACCTGCGGGGGATGGGCGATATCAAAGGTTCCGCTATCGTGGTGCCGGGGCTGGGGTATAAGGTGACCGACTGGCTCAATCTGCAGCTGCAGGCTGAGATCCCGGTTTCTGAGAGAGACAACGGTGAGGCAGTGCATTTCGGCATTTCCAGCCCGCTCTACACATCGTCGAAAAATGCGGTGACGCTGGGGCTGACGGGCAGCTGGGGTTCCGGCAAGTACATGCAAACGTACTATGGGGTTAATGCTGCCCAGTCCGCCGCTTCGGGATTTGCCCGATATGACGCCGGAGCGGGGATTTACGCCTGGTCGATGAACCTTGACTGGACCTACAGGCTCACCTCGCGCTGGAGCGTTCTCACCTCCGCGGGCGTAACGCAGCTGACGGGGGATGCGGGTGATAGCCCGATCGTGCAACGTAAAACGTCGCCAACGGGAAGCCTGAAGGTGACGTACAGTTTCTGATTGCAGGTTGCTTATAAATATGAGCGCACAATAGCGACGAATTTGAACCGCCCCGGAAAGATGATGGGGCGGTAGTTTTTAAATGATGTTTAACAGCAGTCAGAATAATGAGTTGACTGACGCTTTATCAAAAACTGAGAGGCATCGACCTGACTCCGGAGCATTTGGAAACCAGAACCTCACTGAGAAGTGTGCCAATATTACGTGGCTATAATCCCTGTCCGGAGAATAAAGTGCTCGGAAAATTATTGTTAAAGTACATGCCAGGGTTACAAAATTTGTTAGCCTACGATAAAAGCTGGCTAAAACATGATGTTAAAGCTGGATTATCCGTTGCGGCTGTAGCGCTACCCGTTGCTATTGCTTATGCTGAATTGGCGGGTGTTGGGGCAATAGTGGGGCTCTATTCCTGCGTTTTACCGATGATAGCTTATGCACTGTTTGGTTCTTCACGTCAGCTTATTGTTGGCCCTGATGCAACGACCTGCGCCGTGATTGCAGCCGTCGTGTTTCCTCTTTCTGCAGGCAATCCTGAACTGCACTGGCAACTGACGATCGTCATGACGTTGATGATGGGCGGGTGGTGCCTGCTTGCCAGTAAATTCCATCTGGGTGCACTTGCCGATCTCCTTTCTCATCCCATTCTTACAGGGTTGCTTAATGGCGTAGCCGTGACGATTATTGTCGGGCAATTAGGCAAGGTTTTGGGGATCAAGCTCGATGAAGCGCAGGTTATTGAGAAAATACTGGCCTTGCCAGGCCGACTTTTAGACAGCCATGTATTAACAATAGGGATATCACTTTTAACGTTAATTATTTTAATGGTTATCAAAACGTATCGCAGCAACTGGCCAGCACCTCTGATTGCCATTGTGATAACAACGATACTGGTATGGGGAACATCTGCGCAACAGTATGGTATTGCCACGATTGGGGGGGATGGCTTCCAGCCTGGTTTACCCGTCGTTAACTGGGGTGCGTTCCAGCCCGGTCCGATGCGAGAATTAGTGATCCCGGCGCTGAACCTGGCTTTAGTGAGTTTTGTCAGTCTGATGCTGACCGCTCGCAGTTTCGCCGCAAAAAATGGCTATGAAATTAATGCTGATGCAGAGTTCCGGGCACTGGGTATTGCGAACATTATGTCTGGGCTATCTCAGGGATTTGCCATCAGTGGAGCCGATTCCCGGACCGCGGTTAATGATTCCGTTGGGGGGAAAAGTCAGCTGGTTTCCATAGTCGCAGCCTTACTGATAGGTTTAGTGGTGGTATTTTTCACGCAGCCATTACAATTTATTCCGGTATCTGCATTAGGTATTGTTCTAATGTATGCATCGTGGTCATTAATTGATTTACGTGGGTTATGGAACCTGAGGCGAAGAAATAAACAGGCATTTCGCCTGGCCTTTTTCACGTTTGGCTGTGTTTTAATCATCGGTGTAATTCAGGGGATCGGCCTTGCGGTGTTGCTTGGCCTGTTACAGTTCCTGCGTACGGTATTTCGTCCCTCTGAGCACTTACTGGGGACTGACGAAAATGGAATGATCCACTCATTAGGGAATACAACCGATATTAAAATGGTCCCGGGCGTGCTGATGTATCGATTTAACTCACCGTTGACCTATTTTAATGTGGCTTATTTTAAACGTCGGGTATTGAACCTGGTTGATGGTGCAGCATTACAACCTAAATGGGTGGTTATTGATGCCGTGGCTTGCTTCACCTATTCAGATATCAGTGTCCTGGCAACCATTAATGAGTTAAAGCGTGACCTGAAAGCCCGACAGATTATGTTAATCCTTGCGGGCAGAAAAACGGAATTAACACGTTGGTTTAAAGAAAGTCGGCCAACGATGAATGATGATGACATGATTCTGGCGCCAGACCTCTATTTGGCACTCCGGTTCATTCAAAGCAAAGAGAGTGTGAGTGAATCAGGTGGTGATGCACAACCAAACCCTGGTTAAAGGCTTGCTCGCCACCCGCGAGCAAGCCATATCCCTTAGCGGTACAACGTCTTTTCCGCAACCGGAACAACCAACGCCGATCGCCAGTCCGCCAGCGTCAGCTGCGCAAGCCTGCCGAGCGCGATATAGAACGGATGCCCGGCGTTGTCGACAAACACCGACAGAAAGCGAGTGCTCCACGGCAGCAGATGCCACGCCAGAAGCCGATCGCACTCCGATTTGCGGCCATTCTCGGCCAGCCATGCCGCCAGCAGCAGCAGGGTGCCGAAATGATCTTCCGGTTCATTTTGCTGCATCTGAAACGCGATATTGTTTTCCCGCATCCACTGGCGCAGCGCGAGGGTCGAATCGCCAAACAGCACGGATTCACGGTCCAGCCAGACGGAACCCCACGGCGGTGCGGGCAGGGCATAAGGACCAATAAACAGCCGTTGCCAGGCATCCGTCAGCGGCTCATCGGAAGATGAGGCAAAGGTTTCGGCAACGGGCAGCAGCGTTTCCGGCGGCAGGGGCCAGTCCTCTATCCATTCGCCAGCGGTAAGTGCCTGCACCAGCGGGGCTGTCTGCTCGCTGTCTGGGGCGAAGTAAAATAGCGCGCCCAGTACGCGGGCGCTTAACGCGAACGAGTCACGGTGTGAGACGTCTTTCATTAAACCTTCCTTGCTCGCGCGGTTATGTCCGCGCGACGTAATTAACCATTAATACAGACCAAAGCATAAACCAGGGTCATAGAATTCACCCCTTACACCTTCTCAATCTGCACCAGATTGGTGTGCTGCGGGTTGCCTTTTGCCAGCGGTGACGGGCGGTGCGTGGTCAGGGTGTTGATACACGAGCCGTGGTCGATACGATCGCCATTCATATTGGCATCGTGCCAGGCTCCCTGGCCCATGGCGCTTACGCCTGGCATGATGCGCGGCGTGACTTTCGCTTCTATTCTCACCTCACCGCGATCGTTAAAGACGCGCACCGTATCGCCGTTTTTAATGCCACGTTTCGCGGCATCAACGGGATTCAGCCAGACCTCCTGGCGGCAGGCCGCTTGCAGCACGTCGACGTTACCGTAGCTCGAGTGAGTGCGGGCTTTAAAATGGAAGCCAAACAGCTGCAGCGGGAACTGCGCGCGCTCGGGCGCATCCCAGCCGTCAAAGGTGGATGCGTAGACGGGCAGCGGGCTGATGGTCTCATCTTTTGCCAGCTCCCAGGTCGCCGCAATATCCGCCAGCTTGCTGGAATAAATTTCAATCTTGCCTGAGGGCGTTTTCAGCGGGTTGGCTTCCGGGTTCTCGCGGAATTTTTTATAGGCCACAAAATGTCCGTTCGGATCTTTGCGCTTATAGATGCCCATTTTTTTCAGCTCGTCATAGGACGGCAGCGTGGGATCTTTAGCGAGCATTTTGGCATAAAGATACTGCAGCCACTCTTCCTGCGTTCGCCCTTCGGTAAATTTCTGATGGATATCCGGTCCGAGGCGTTTCGCCACTTCGCTCATGATCCAGTAGATAGGCTTGCGCTCAAACTTCGGCGCGGTCACGGGCTGGAGAAAAATCAGGTAACCCATGTTCCCGGCGTAATCGTTAGGGATAATGTCTTCCTGCTCGACGGTCATTAAATCTGGCAGCAGGATATCGGCGTATTTCGCCGATGAGGTCATAAAGTTGTCGATCACCACGATGGTTTCGCACTTGCTTTCGTCCTGCAGAATATCGTGGGTTTTATTGATATCGGAGTGCTGGTTAATAATGGTGTTGCCCGCGTAGTTCCAGATGAACTTAATCGGTACGTCCAGCTTATCTTTACCGCGTACCCCGTCGCGCAGAGCGGTCATTTCCGGGCCACGGGCGATGGCGTCCGTCCAGCTGAAGCAGGAAATTTGCGTTTTGACCGGGTTTTCCGGCAGCGGCATACGTTCGATAGTGATGGTGTAGGTCGACTCACGGGCGCCGCTGTTGCCGCCGTTGATCCCCACGTTGCCGGTCAGAATCGGCAGCATCGCGATGGCGCGGGAGGTCAGTTCACCGTTCGCCTGACGCTGTGGTCCCCAGCCCTGGCAGATATAGGCCGGCTTCGCGGATCCAATCTCGCGGGCCAGTTTAATGATGCGGTCTGCAGGAATGCCGGTGATGCGCGAGGCCCACTCCGGCGTTTTCGCCGTGTTGTCCTCACCCTGGCCGAGAATATACGCTTTATAGTGACCATTCGCGGGGGCACCTTCCGGCAGCGTTTTCTCGTCGTAGCCAACGCAGTATTTGTCCAGGAACGGCTGGTCAACCAGGTTTTCGTCGATCAATACCCAGGCAATCCCCGCCACCAGGGCGGCATCGGTACCCGGACGGATCGGGATCCACTCGTCTTCGCGTCCGGCTGCCGTATCGGTGTAGCGCGGATCAATGACAATCATGCGTGCGTTAGAACGCTCGCGGGCCTGCTCCAGATAGTAAGTAATCCCGCCGCCGCTCATGCGCGTTTCCGCCGGGTTATTGCCGAACATCACCACCAGTTTGGTATTTTCGATATCCGAGGTGCTGTTGCCGTCGTTGCTGCCGTAGGTATAAGGCATCGCGCAGGCGATTTGCGCCGTGCTGTAGGTGCCGTAGTGGCTCAGGAAACCGCCGTAGCAGTTCATCAGGCGCGCCACCAGCGAAGCGTAAGGGGAGGAGCGGGTGATATTGCCGCCGACAATCCCGGAGGAGTAATTAATATACACCGCTTCGTTGCCGTACTTGCTGACCACGTCTTTCAGGCTGGCGGTGATGACGTTCAGCGCTTCGTCCCAGCTGATGCGCTCGAACTTGCCTTCACCCCGCTTACCCACGCGTTTCATCGGGTAGTTCAGACGGTCAGGGTGGTTGATGCGGCGGCGAATGGAGCGCCCGCGCAGGCAGGCCCGGACCTGGTGATTGCCGTAGATATCCTCACCGGTGTTATCCGTTTCGACCCAGTACACTTCGTCATCGCGGACGTGCAGACGCAGCGCACAGCGGCTGCCGCAGTTGACCGAACAGGCGCCCCAGACCACTTTATCTTCTGCCGGTTTCATTGCATTTTGTACCGCGGCTGCGGCGCTTTTCAGTCCAAAAGGCAACGAAATTCCGCCAGCGGCAAGCGCCAGAGAACCTATCGCCGTAGATTTCACGAGTGTTCGACGGCTAATCCCGCCGTGATGTTCGATATCGGACATGGCTCACCCCACCATTGTGATTACGTATTATTTTTCCCGAAATGATAACCGGGCTAATGATGGGGTGAGTGTTACTTATTTGGAGGTATTAAATATTAATCCTTGTCAAATCAAAGGGGATTGACGGTGATTTACTGAGGTTCAGCCGGCGCATTATCCTGATTGCCGGACGCCGCCCCGCTGCCCGTACGGGTGTACAAAATTTTAAAGGTGTCGTTGGCACAGTGGCCCACCACCTGAGCGTCCGGCTGGTCAGCCTGATCGTTCGGCACAATGTTCAGCGTAAAACCTGACTCCGGCACGCCGTTGTTGATGATCTTCTGCTGAATGTCGCTTTTCACGCGCTCGCAGGAGTCCGGTGCCGCCAGCGCGGCCGTTGAGGCACTCATTAACAGCAGGGCGGTAATCCAGGGTAACCGTTTCATCTGTAGCTCCTTTTCTCTGTGTAGAGATTAATTTTAGCAGGCTTCGTGTAAACAACTGTATTTGCTAATATGATTGGGAATAATCTCTCTGTATTGGTAAAGAATGTGAAGAAATATGCAGCGATAACGCTCCTGGCAGCTACTCTCGCAGGGTGTGATAACAACTCCGCGCCGCTGTCGTTTACGCCCGAGATGGCGAGTTTTTCGAACGAATTTGATTTCGACCCTCTTCGCGGCCCGGTCAAGGATTTTACCCAGACGCTGTTCAACGAGAAGGGTGAAGTGTCCAAACGGGTCACCGGCACCGTGTCGGCGGAAGGGTGTTTCGATACGCTGGAGCTGCACGACCTGGAGGCTAACACGGGCGTAGCGCTGGTGCTGGATGCAAACTACTACATCGATGCAGAAACCCAGCAGCGTAAGGTGAAGCTGCAGGGCAAATGCCAGCTGGCCGAACTGCCGTCAGCCGGGGTGACGTGGGATACCGACGACAACGGCTTCGTGGTGGCCGCACATGGTAAAGAGATGGAGGTGAAGTACCGCTACGATGCGGATGGCTACCCGCTGGGCAAAACCACCGTCTCCGGGGATCAGCATTTATCGGTACAGTCGACGCCGTCTAAGGATCTGCGCAAAAGAATGGATTACTCGGCCGTGAGCCTGTTAAACGATAAGCCGCTGGGCAACGTGACGCAGAGCTGCGACTACGATCGCCACAATAACCCGGTGAGCTGCGATCTGACGATCACGGACGACAGCGTCAAACCCGCCGTTGAGCGCAAGTACACCATCAAAAACACGATTGAGTATTACTGAGAATGAAACCGCGCAGGCTACTGCGCGGTTGGTTTCAGCAGGCTGGCGCCTGACGGCTTGTGACCGGCCAGATGCTGATGCTGGAAAATGCACATGCGGATGGTATTGCGGTATTCACCGTTGATAAAGAACTCATGAATCAGCTCGCCTTCTACCATAAAGCCCAGCTTGCGGTAGATATGGATCGCTTTTTCGTTCTCTTTATCCACGATCAGATAAAGCTTGTAGAGATTCAGTACGTTGAATCCGTAATCCATCGCCAGCTTCGCCGCCCGGGAGGCCAGGCCTTTTCCCTGGTGTTCCGGCGAAATAATGATCTGGAACTCCGCCCGGCGGTGAACGTGGTTGATCTCAACCAGCTCCACCAGCCCGGCTTTGTCGCCTTCACACTCCACCACAAAACGACGCTCGCTCTGATCGTGAATGTGCTTGTCGTAAAGATCCGACAGCTCGACAAAGGCTTCGTACGGCTCTTCGAACCAGTAGCGCATCACGCTGGCGTTATTGTCGAGCTGGTGGACAAAGCGCAGGTCTTCACGCTCCAGCGGCCGGAGTTTTACGTCACAGGGCGCCGACATTATGGGGCTACCGTACGACCAGTGCGGCGATCCAGGCAGCGCAGGGTGTTCGGCTCCCAGTAGGCATTGACGTTCGCACTTTGCTGACACTTATCGCGTGCGTCAAAGGCGACATCTTCTTTGTCCCACTCTTTTTCAGCACGTTTGTTGACCTTCTGACGAAGGCTGCGGGTGTCATTCCATTGTTCTTTGTCCATCGCGGCGTTCTGGCGGCTTTGCGCGCTGTCACCAGACTCAATAATGAGCTTGCTGGTTTCCGCTGTCGCAGAGGCGGCAAAGGCGAACGATGACAGCGCCAGCAGGGCTGTCAGACAAAGGCGTTTGCTTAATGTAGTCATAGCGTTTCCTTTTAAATGGGTGCAGATGAGCAAGTTTCCCCGTTCAGATTCTACACCAAAGAGCAATAACGGCATACCCGCGGAGCAAGTATGGAAAAGTAAAGGGCATCATCAGGTATGATGGTTAAATAAATCCTCACCTGACGTGAAATATGCTCAAAACGACGCTGCTTTTTTTTGCCACCGCGCTATGCGAAATCATCGGTTGCTTCCTGCCCTGGCTCTGGCTGAAGAAGGGGGGAAGCGCACTGCTGCTGATCCCGGCGGGCGTCGCGCTGGCTCTGTTTGTCTGGCTGTTAACGCTGCATCCGGCGGCCAGTGGGCGCGTTTACGCGGCTTACGGCGGCGTCTATGTCTGCACGGCGCTGCTGTGGCTGCGCGTGGTGAACGGCGTCAAACTCAGCGCATATGACTGGGCCGGGGCGCTGATTGCCCTGTGCGGTATGCTGATTATTGTGGCGGGATGGGGCCGTGCTTGAGCCCCCCGAGTTTTGTGATCGTTAGCTGATTTTATGATCATTATACTTGTATGGTAGTAGGGTTGATGGGTAAATTTCCAACATCACAACGAACGATGTAAGGAAAGGAATTATGAAGATTGTCGCGGCTGACGTGTTTGTTACCTGCCCGGGGCGGAACTTTGTCACCCTTAAAATCACTACCGATGAAGGGATCGTTGGCCTCGGTGACGCCACGCTGAACGGGCGTGAGCTCTCCGTTGCTTCCTACCTGAAAGATCACCTCTGCCCGCAGCTGATTGGCCGCGACGCGCACCGTATCGAAGATATCTGGCAATTCTTCTATAAGGGCGCCTACTGGCGCCGCGGGCCGGTCACCATGTCGGCAATTTCCGCCGTGGATATGGCGCTCTGGGACATCAAAGCCAAAGCGGCCAATATGCCGCTCTACCAGCTGCTGGGCGGCGCATCCCGTGAGGGCGTAATGGTCTACTGCCACACCACCGGGCACACCATTGACGACGTGCTGGAAGATTACGCCCGCCATAAGGAGATGGGCTTTAAGGCGATCCGCGTCCAGTGCGGCGTGCCGGGTATGAAAACCACCTACGGCATGGCTAAAGGGAAGGGGTTGGCCTACGAGCCCGCCACCAAAGGCGACTGGCCGGAAGAGCAGCTCTGGTCCACTGAGAAATACCTCGATTTCACGCCAAAACTGTTTGACGCGGTGCGCAGTAAATTTGGCTTCAATGAGCATCTCCTGCACGACATGCACCACCGCCTGACGCCCATCGAAGCGGCGCGCTTCGGCAAGAGTATCGAAGCGTTCCGCATGTTCTGGATGGAAGACCCAACGCCTGCGGAAAACCAGGAGTGCTTCCGCCTGATCCGCCAGCATACCGTCACGCCAATTGCGGTGGGCGAGGTGTTTAACAGCATCTGGGACTGCAAGCAGCTTATAGAAGAGCAGCTTATCGACTATATCCGCACCACTATCACCCATGCGGGGGGGATCACCGGGATGCGCCGCATCGCGGACTTCGCGTCGCTCTATCAGGTGCGTACCGGATCGCACGGCCCGTCCGATCTGTCGCCGATCTGCCACGCGGCCGCGCTGCATTTCGACCTGTGGGTGCCGAACTTCGGCGTGCAGGAATATATGGGATACTCCGAACAGATGCTGGAAGTCTTCCCGCACAGCTGGCTCTTTGATAACGGCTATATGCATCCGGGCGAGAAGCCGGGGCTGGGCATTGAGTTTGATGAAAAGCTGGCGGCGAAATACCCGTACGATCCGGCCTATCTGCCGGTGGCCCGTCTCGAAGACGGCACGCTGTGGAACTGGTAACCGAGGAGCGAACGATGAAAAGCGTAGTGATTCAACAGCCGAACCAGCTGGTGATTGAAGAGCGTCCGCGCCCGGAGCCAGGCGCAGGCGAGGTCCGCGTCAAAATCAAGCTGGCCGGGATCTGCGGGTCAGACAGCCACATCTACCGCGGGCATAATCCGTTTGCAAAATATCCGCGCGTGATTGGCCACGAGTTTTTTGGCACGATCGACGCCGTGGGCGAGGGCGTAGAACCGTCCCGGTTAGGGGAGCGCGTTTCGGTGGATCCGGTGATCAGCTGCGGACACTGCTACCCGTGCTCCGTCGGCAAGCATAACGTCTGCACCTCGCTGGTGGTGCTGGGCGTCCACCGCGACGGCGGATTCAGCGAATATGCCGCCGTGCCCGCTAAAAATGCCTGGCGCATCCCGGATGCGATCCCGGATAAACACGCCGTGATGGTTGAACCTTTCACCATTGCCGCCAACGTGACGGGGCAGGCTAGCCCTACCGAACAGGACGTTGCGCTGATCTACGGTGCAGGGCCGATGGGACTGGTCACCGTACAGGCGCTGAAGGGCGTCTACAACGTGAAGCAGGTTATCGTCGTCGACAGAATCAATGAGCGTCTGGCCATGGCCCAGCGCAGCGGCGCGGACTGGGTCTTTAATAACGGCGAAACGTCGCTGCAGGCCGCGCTGGACGAAAAAGGCATCAAGCCGACGCTGATTATTGATGCCGCCTGTCATCCGTCGATTTTGCAGGAGGCGGTCACCCTGGCTTCCCCGGCGGCGCGCATCGTGCTGATGGGCTTCTCCAGCGAGCCGAGCCAGATAGTCCAGCAGGGGATTACCGGTAAAGAGCTGGCGATCTTCTCCTCGCGCCTCAATGCCAACAAATTCCCGGTCGTCATCGACTGGCTTGAAAAAGGGCTGATCGATCCGGAAAAACTGATCACCCATACCTTTGACTATCACCATGTAACAGACGCCATCGAACTGTTTGAAAAAGACCAGCGGCAGTGCTGCAAGGTTTTACTGACGTTCGGGCAATAACCCTACACGCGGTTAAGAGCCCGCGAAGACGGGCTCTCAGTGGTACGCATCTTACCTTTTAGAGATAGCCATTATGACGCAAGCACAACCTCAAAGAACCACCTCAGATCTGGTGAAAGCCGCCGTCTCCGGCTGGCTGGGCACCGCGCTGGAGTTTATGGATTTCCAGCTCTACTCGCTGGGGGCGGCGCTGGTATTTCATGAAATCTTCTTCCCGGAACAATCGGCCGCGATGGCGCTGATTCTGGCGATGGGAACCTACGGCGCGGGCTACATCGCGCGTATCGTCGGGGCCTTTATCTTCGGCAGAATGGGCGACAGCATTGGCCGTAAAAAGGTGCTGTTTATCACCATCACCATGATGGGGATCTGCACCACGCTGATTGGCGTGCTGCCGACCTACGCGCAGATCGGCATTTTTGCGCCCGTACTGCTGGTAACGCTGCGTATCATTCAGGGGCTGGGCGCCGGGGCGGAGATCTCCGGGGCGGGGACCATGCTGGCGGAGTACGCCCCGAAAGGGAAACGCGGCATCATCTCCTCGCTGGTGGCGATGGGGACTAACTGCGGGACGCTGAGCGCCACGGCGATCTGGGCCATTATGTTCTTCGCCCTCGATCGTGAACAGCTGCTCGCCTGGGGCTGGCGCGTGCCGTTCCTTGCCAGCGTCGTGGTGATGATCTTTGCCATCTGGCTGCGAATGAACCTCAAGGAGAGCCCGGTCTTTGAGAAAGTAAACGATGCAGAAACCGTGCAGCCGGACACCTCGCTGGGTTCAATGGTGAAAAGTAAATCCTTCTGGCTGGCGACCGGCCTGCGTTTCGGTCAGGCGGGCAACTCGGGGCTGATCCAGACCTTCCTCGCGGGTTATCTGGTCCAGACGCTGCTGTTCGATAAAGCGATTCCCACCGACGCGCTGATGATAAGTTCTATTCTCGGGTTTATCTCCATCCCACTGCTGGGCTGGCTTTCCGACAAAGTGGGGCGCAGGCTGCCGTACATTATCCTCAATATCTCCGCCATTATTCTGGCGTACCCGATGCTGTCGATTATCGTCGATAAGAGCTATGCGCCGGGGACAATCATGCTCTCGATCATCGTTATCCATAACTTCGCCGTGCTGGGGCTGTTTGCGCTGGAAAATATCACCATGGCGGAGATGTTTGGCTCGCGAAATCGCTTTACCCGAATGGCTATCTCCAAGGAGGCGGGCGGTCTGGTGGCGGTGGGCTTTGGCCCGGTACTGGCGGGGATTTTCTGCAATATGACGGGTTCCTGGTGGCCGATTGTAGCCATGCTGGTGGCCTATTCCGTGATTGGGCTGGTTTCGGCGTTCCTGATGCCGGAAGTCCGCGACCGCGACCTCAGCGCGGCTGAAGATGCCGCCGAGGCCGCGCCGAAAGAGCGCGTGGGTTACGGCGCGGTCTCCACGCGACGCTAGTGGTTTATATCTTTCGTGACTTATCACACAACTTTTTGTTTATGTCACACCACCTGAGCAAAAGTTAATATAAATCAAAAACTCAAACGGCAGTATCAGTATGGTTGATGGCAGTATTGTTTTACCCCAACTGCCATTCTAGTTGGTGTAGTCAGCAGGCGCTGCCGCTCTGGACTGGGGGCGGCAGCGATCCACAGCTTTCTAATTAGCGAGTCTTAATCATGGAAAACACCTTATTACAGGCCAACGCGACGCTGCCTCAGTACGATCGCGACAGCCTTAAAGCACGCATTGTACATTTAGGCTTCGGCGCATTTCACCGCGCGCATCAGGCGGTGTATGCGGACATCCTCGCGGCTGAACACGGCAGCGACTGGGGGTACTGTGAGGTTAACCTGATTGGCGGCGAGCAGCAGATTGCCGACCTGAAGACGCAGGATAACCTCTACACCGTAGCGGAAATGTCTGCCGATGGCTGGACGTCCCGCGTGGTTGGCGTAGTCAAAAAGGCCCTGCACGCGCAGGTCGACGGGCTGGAAAGCGTGCTGGCGGCAATGTGTGAACCGCAGGTGGCGATTGTCTCGCTGACCATCACCGAAAAAGGCTACTGCCACTCTCCGGCAACCGGGCAACTGATGCTCGATCATCCTTTCATCGTTGCCGACCTGCAAAACCCGCATCAGCCGAAATCTGCGCCGGGCGTGGTGGTGGAAGCGCTGGCGCGTCGTAAAGCGGCGGGGCTGCCCGCGTTTAGCGTGATGTCCTGCGACAACATGCCGGAGAACGGTCACGTGATGCGCAACGTAACCTGCGCGTACGCCCGGGCGTTAGACGGCGAGCTGGCGGACTGGATCGAGGCTAACGTTACCTTCCCGTCAACCATGGTGGACCGCATCGTACCGGCGGTCACACCCGATACGCTGGATAAAATCGCGCAGCTGACCGGCGTACGCGATCCGGCGGCGGTGGCCTGCGAGCCGTTCCGCCAGTGGGTTATCGAGGATAACTTTGTGGCCGGGCGTCCGGAATGGGAAAAAGCCGGAGCCGAACTGGTTTCAGACGTGATCCCGTTTGAAGAGATGAAGCTACGCATGCTCAACGGCAGCCACTCTTTCCTGGCGTACCTGGGCTATCTGGCCGGTTATCAGCACATCAATGAGTGTATGGAAGACGAACACTATCGCGTCGCCGCGCACGCGCTGATGCTCAACGAGCAGGCGCCGACCCTGAAAGTGAAGGGCGTCGATTTAGAACGCTACGCTGACCTGCTGATCGCCCGTTACAGTAACCCGGCCCTGCGCCACCGTACCTGGCAAATTGCGATGGACGGCAGCCAGAAGCTTCCGCAGCGGATGCTGGATCCCGCGCGCTGGCACCTGGTGCACCAGACGCCTTTCCCACTGCTGGCGCTGGGCGTGGCTGGGTGGATGCGCTATGTCGGCGGCGTGGACGAGCAGGGTAACGCTATTGACGTGAGCGATCCGCAGCTGGCGGTGATTCAGGCGGCGGTGAAGGGAAGTGCCGAAGGGGAAAACCGGGTTAACGCGCTGCTCGGCATTGAGGCCATTTTTGGGAAAGAGTTGCCGCGAGAAAAAGCCTTCACAGATGCCGTGATGAGCGCGTATCAGACGCTGCTGCAGAAGGGGGCTAAGACCACGGTGGCGGAGTACGTGTCGCACCTGTAATTCAACACATGCCGCCGTTCGCGGCGGCATGTCGGCGCACAATTTAGTGCATACCCAGACGAATCAGTTCAATTGGTTCGAACTTACCTTCGCATCCTTCCACTTCCACCGTTTTGCCACGGCGCACCTGCGCGGCATCCAGCCCGTCGCTGTGGATCGCCTTAATCACGCCGGTTTTGCCGGTGCCGCTAATCATGACGCGGCTGCCGGTGGTGATTGCATTGCGGTTACGGTCGTATGTCATCATGGTATTTTCTCCTCTCTAAACTATCCGTTACGGCGCTATTTCAGGTTTTGCCGTTCACGGGGCACTATAAATACGCCTGTCTGCCAGTCATGTTTTTGTTTTTGATCAAACTCACACTTTTTTCTTTATTACATGGGGCGTTGACGCTTCACGACGGCAATTTACAAAGCAGACCGTTATTTTCACTTATTGATAGTTTCTACGGGGAAGCGTTGAGGATTAGTTTATATTCCCGATGCCATTCTGGTTGCAGGAAATAACCCTTCATTGGAATAAGGAGTCAGGCTTATGTATAAGAAGATTTTGATGCCTGTTGACGTGTTTGAAATGGATTTAAGCGACAAAGCGGTTCGCCACGCGGCTAACCTCGCGAAGGCCGAGGGCGCGTCGATTACCCTGGTCAATATTCTGCCTGCCAGCAGCCGGTCTCTGCTGCGCGGATTCAACGCCGATATTAAAAAGTTTGAAGAGTATATGAGCGCAGAATCCGGGAAGAAAATGAACGAGTTAAAACGACTGTTCGATATCTCCCCGGAGAATATTCACACTCTGGTTCGTTTTGGCAGCGTCCGCGATGAAATTATCAAGCTGAGCAAAGAAGGGGAATATGACGTGATTGTCATCGGGTCAAAAAATCCGGGCATCACCACCCATCTGTTGGGGTCAAATGCGGAATCTATTCTGCGCTACGCCACAATTCCGGTGTTAGTCGTTCGTTAATTACGGCGCCGCCCACAAAAGGGCGGCAAATATCACTCTTCGCTAAACCACTCGCTATTTTCCTGACGAATAAGCTGCACGGATTCACCAATCTCCTGCAGATGCAGGGTCATCGCTTTTTCCACGCCGTCCGGGTCGCGTTTTTCCAGCGCGCTGAAAATATCGTGATGCTGGCGGAGCAGCATTTCCGGCGGGGAGACGTGATCGAGGCTCATGTAGCGCACCCGGTCAATGGTGGCCTTGATGTTCTCGATGGTATCCCAGGCCAGCTGGCAGTCTGCAATTTGCGCCAGCTTCTGGTGAAACTCATCATCAAGCTGGAAGAAATCGTTGAGCTGTTTACGGTCAATCGCAATGCGCTGCTGATGCAGGTTTTGCTCCAGCAGGTAACACTGGTTGTCATTAATGAGCGTCGCGGCACGGCGCACCACCGCACATTCGATCGCCTGGCGTACGAAACAGCCGTTGCGCACCTGTGAGAGTGAAATTTTGTTCACGTAGCTGCCGCGCTGCGGGCGGATCTGAATCAGGCCGTTCTCCGCAAGCTTAATAAATGCTTCACGCACCGGCTGACGAGACACGTCAAAACGCACGGAGACCTCTTTTTCAGAAAGCGGCGTTCCCGGTGGGATCAGGCAATGGACAATATCACGTCGCAGAATGCGATAGATTTGCTGGTTTACGGGCTGGGTGGGATTGAGTTGCGATTCAGCGGCCATGAGTTGTCATTTCTCAGAGAGTTAGCCCGAACATACTACCATTCTTTTATGACCCGAAACAGACCCGGCCCGCGGGCCGGGAAGGGCTTATTTAGCCACGATGGACGCTAAGTCCGGCAAAACTCTGGCTGACCGGCATCATTTCCACGGTATTGATGTTGACGTGTTTTGGCAGCGTTGCGACCCACCAGACCGTTTCGGTGACGTCTTCCGGCGTCAGGGCGTTGGCGTTTTCGTAGGTTTTATCCGCTTTCGCGTCATCACCTTTGAAGCGCACGTTGGAGAATTCGGTGCCGCCTACCAGCCCCGGCTCGATATCGGTGACGCGAATGGCGGTGCCGTGCAGGTCGGTGCGCAGGTTCAGGCTGAACTGGCGCACAAACGCTTTGGTCGCGCCATAGACATTACCGCCCGCGTAAGGCCAGCTCCCGGCGGTAGAACCGATGTTGATAATGTGGCCGCGGTTGCGCTCGACCATGCCCGGCAGCACCGCGCGTGTCATGTACACCAGCCCTTTGTTGTTTGTGTCGATCATGTTTTCCCAGTCTTCAACGCTGGCTTTGTGGGCAGGCTCCATGCCCAGCGCCAGACCGGCGTTGTTGACCAGCACGTCGATGGCACGCCACTCTGCCGGCAGGCTGGCAATCATCTCTTCAATGGCCGCACGGTTACGCACGTCCAGCTGCGCGGTCAGGATGCTGTCACCTAAATCGTCCTTCAGCTCCTGCAGGCGCTCCTGACGACGGCCCGTTGCAATCACCTTATGCCCGTTGGCGACGAAGCGACGCGTGATGCTTTCACCAAAACCTGCCGTTGCCCCGGTAACTAAAATAATCATCTCACTGTTCCTCAACGCTTTTTGTGTGGTACTAACATAGCACGCCCGCAGAGGGTGCGTTAAGGCAACATTTGTATGACGGCGTTGCAGGCGATGGCGGCCTGGCCTACTCTGGGAAGATATTCGTTCGGAGGAGTGAAAGATGACGGCCACCAACCCCTTTTTTGACATTAGCCTGCTGCCTTACCAGGCTCCCCATTTTGATACCATCAAAGACGAGCATTATCGTCCGGCCTTCGATGAAGCGCTTCGTCAGAAGCGGGCGGACATAGAGGCGATAGTCTCTCACACCGCTGCGCCAGACTTCACTAACACCGTGCTGGCGCTGGAGAAAAGCGGCGTCATGCTCGCGCGCGTCAGCAGCATTTTCTTCGCCATGACCTCCGCGCACACCAATGCGTACCTGCAGGAACTGGAGGAGCAGCTCTCCACCGAACTTGCCGCGCTGGCGAACGACATCTGGCTGAACGACACTCTTTTCGCCCGCGTCGAGAGCGTCTGGCAGGACCGCGCCGCGCTGGATGCCGAATCCCGTCGGCTGGTCGAGGAGACGTACCAGCGCTTTATTCTGGCCGGCGCGCGCCTGAATGAAGCGGAAAAAGCCGAGCTGAAGGCGCTGAATACCGAGGCCGCGTCCCTGACCAGCCAGTTTAACCAGCGCCTGCTGGCCGCTAACAACGCGGGCGGGCTGGTGGTTGATTACGCGCACCAGCTTGAAGGCCTTAGCGCCGAAGAGATTGCCGCCGCGGCGCAGGCCGCCGCGGAAAAAGGGCTTAACGACCGCTGGCTGATCCCGCTCCTGAATACGACACAGCAGCCTGCGCTAGCCGCGCTGCGCAATCGGCAGACGCGCGAAAACCTGTTCAACGCCGGCTGGACGCGCACCCAGAAAGGGGATGAAAACGACACCCGCACGCTGATCCTGCGCCTTACGGCGCTGCGGGCGCGCCAGGCCCGTCTGCTCGGCTTTGAGGATTACGCCAGCTGGAGCATCGCCGACCAGATGGCGAAAACCCCGGCCGCCGCGCTGGAATTTATGCGCGGGATTGTGCCCGCCGCGCGTGCCCGCGCGGAACGCGAGCAGGCCGATATTCAGAAGGTCATTGATGACGAGCAGGGTGGCTTCACCGTGCAGGCCTGGGACTGGGCCTTTTATGCCGAGCGCGTGCGTCAGGCGAAATATGCCCTCGATGAATCGCAAATTCGACCCTATTTTGCGCTCAATACCGTTTTACAGGACGGTGTATTCTGGGCGGCCAGCCAGCTGTTTGGCATTCGTTTTGTGGAGCGTTTCGACATTCCGGTTTATCACCCTGACGTCCGCGTATGGGAAATTTTTGACCATACCGGTGAGGGCATGGCGCTGTTTTACGGCGACTTCTTTGCCCGCGATTCCAAGCAGGGCGGGGCCTGGATGGGCAATTTCATCGAGCAATCCTACGAGCTTGCTGCCCGCCCGGTGATCTACAACGTCTGCAACTACCAAAAGCCGGGTAACGGCGGCGTCGCGCTTCTCTCCTGGGATGACGTGATAACCCTGTTCCACGAGTTTGGCCATACCCTGCACGGTCTGTTTGCCAGCCAGCGCTTCGCCACGCTGTCCGGTACCAATACGCCGCGTGATTTCGTTGAATTCCCGTCGCAAATTAATGAGCACTGGGCCAGCCATCCTCAGGTGTTTAGCCACTATGCCCGTCATTACGAAACCGGTGACCCCATGCCGGACGCGCTGCGGGAAAGCATGCTCAACGCGACCCATTTCAACAAGGGCTATGACATGACGGAGCTGCTGAGTGCGGCGCTGCTGGACATGAACTGGCACGGCATCAGCGAGGCCGTGTCGAGCGTTGAAGAATTCGAAGCCGCGGCGTTGAAAAAAGAGGGGCTGGATCTGCCCGCTGTACCGCCGCGCTATCGCAGCAGCTACTTTGCCCATATCTTCGGCGGCGGCTACGCTGCGGGATATTACGCCTACCTGTGGACGCAAATGCTGGCGGACGATGGCTATCAGTGGTTCGTGGAACAGGGTGGATTGACGCGTGAAAACGGACAGAAATTCCGTGAGGCGATTTTGTCTCGCGGCAACAGCGCTGACTTAGCCGAACTTTATCGAAACTGGCGCGGACACGATCCGAAGATTGAACCGATGCTGGAGAATCGCGGGTTGAGCGCATAAAGCCACTTTTAGCTAAGAAGATAACCGGGCCCCGCGCCCGGTTTTTTTATAGGTCTGAAAGCCCGGAAATGGTCAAAAAAAGAACTAAAATTTACATTTTTTAATATTTTGAAATATATTTATATTAAATGTGCTTAAATTTAGGCGCCTTTACCAATCTCAATTTTATAATGCTCGCAAGTTTATTTAATTATTTATGCTGACTGGTACATGGCCGTTTATTGCATATAAGAATCATCGCAAAAAGATGATTATTATATTTTTACCTCAGCCTAAAGTATTAATTTTCTCTGCCGATTAGCATGGGTGTGGTCGTGGTGGAAACCCATTTCCATTAACCACAAAAAATAAGCCGTTATTAAAATTCATCTCCAGAAGATGAACCTATGCTAATTATTAAGGAAGAGTCATGTTTAAAAATCTCAACATCGGCACCCGGCTTACCATAGCATTTGGCGCAATTGTGGTTTTAATGTCAGTCGTCTGCGGGCTGCTCTATTTGAGCTTTGACAGAGTGACTGCCGTCAGCAAGCTCAACGTTCATAGCTATAAAGTGGTCGATAACCTTCGCTCCGTAACCGAAAACCTGATCAACATGGAAACCGGCATTCGCGGTTTTGCGCTCACCGGCAATCAGGACGTTCTTCAACCCTTCACGCAGGGGGATGAGAGGTTTAAAAGCAAAGTTGACGAAATTGCAGGGCTTACGCGTGATAACCCGTCGCAGCAGCAAAAATTAACCACCCTCTCCAGGCTTGAAGAAGAATGGAAAAGATCATTTGCGCTGCCGTTAATCCAGCGAAGAGAGAGTGTATCCCGCGGGGGCGAAGAGATGGATGCGTTCATCAGTAGCCTGGAGCGTAATACCGGAAAAGAGCAAATGGACGCCATGCGGGGCGTTATTCAGCAAGCGCTGAACGACGAATACCGCATTATGGCTGAACGTCAAACCCGACTGGCTGAAGAACGCTTCCGTACGCGCATGATGATAATCCTGGGAATGATTGCGGCGGTTGTCACCGCGCTGCTGACGGGCATTTTGCTGTCGCGCAGTATTCTCCGACCGCTAAAGCAGGCCGTGAATACGGCGAACACCATTGCCGCCGGCGATCTCACCTCAACCATACGTATTACCCGGATGGATGAAACCGGCACGCTGCTTGCGGCTCTGGACAACATGCAGACCCAGTTGAAAACCCTTGTCACCGAAATCAAAGAGGCCGCGACGTCGGTGGATCTGGCTGCCGGTGAGATCGAGCAGGGCAATATGGAGTTATCGTCTCGTACCGAGGAGCAGGCGGCGGCGTTGCAGCAGACTGCCGCCAGCATGGAACAGCTGACGATGACCGTTCGGAACAATACCGAGGTCGCGGAGCATACGGCAACGTCAGCAAGAAAGACGGAAGCACTGGCACGTGAAGGTGAGTCTGCCGTGGGCGAAATGAGCGAAACGATGCAGAATATCTCGGCTAACGCCCTGAAGATAAAGGAAATCACCAGCGTTATAGAAGGGATTGCTTTCCAGACTAATATTCTGGCGCTGAATGCGGCGGTCGAGGCGGCACGTGCCGGTGAGCATGGTCGTGGCTTCGCCGTGGTGGCGACGGAAGTCAGAAATCTCGCTCAGCGCAGCGCAACGGCGTCCAAAGAAATTGGGGCGCTGATTGAGCATGCCGTTGAGGATGTCGATAACGGTGTGTCGGTGGCATCCAGAACGGCAGAGACGATTTTGCGGGCTGCGAGCAACGTGGCTACGCTTGCTGAAACTATGGACAGTCTTTCAATGGCCTCGGTTGAGCAAATGCAGGGCATCATGCAAATCAGCGCTGCTGTCACCCAGATGGATGGCGTGACGCAGGGTAATGCGGCGCTCGTTGAGCAGTCCGCAGCGGCATCGCAGGCGCTGACCGAGCAGTCCAGGGCACTGAAGCAGATGACGGAAAACTTTGCTATTTGAGCAGCAAAAGCATAATCAAAAGGTAAAGCTCCGGCGTTTTAAACGCGAATTTTAATCAAACCAGCAACGGGGACGCTAATAAAAAGGGGCGTCCCCGTGAATAATGAAGAAAATAGCCGAGCGTCAGTGACAATTTAAAAATACTGACTACGATTTCGTAAAACGAAAATTTAAAAGGAGTTTCTGATGGCGATTGCTGTGGTGACAGTTTTACTCTTCCTGTTGATGTTCCCGGCGGCTATTCACATTTTGCTACAGCTCGTTGGAGGCTGGTGTGACGAGTAGCCTCCCCGGTTAATCCGGTCTTTTGGGCCGTCATCTGATTTTCAATAAGCAGCGCTACGCTACATTTTTAATTTTATTGTACGATCGTCTGGACGCGGGTCATCGCGAAACGCGAGCCGGATAATTTACAGGCAGGAAGTATGTCTCTTCGTTCGCTGCGGGCGTTATGCCTGACAAGTTTTTTCATTGCGGATGTCCGTGATGGCCTTGGTCCTTTTCTCGGTATCTTTCTGACAGAACGCCACTGGAGCCCCGATGATATTGGCATCCTGATGACTGCCGGTGGGCTGGCGGGATTGCTGGCTACGCTCCCGGCGGGGGTAATTACTGACACTTCGCGGAACAAACGCGCCGTACTGGCGCTGCTCTGCACTTTGATCACTCTCAGCACGCTGCTGCTCTGGTTTAGCCAGCAGACCAGCGTTGTTGCCGTCTCACAAATGGTCACCGGCATCTGCGCGGCGTTTGTCGGGCCGCTCATCGGCGGGATTACGCTGGGCCTGACCGGCCAGCGCGGGTTCAGCGCGCAGATGGGCAAAAATGAGGCGTTTAATCACGGCGGCAATTTTGTCACCGCAGTGATAGCAGGCGGTATTGCCTGGTACTGGGGCGTCGGGGGGATTTTCCTGCTGATGACCTGCACGACGCTGCTGACGCTCTGCGCGCTGCTTGCCATCCGCAACGGGGACATTGATAACGATGCGGCGCGAGGGCTTTCATCCTCAGGTAGCGTTCCTGTCCCCGGCTTCGCGGTGCTGATTAAAAACCGGGCGCTGTTTGTGACCGGGCTGACGCTGCTGCTGTTCCACCTGGCGAATGCCGCACTGCTGCCGATGCTGAGCATGAGGGTGGCCGCGGCACCCGCCTCGATCAACCCTGGCCTGTACGCGGCAGGCACCGTCATCATCTCGCAGGCGGTGATGATCCCCGTTGCCATCTGGGTTGCAGGCCGAATAGAACGCTACGGCTACTGGCGCTTGATTATGCTGGCACTGCTGGTTATGCCGGTGCGCGCGGCGCTGGCGGCATCGACCGACGCGCCGTTAATGATGATCCCGGTACAAATTCTCGACGGTCTCGCCGCCGGGATCCTGGGTGTCGTCGTACCGTCGTTTATTGTGGTGCTGCTGCGCGGAAGCGGGCACGTAAATGCCGGGCAGAGTGTGGTGATGCTGATGCAGGGAGTGGGGGCAGCCATGAGCCCGGCGTTAACCGGGACGATCGCCGGTCGTTACTCGTTTGCGACGGCATTCAGTGTCCTGAGCGCGATTGCGCTGGCCGCCGTCCTGCTCTGGTGGCGCGTTGCTCACCGAAGCTGGGAAACAAACGCGCCGGATGAAGCTTAGCCCCACCCGGCGTAGCATTTAAGCCAGTTCGTTAGGGCACGGTTCACCCTTTTCTAACTGCTGAAGATTCCCCAGAGTGGTTTCTGAAATGCTGATCAGCGCTTCGGCAGTCAGAAACGCCTGGTGGCCGGTAAACAGGACGTTATGGCAAGCAGACAGACGGCGGAACACGTCGTCCTGGATCACATCGTTGGACTTGTCTTCAAAGAACAGATCGCGCTCGTTCTCATACACGTCCATCCCCAGCGCGCCAATTTTCTGGGTTTTCAGCGCTTCGATAGCAGCCTGAGAGTCAACCAAACCGCCGCGGCTGGTGTTGATGATCATCACGCCGTCTTTCATCTGGTCAAACGCCGCCTGGTTAAGCAGGTGGTAGTTTTCCGGCGTCAGCGGGCAGTGAAGGGAGATCACGTCGGACTGCGAGAACAGCGTCGGCAGGTCGACGTACTCCACGCCCAGATCCAGCGCTGCGGCGCTCGGGTACGGATCGAATGCCAGCAGACGCATGCCGAAGCCTTTCAGAATGCGCAGGGTAGCTACGCCAATTTTACCGGTGCCGATCACGCCCGCGGTTTTGCCGTACATGGTAAAGCCGGTCAGCCCTTCCAGCGAGAAGTTGGCGTCACGCGTACGCTGATAAGCGCGGTGAATTCGACGGTTGAGCGACATCATCATGCCAATCGCATGTTCTGCTACCGCTTCCGGGGAGTACGCCGGGACGCGAACCACCTTCAGACCCAGCTCTTTTGCCGCGTCGAGATCCACGTTGTTGAAGCCGGCGCAGCGCAGGGCGATATACTTCACTCCCTGCTTTTTCAACTCTTCCAGCACCGGACGACTGCCGTCATCGTTAACAAAAATGCAGACGCCTTCACAGCCGTGCGCCGTTTTGGCGGTTTTTTCGGACAGCAGAAAGTCGAAAAATTCAAGCTCAAACCCGTAAGCTTCGTTAACATGTTGCAGATACTTTTTGTCGTACTGCTTTGTGCTATATACCGCGAGTTTCATAAGACTTTCTCCAGTGATTTTGCATTCACGTTAGCATGATTAAAATTATCTTACAATTTCTAAAATATTATTGAATTCAATAAGTTCTATCAATTATTCTAGAGCATATATACACCCTAACTCCATGATATTCTTAGTACGAGAAATCTTCGGCGCGACTCGGTTCAAATCAGGTTGGGCAAAACGGAGTGGGTAACGGGTGCGAAAAACGCATATCGGTATTACTTGAAAGAATGGCAATAGGGTATGAAAACTGCAATCCTTCCGGATGTGATGGGACGATATTAGGAACCGGGTGAGTTTCTGAAAAGAGGGAGAATGATGCATGTCGCAACAAGTGGAGTTATCCTTATCTGCGCCGATGTTGCCTGTTTTGTACTATTTTATAGCATCTATTGCGGTTTTCTTCTTACTGTTGATTGGAAAACTCAAGGTCAATAGGCTCCGTAAATATCCATTGTTCATTGCCTATACGCTGTTTGTGATAGCGATTGCAGCCATCCAGATTAATGTTTTTGCCAACGGCTATGAGTTTGTTCGCGGTTTTTTACATATCGATTTTGATCCATGGCGGTACGATTCAGTGTATTGGGGGTCGTTGATATTCGCCATGCTCTACCTATTGGCAATGCCCAGGAACAGGTATTAGTTACGCAGTGTTTTCCCGTTTTTATGTCTGAGATAATGCGTAACCCACTGAATCTAAAATGTGTTCTTTAGGTTACGCATAGCAAAAAGTTTTCTCATACTCTTTACAGCATCTATCCTTTATCTTGTGGTTAACTTCAACTCAACCGCCAAACATGCGACAATATTCGGCATTGCCGGCTTAATTCTTTCGAAAAATCAGGACATTAACTGCCCATGAAGGGTAAATACAAAGCCGCCATTGCGGTTTTACTGCTGTTGATTTTGGTGCCGCTGACGCTGCTGATGACGCTCGCCCAGTGGGTGCCGACGCTCGCCGGGATCTGGCTCCCCGTCGGGACGCGCATTGCTTTCGAAGAAAGCCCAAAACTGACTCGCCACGCGCTGGTGATCCCCGATCTTCGCTATCTGGTGGAAGACTGCGAAATTGCCCGCATCGATAACGTGACGCTGTCACATCCGAGCCGCTGGAAACTGGACATCGGCGCGCTGGATCTTAACACCGTCTGCCTGAGCAAAATTCCCCAGTCTGCACCCTCAACGGTCGCCCCCAAAACGCTGGCCCAGTGGCAGGCTGTGTTGCCCAATACCTGGCTCACCATTCACCGTCTGACGCTCTCGCCCTGGCAGCAGTGGCAGGGCGAGCTCAATGCGTCACTGACGCCCTCCAGCCAGGAGATCGCTTACCGAGGCGAACAGGTCAGCATCAAAGGCACGCTTCGCGGCCAGACTCTCTCGGTCAGCCAGTTCGATGTTCAGCTCCCTGACCAGGCGCAGCCGATTAAGCTGGTGGGCGAGTTCACTTTGCCGCTGGTGCCGGACGGCGTGCCGGTGAAAGGCCATGCGGTCGCGACCTTTAACGTGCCACAGTTAACGTCTCTGGTCGATGCCGATCTCGACTGGGAAGACAATCAGGGACAGCTGGTGGTGATGGCGCGGGATAACCCCGATCCGCTTCTCGACCTGCCGTGGCAGATCACGGCGGAACAGCTGAACATCAGCGACGGGCGCTGGAACTGGGATCTTTCGGGTATGCCGCTGAGCGGGCGGGTGTCCCTTCGCGCCGACAACTGGCAGCAGGGGCTGGAGAGAGCCACCCTGAGCGGACGACTGAACGTGTTGACGCAAGGCGATGCGGGTAAAGGTAACGCGGTACTGAACATTGGGCCCGGCAGGCTCAGCATGGAAAACAGCAACATGCCGCTGCATTTGAGCGGCGAGGCGAAGCAAAACGATCTCATTCTTTACGCCAAATTGCCCGCCACACTGACCGGCAGCCTGTATGAACCGCAGCTTGCTTTTGAGCCCGGCGCGCTGCTCCGCTCGCGCGGGCGCATTATTGACTCACTCGATATCGATGAAATCCGCTGGCCGCTGGCGGGCGTGAAGCTCACCCAGAAGGGCGTGGACGGGCGTCTGCAGGCTATTCTGCGTGCCCATGAAAACGAGATGGGCGGTTTTGAACTCCACCTGGACGGTCAGGCCAACGACTTTTTACCTGATAACGGCCTGTGGCAGTGGCGCTACTGGGGAAAAGGCGGCTTTACGCCGATGCATGCCCGCTGGGATGTCGCCGGGAAAGGCGAGTGGCGCGACAACCTTATTGAACTGACGGCGCTCTCCACCGGTTTTGACAAGCTCCAGTACGGCACCATGGAGGTCAGCAAGCCGCGTCTGGTGCTGGATCGGCCTGTACGCTGGCTGCGCGATGCCGAAAAACCCGCATTCAGCGGCGCGCTGTCGCTGAATGCCGGGCAAACCCGGTTCTCCGGCGGCAGCGTATTGCCGCCCTCGGTCCTGACCTTCAGCGTCGACGGTACCGACCCGACTGTTTTTCAGTTTAAGGGCGACCTCCATGCGGACAACATCGGCCCGGTACAGGTGAATGGACGCTGGGATGGCGTGCGCCTTCGCGGGCAGGCCTGGTGGCCGAAACAGTCGCTCACCGTCTTCCAGCCGCTGGTCCCGCCGGACTGGAAAATGACGCTGCGTGACGGAGAACTCTATGCGCAGGTTGCCTTCTCGGCGGCCCCCGATCAGGGCTTTGAGGCGGGGGGACACGGCGTGCTGAAATCCGGCAGCGCCTGGATGCCGGACAACCAGATCAACGGCGTCGATTTTGTGCTGCCGTTCCGCTTCAGCGAGGGCACCTGGTCCCTGGGCACGCGCGGCCCGGTCACGTTGCGCATTGGCGAAGTGGAAAACCTGGTGACCGCGCGCAACATTACCGCGGACCTGCAGGGGAATTACCCCTGGACGGAGGACAACCCGCTGCTGCTCACCAACGTTAAGGTAGAAACGCTCGGCGGGAAGATCACCATGCAGCAGCTGCGGATGCCGCAGCACGATCCGGCCCTGCTGCGCGTGGACAATATCTCCTCAAGCGAGCTTATCAGCGCCGTCAACCCGAAGCAGTTTACCCTGTCGGGCCCGGTGAGCGGGGCGCTGCCGTTCTGGCTGGACAATGAAAAATGGATCATTAAAGATGGCTGGCTGACCAACCCGGGGCCAATGACGCTGCGCATCGACAAAGATACGGCAGACGCCATCGTGAAGGATAATATGGTCGCGGGCGCAGCGATTAACTGGCTCCGCTACATGGAAATTTCGCAGTCGTGGACGAGAATCAATTTAGATAACCTGGGTGAATTAACCATGCAGGCGACCATCAAGGGGACCAGCCGCTTGGACGGCAAAAGCAGCTCCGTCAATCTGAACTATACCCATGACGAGAATGTCTTTACCCTGTGGCGCAGCCTGCGTTTTGCCGACAACCTGCAAACCTGGTTTGAGCAACACGCGGCGATTCCCGGTCTCCGCAGTTCGACTGGCAAGGAAAGTGAGGAACAACAATGAAAAAGATGGCTGGTGCGCTCACCGTTGCCGCGCTACTGACCGGCTGTACGCCGCGCATTGAAGTCGCTGCGCCAAAGGAGCCGATTACCATCAATATGAATGTCAAAATTGAACACGAGATCCACATCAAGGTCGATAAAGACGTTGAAGCCCTGCTGAAATCGCGCAGCGATCTGTTCTGAGGATGCCATGAAACGATTAGCGTTGATTTTACTGGCCCTGAGTATAAACGTGCAGGCGGCTGCGCTGACCTTAAACGATGCCCGCGCGCAGGGGCGCGTGGGGGAAACCCTGAGCGGCTATCTTGCTCCGATCCAACAGGATGCCGAAACGCTGGAGCTGGTGAATCGCATTAACGCAGCGCGCACGGAGAGCTATCAGAAGCTGGCCGACAGCAATAATTTGCCGGTTGATGAAGTGGCGAAAATGGCGGGGCAAAAGCTGGTGGCCCGCGCGCAGCCGGGCGAGTACGTGAAGGGCATTAACGGTAAGTGGCTGAAAAAAATAGCTAGCGGTAGCGCTTGCGGTATTCACCCGGCGAGACGCCAAAACGCTGCTTAAAGGCCGTTGAAAAGTGGCTATGGTCGGTGAATCCCCAGCTGTAGCCAATGCCCGCCAGCTTTTCATCGTCGCCGGTTGACTGCAATTCCTGCGCGCAGAGATCCAGACGACGGTTTTTAATGTACTGCGCCACCACCAGCCCCTTCTCGGCAAACATGCGGTAGAGGCTGCGTACGGACATTCCGCTCTCGGCGGCAATCCATTCCGGACGCAGCGATTCAGACTGAATATGGTCATCAATCAGCGCCACAACGTGCTGAAACTGGCGCTCCTTGCGCGGCTGAATTACGTCGCGCTGCTGGAACGCGGGGCGCAGCAGGCAGACCATCGCCTCAAGCGCCGCTTCACTCTCCCGGTCACTCAGGTCGCGGTTGTTCATACTCTCCATCAGCAGGCGATGGCTCAGCTGTACCGTGGGTAAGGTGCGGGAAAGGGCGAGCGCGCAGCTTATCTCCTGAAAGCGGCACTGCTGCTCGATAATCTGACGGGGAACCAGCAGCGAAATCTGGCGGGACTTTTCCTGCCAGTCGATCGAGCAGGGACGAGAGGCGTCAATCAGCGTGATATCCCCGGTTCTGAGCACCGCGCGACGCTCGTCCTGCTCAATTTCCGCACTCCCTTCGAGCTGAAACACGGTATAGAACCAGGCATCGTTACTCTGCTTAATCTCATGACGGGAGCGGAACAGGTTAACGCCGCCTGCGGTGACGGTACTGAGCTTCAGGCTGCGCGCATAGCTGGTCTCCAGCTCGCCGTAGAACTTTCCCTCGGTGGGCTGCGCGTTAAAACGCCCGCAAACCTGGTTAATCTGCGCCAGCCACTGCTGATACTGTTCCTGCTCGCTTGCACACGCCATCGTTTCTCTCGCTGCACCGTCAACGTTTTCGCATTGTTGCATTTGTGTTGCATTTTGTCAGAGCTATGAGGCTGACTATAGGAAAGAACACTCACCGGTAACAGCGATATAAGCGGCGATTATCGCGATTTGCGGAGCCTGTCACAGGTGGCAAAGCGAATGTCACAGAGACAAAAGCGAGAATGCAAAACCCCTCTTAGACTGGATGAACACCCTACGAAGAATAACGAAGGAGTATCCTATGTCTGAATCACTGGTGGCTATTCAGCCTGCCGTGCAGCAATTTTTAGACCGACAGCATGGCCTGTGGATTGAAGGGCGTCAGGCCGCGTCGGACAGTGAAAAGCGGCTGAACGTCTACAACCCGGCCACGGGCGAGGTGATTGCCTCGACCGCCGATGCCAGCGTCGATGACGTTGACCGGGCCGTTATGTCCGGCTGGCGCGCCTTTGTGGCCCGCAGCTGGGCCGGAAAATTACCGGCGGAGCGCGAGCGGATCCTACTCCATTTTGCCGAGCTGGTCGAACAGCACGGCGAGGAGCTGGCCCAGCTTGAAACGCTGGAGCAGGGCAAATCAATTAACATCTCCCGGGCTTTTGAAGTGGGCTGCACCCTCAACTGGATGCGCTATACCGCCGGGCTGACCACCAAAATTGCGGGCAAAACCCTCGATCTTTCCATCCCGCTGCCGCAGGGGGCGCGCTACCAGGCGTGGACGCGTAAGGAGCCGGTTGGCGTGGTGGCCGGGATTGTGCCCTGGAACTTCCCGCTGATGATCGGGATGTGGAAAGTGATGCCAGCGCTGGCCGCGGGCTGCTCTATCGTCATTAAGCCGTCTGAAACCACGCCGCTGACCATGCTGCGCGTGGCGGAGCTGGCCAGCGAAGCGGGCATCCCGGACGGGGTGTTCAACGTGGTAACCGGCAGCGGCGCGGTGTGTGGCGCAGCGCTGACCTCGCACCCGCATATTGCGAAGGTGAGCTTTACCGGCTCAACGGCAACGGGTAAGCAAATTGCCCGCGCGGCGGCGGACACGCTAACCGGGGTGACCCTTGAGCTGGGCGGGAAAAATCCGGCAATTGTACTCAAGGATGCGGACCCCGCGTGGGTGATAGAAGGATTAATGACCGGCAGCTTCCTGAACCAGGGGCAGGTGTGCGCGGCGAGCTCGCGCATCTACATTGAAGCGCCGCTGTTTGACACGCTGGTGAGCGGGTTCGAACAGGCGGTGAAATCCCTGAGCGTCGGGCCGGGCATGTCGCCGGAGGCGTTTATCAACCCGCTGGTGTCGCGCGCCCACTGCGATAAGGTGCAGACCTTCCTCGACGAGGCGACGTCGCGCAATGCGGAGCTGATCGTCGGTAATCGCGGCCCGGAGGGCAAAGGCTATTACGTGTCGCCTACACTGGTGGTGAACCCGGATGCCGCGCTGCGGTTAACCATAGAAGAGGTGTTTGGTCCGGTGGTCAACCTGGTGCGAGTATCCGACGGAGAAGAGGCGCTCCAGCTGGCAAACGACACCGAATATGGCCTGACGGCCAGCGTCTGGACGCAGAATATCAGCAAGGCGCTGGAGTACACCGATCGGCTGCAGGCGGGTACCGTGTGGGTGAACAGCCACACGCTGATTGACGCCAACCTGCCGTTCGGTGGCATGAAGCAGTCCGGCACCGGACGTGATTTTGGCCCGGACTGGCTGGACGGCTGGTGCGAAACCAAGTCGGTTTGCGTGCGGTATTAAAAAACAAGCCGGGTAAGGCGTAGCCGCCACCCGGCGTTATTCAAAGCGACCACCGATCCCGCCCGGCCTCTTTCGCCCGGTACAGCGCCGCATCGGCGCGGGCAATAATCTCGGTACCCGCAAGCCCCTCGACCATACCCGCAATCCCCATGCTCACGGTGACACGATCGCTGACAGATGACGCGCTGTGCGGTATGGACTCCGCGCGTAGGCCGTCCTTAATACGCAGGGCGACCTTTTCCGCGATGGCTTCAGGGCAATTAAACAGAATCACCAGAAACTCTTCGCCACCGTAGCGTGACACCACATCCTCAGGTGTGCGCACCGACTGCTTCAGCACCCGCGCCACCCGCGTCAGACATTCGTCACCCGCCTGGTGACCGTAGGTGTCGTTGTAGCGTTTGAAATAGTCAATATCCAGCATAATCAGCGAGAACGGTTTCTTCTGCTCAACCGCGTTCTCCAGCACCACCTCCATCTTCCGGCGGTTGGCGGTTGTGGTTAACGGATCCTGATGCGCCAGCGCATCCAGTCGTGAGATCAGCAGCTGGTTTTGCTGGTTACGTCGCCAGGCCTCGTCAAACCAGCTTAAGAGGATGAATCGCCCGCAGATCAGGATCAGCGAAAAGACGCTCCAGATGATAACGAAGTGAAGATTAAGGCCATCATTCAGTGCCCAGCTTGCAATCGGCAGGGTTATCCAGAGCGGGAGCACGAAGGCGAGCAACCCCACAGGGTAAAAGTAGAGGGCCGTTAACCCAGCGAGTAATAAAATAACGCACAGCGGCCAGACGTGGGGCAGCAGTAAATCGGTGATGAACCAGAAGCACGATATCGACCAGATAGCACTACAGATACACAGCACTACGCTGATACCGGCGATGCGCCGCCAGCCCATGAGGATCAGTGCAGCCGAGAGGATAATAATGCCGAGCATCGAAGCGTCGACCATTTTCATCATATGCGGCAAGTGGGGATAAAGGGGATCGCTGGCGTTAAGCAGAACATGGCGCAGCAGAATCATCACGGCGAAGCTGATGTTGACGAAAGCCAGCCAGGGCAGGTTCATGGCCAGCCCGTGCATAACCATGGCGTGGCGCGTCGGCCAGGTTGCTCGCTCAAGTGTCGGTTTTTTTCTTTTTTCCATTGACGCTGTTTACCCCGTCCAGGGAATAAGTTAAGCAGAAAAGGGCGGACAGGCCGCCCTTACGTATGCATCGTTACGGCGTCACAATGTTAAACCAGAAATCAAATTTATCCATATAACCGAACATGGTGTCGAGTTTTGCACCGTCGCCAGCGATTTTCACATCACCGTTGTCTTGCGCCTGTTTGAGCGTCATCTCTTTGAGGATAATTTTGTTCAGCGTATCGCGGCTAAGAGTGATGGTAGCATCAGCATCTTTTGCCTCGGCGTTCGCCGTATGGTTCAGCACGCCATTTTCCAGTTCCAGCTTATATTTCCCGCCATCATTACCCAGATCAATATTAAACACCGATTTGGCATCGCCCGCTTTTTGTCCGTTGATGTGTACGGCAAGATAATCGAAGAACATCTCCGGGGTCATTGCCCGTACGGTATCCGGGCTGGCGGTATTCGGGGTTGGACCTTTCACCACGCCATTACGCAACTCCTGCGCTCCGGTCAGATAGAAGTTACGCCACGGGCCGGATTCTGCCTGATAGCCAAGCTGCTCAAGCGCATCCGCTTCCAGGTTGCGTGCAGCCTGGTTGTTCGGATCGGCAAAGACCACTTTGCTCACCACCTGCGCTACCCAGCGGTAGTTTCCTTGATCGAAGTCGGTTTTCGCTTTGCTCAGTATGGCATCCGCGCCACCCATATACTCCACGAATTTCTTCGCGGCTTCTTCCGGCGGCAGTTCGTCAAGCGTCGCCGGGTTGCCGTCAAACCAGCCCAGGTAAAGCACGTAGGTGGCTTTCACGTCGTGGCTCACCGAACCGTAATAGCCGCGGTTAGCCCAGGTATGCGCCAGCGAATCCGGGAGCTTGAAGTTAGCAGCGATTTCGTCACGCGTTAGCCCTTCATTCGCCATACGCAGGGTCTGGTCGTTAATGTAACGATAGAGGTCACGCTGACTTTTCAGCAGGTTGACCACGTTTTCGTTGCCCCAGGTCGGCCAGTGGTGCTGTGCCATGATGATTTCGGCTTTATCACCCCAGCGTACAATCGCCTGGTTGATGTATTTCGACCACGGTAGCGGCTCGCGGATTTTGGCCCCGCGCAGCGAGTAGGTGTTATGCAGGGTGTGGGTCACATCCTCAGCGGATTCAATCAGTTTTTTCTCTTCGATATACCAGAGCATTTCTGACGGTGCTTCGGATCCCGGTGCGAGCATAAAGTCATAGGTCAGGCCGTCTATGACCTCTTTCTGGCCGTCTTTTTCAATGATGTTTGTCGGGGCAATCAGCGTCACTGTCCCGGCGGAGGTGGTGGTCCCGAGACCGGCACCCACCTGGCCTTTAGCATCGGGTTTCAGCAGGTTGCCATACATATAGCTGGCGCGGCGGCTCATCACGTTACCCGCCATGATGTTCTCGGCAACGGCCGCTTCCATAAAACCGGCCGGGGCGTAGATTTTTACCTTGCCGGACTTCACGTCAGCTTCTTCCACCACGCCGCGCACACCGCCATAGTGATCAACGTGGCTGTGGGTATAAATTATGGCGACGACAGGTTTTTTGCCGCGATTTTTAAAATAGAGCTCCATCCCGACTTTCGCCGTTTCTGCCGAAACCAGCGGGTCAACCACGGTAACACCTTCTTTCCCTTCGATGATGGTCATATTCGACAGGTCGAGATTTCGAATCTGATAAACGCCGTCGGTTACTTCAAACAGGCCGCTAATATTAATCAGCTGAGATTGACGCCATAAACTGGGGTTAACAGTCTCAGGAGCTTTATCTCCCTCTTTAATAAATGAATATTGTTGTGGATTCCAGATAACATTTCCTTGCTCCCCTTTGATAATGTCCTGAGGAAGAGGCGCAATAAAGCCTTTATGGGCATTCGTAAAATCGGTGTTATCGGAGAAGGGAAGCTGATTAAACAGGGCGTTATTGACTTGCTGTGTCGCTGCAGTGGCGTCCTTCGGGGCTTCTGCGGCAGCGGAACTGACGGAAATAACAAGTCCAGCAAGAGCAAGACTCCTGACGATCAAATTGAATTTCATCCTAAAACCTCTCAATGATGTATTACGTCGCTTGTGGAAAATTCGCGTCCTGGCTGAAAGTGATTCGAAATGAAATAAAAAAATGAAGTAGAAGTAACTATAATCGGGGAGAGGTATTCAGCAAGTAAATGGATAAAACCGGGCATTGTGCCCGGTACGTTATTTATTTCTGTTCGTCTTTTTTCTTCCCGAGCGTTGGCGTCTCGTCGAAGAAGTTCCACGGTTTAAGCAGGGTATGCACCCATTCCGTCGGCATGATCGGCCACTCTTCCGCGCGCGCCACGTGGGTGGTACCGGTGGTCATCCACACCACGTCATCCTGGTTGTTCAGCGACTCGTTATCCTTGCTGTACTGGCCCAGACCCGTATCGTGGATGGAGCGGTTAGGGAATTTCCCTTCCGGATACAGCTCGTCCGGGTGGTAACGCGTCACCCACAGCTGTTTATCCATAAAGCTCAGACGATGGTAGATCCACTCGTCCGGGGCAAATTTCGCGCCGGTCGCCACCGGATGGGTACCGCCCGCGTAAGGGATAATCTGGTACGAGACCGGGTTGCCCATGCGGTTCTCCTTGCTGGTGTTGCTCAGCAGTCGGATGGTGCCCGGGTCAAACTTCTGTGCCGCCTGCTGTTCGGTATCAATATCGTACTGATTGACCTGCATGGTGCTGGTGCGCGGGCCGCCGGCGGTATTCGGCTTCACTTCCGGGTCCATCGCCACCAGCTTGTTGTTGATGCCGTCCACGTCCATATCAAGACGGAAGTTATAGATGTGCTGGTGCGTGGTACCCACGATATTATGATCGATCAGCGTGCCGTACTTTGTGTCGTCTTTGGCGGTGGCATCATGCATGGTTTTCGCCTGCACGCCTTTCACCGCCTCGATACCCGTTGCACCGGCATCAATGCCGATGGTGCCGTTTTCGTGGAACACCCAGTCGAAGATGTAATCGTAGTTGCCCACGGTACTCACCCAGCGCACCACCAGCTCGCGGCGTTCGGCGCTGACGTTCGGCTTGCCCATCTCCTGATGTTTATATTCTGGCCCCGCGTAGCGTTCGAAAATGGCGATCGCGCGCGGGATTTCCATCGGCGTGCCGGTGTAGTCCGGGATGGTTTCGTTGAGCATCACGGCGTTGGACGGCACGTCTTTACCGCGCACCAGCGGCGAGGTCAGGGTGCCCATGCCGTAGTCGCCGGAGTCGAGATAGGCCTTGAAGTACCAGCCCACGTCCGGATCGCCGTACGGGACAATCATGCCGCCGAGCGATCCCTGATACATCACCTGACGCTTTTTCCCGTTGTCGTTATACGTGACAGTCGAAATCATCGGGCCGACGCGGGAATCCAGGCTCAGGTGGAAATCCCAGTTCTGCCAGTGCACCATGTCGCCGGTAATGGTGTAGTTCTTGCCTTCCGGCTCAATGATGTCGAGCGGCTTTTTCGGCGTCTCGACACGGTCGCGGCCGTCATAGGGGCGCGGAGTCATCGGAACCGGCACAACGGCACCTTCTTCAATCTTCTGAATTTTTTTCTGCTCAAGATCGACCACGGCCACGAGGTTCTCGATCGGGTGCGCCCAGTAGTTGCCGTCGCCGACGTCCAGATAGCTCACCACCTTAAGCAGGCGGTCTTCCTGCTTCAGGCCGTCTTTACCGTCGAAGTAGCCGACGGTAAGCGGCGTGGTGATCACTTTTTTCGGGTCGGTGATGCCGTGTTTTTTAAGCACCTCGGCAAACTCCGAGCTCTCGTTAATGATCTGCTGAACCGCGGTGAAATCATCCAGCAGCACCATGCCGTGCGCGTCCTTCACCGGCTCCCAGCGCAGGATTTTTTTATCCTTCAGGTCCACTACGCTTTCGATAACGTGCTTGCCGTCGAGCATGACGATCTTCGCCTGGCGAGGGGCGTCCACTGCCGTACCGTTGAGCACAAAGTCCCACACTTTGGCTTTCTCTGGTTCCGCAAGGGCGATCTGGGTAAAGCGGGTATTGGGTTTAAAATCCGCAGAGGCTTTCACAACCTCGACAGCCTGCTTAATTTCGTCCGCCGTGAGCGCGTTTAGCGGGTGAGGACGTTTTTCAACCTGGAAGGTCTGGTCAAGACCAGACTGGAAAACATCGTTGATGAAGGTCTCTGAGATAAAGGCTTTTTTGTCCTTCATCACTACCGGCACCTCAAGCTTGAGGGGGTGACCGTTGACGATGGCCGTCTTTGCGCCCGGTTTGACCTTCACGAAGGCGCCGTCTTTCGCAATGGTGAACATCTGTGCGTAATCATCCCACTGAACGTCCGCGCCAAAATCCTGCAGTGTTTTGTCCATCGGGACCATATGCGCCTCGCTGCCGTGGGCGAATGCAGGGGATTGCCAGGCGCAACACAGCGCAACGGCCATGGCCAGTGCCGTTCTACGGGCAGAAAAAGAAGAATTGCTTCCCATCGTAGACCTCATCTTGTTGTGTTTTTAGGGTTTATTGTGTTGTGACAGCCTTATCCTGACAGGCGCCTGAGAAAAGCGTTTGCCTGCATCTGCCAGGTTATTTGTTGGTCTTGCCAGGTTAAAAAAGGCGCTGAGATAAATCACAGGGTCGTGCAGAGCAATCTCCTCTCCCCGTTGGGGAGAGGGTCAGGATGAGGGAGAACGTTAGCTGAAATCACCCCGCTGGCGCGCCACCAGCGTCAGAATGGAGTAGAGCGCCACGGCCTGCTGGTGCTGGTTGAAAATCTCTACCGCCCATTCCACCACGCCGGTCGGTTTTTCCTCGGCGGTACGCTGTTTCTTCAGCGTTTTGCACTTGCAGGTCAGACGCACCTGGATGGTGTCGCCCGGCTTGACCGGCTCGATAAAGCGCAGGTTTTCCATGCCGTAGTTGGCAATCACCGGCCCGACGCCTGCATCAACGAACAGTCCCGCCGCGGCGGAGATCAGGAAGTAGCCGTGAACCACGCGCTCGCCAAAGATCGACTCTGCCGCCCCGACCTTGTCCATATGTGCATAAAAGTGATCCCCGCTCAGGCAGGCAAAGTTCACGATATCCGCCTCCGTCAGCGTGCGGCGCGGCGTCAGCAGGCTGTCGCCCGGCTGCAGTTCCTCAAAGTATTTACGGAACGGATGGACGCGATCTTCCTGCACCGCTGCGCCACGCACCCACTGTTTGCCGATGGCGGCCAGCATCGTCGGGCTGCCCTGAATTGCGGTGCGCTGCAGGTAGTGCTTCACCGCGCGCAGGCCGCCCAGCTCTTCGCCGCCGCCCGCGCGGCCAGGGCCGCCGTGCATTAGCTGAGGAAGCGGGGAGCCGTGGCCGGTAGACTCTTTTGATGATTCTTCGTTAAGGATCTGAATACGCCCGTGGGCGCGCGCCGCGCCGGCAATAAACTGGCGGGCAATGTTCAGGTCTGCGGTGACAAGCGTCCCCGCCAGGCTGCCGCCGCCCGCGCGGGCAAGCTGCAGGGCGTGCTCTGCACTGCGATACGGCATCAGCGTGGCGACCGGGCCGAAGGCTTCGGTATCGTGCACCGCCGGAGTTTCATCCGGCTGCGGGCAGAACAGCAGGGTCGGCGGGAAGAACGCCCCCGCGGCCTGCAAATCCGCTTTGCCGCCCAGACGGATCTGGCAGCCTGCGGCGACCAGCCGATCCACTTTCTCCTGCACGTCTGCGCGCTGTTCAGCGTTGACCAGCGCCCCCATCTTCACCCCTTCCTGCGCCGGGTCGCCCATCACCACCTTTTCCAGACGGGCAATCAGCGCCTGGCTGACGGCATTAACCTGGCTTTGCGGGACGATAATCCGGCGAATGGCGGTACATTTCTGCCCGGCCTTGGCGGTCATTTCGCGGACCACCTCCCGAATGAACAGGGCAAATTCCGGCTGCTCCGGCGTGACGTCTTCACCCAACACGCAGCAGTTCAGGGAGTCGGCTTCCATGGTGAACGGAATCGAATTCGCCACAATATTCGGGTGCACGCGCAGGCTTTGCCCGGTGCTGGCGGAGCCGGTAAAGGTCACCACGTCCTGGCTGTCGAGCTGGTCGAGCAGATCGCCCGCGCCGCCGCAAATCAGGCTGATGGCGCCGTCCGGCACCAGTCCGCTGTCCACGATGGATTTGACCATCGCCTGCGTCACCTGCGCGGTAGCGGTGGCGGGCTTGATGATGGCGGGCATCCCGGCAAGCCAGGTCGGCGCGAGTTTTTCCAGCATTCCCCAGCAGGGGAAGTTGAAGGCGTTGATGTGTACCGCCACGCCGGATTTCGAGGTCAGAACGTGGCGCGCCGCAAAGCCGCCTTCTTTCGACAGGGGGATTAGCTCATCTTCCGGCCACAGCGTGTCGTCCGGCAGCTCGCGGCTGCCCAGGCTGGCGTAAGTGAAGAGGGTGCCGATGCCGCCTTCAATATCGACCCAGCTGTCCGCCTTCGTCGCGCCCGTCTGGGCGGACAGGGCATAAAACGCCTCTTTTTCGCCGAGCAGGTGTTTCGCCACCGCTTTCAGCATGGCGGCACGTTCAATAAAGGTCATGGCGCGCAATGCCTCGCCCCCATGCTCAATGGCATAGCGACGGGCGGCCGCCATGTCCAGCCCTTCGCTGGTCACTTCCCAGAGTGCTTCGCCGCTGATGGCGTGATGAATCGCGCGTTCGCGGCCCCGGCCAGACTGCCAGGTACCGGACAAGAAGCTGGCTAACTGCTGCATCGCTTATCTCCAAATGTTTCGTGATTTCACTATTAATAGTTTGATCGCGAATCATAAAAATCAAGCTGTGTTTTTAATGAATTGTTAACGTTGTGATCTGGCTGGACGAATCGCGTCGCGTAAAGGCGCTTTGCAAAAGGCCTGGCGTAAAAGCCTTGCGAGCAGCATCACAAAACCGGGAAACAATTCTTGGGGTTATATTTAACCTTTGTGTAACTTTTAAAAAAACAAAGTGATTCAACATTTCGCTTTAATTTGCAAACTAACGAATCATAAAGGTGATGACGTGACGCAAGAACAACGGTTTGAGCAGCGCATAGCGCAGGAGACGGCGATTGAGCCTCAGGACTGGATGCCGGAAGCCTACCGTAAAACGCTGATCCGCCAGATTGGTCAGCACGCGCACTCCGAAATTGTCGGCATGCTCCCGGAAGGGAACTGGATAGCCCGCGCGCCGACGCTGCGCCGAAAAGCGATCCTGCTGGCGAAAGTGCAGGACGAAGCCGGACACGGGCTTTACCTCTACAGCGCGGCGGAAACGCTGGGCTGCGCGCGGGAAGACATCTACCAGAAGATGCTCGACGGCAAGATGAAATACTCCTCCATCTTCAACTATCCGACCCTGAGCTGGGCCGATATCGGCGTGATCGGCTGGCTGGTGGACGGGGCGGCCATTGTGAACCAGGTGGCGCTGTGCCGTACCTCCTACGGCCCGTATGCCCGGGCGATGGTGAAAATCTGTAAAGAAGAGAGCTTCCACCAGCGTCAGGGCTTTGAGGCCTGCATGGCGCTGGCGCAGGGCAGTGAGGCCCAGCGTCAGATGCTGCAGGACGCCATCAACCGCTTCTGGTGGCCGGCGCTGATGATGTTCGGGCCGAACGACGACAACTCGCCTAACAGCGCCCGCAGCCTGGCCTGGAAAATCAAACGTTTCGGTAACGACGAGCTGCGCCAGCGCTTTGTCGACAACACGGTGCCGCAGGTGGAGATGCTCGGCATGACGGTGCCGGATCCGGACCTGCGTTTCGATGAAGAGAGCGGCCACTACCGCTTCGGCGAGATCGACTGGCAGGAGTTTGACGAGGTCATTAACGGGCGCGGCATCTGTAACCACGAACGTCTGGCCGCGAAACGCAAAGCCTGGGACGACGGGGCGTGGGTGCGGGAAGCCGCGCTGGCGCACGCCGAAAAACAACGTACCCGTCAGGCCGCATAAGAGGAAATAACCATGAGCAATGTCTACTGGCCGCTGTACGAAGTGTTCGTACGCAGCAAACAAGGGTTATCCCACCGTCATGTGGGCAGCCTGCATGCCGCCGACGATCGCATGGCGCTGGAAAATGCCCGTGATGCCTACACCCGCCGCAGCGAAGGGTGTTCTATCTGGGTGGTGAAGGCGAGTGAAATTGTGGCCTCCCAGCCAGAAGAGAGCGGCGAGTTCTTCGACCCGGCGGAAAGCAAGGTTTACCGCCATCCGACGTTCTACACCATCCCTGACGGCATCGAGCATATGTGAGGCAAAGAATGAACTCAGTGACTGCCTATGCCCTGCGTCTGGGCGACAACGGTCTGGTGCTCTCCCAGCGTCTCGGCGCCTGGTGCGGCCACGCGCCTGAACTGGAAATCGACCTCGCGCTCGCCAATATCGGCCTCGACCTGCTGGGGCAGGCGCGCAATTTCCTGACCTATGCCGCGGAATTAGAAGGCCAGTGCGATGAAGACACGCTGGCGTTTGGCCGCGACGAGCGCCAGTTCCGCAACGTCCTGCTGGTGGAGCAGCCGAACGGCAGCTTCGCCGACACGATTGCCCGCCAGTACCTGATGGACGCCTGGAACGTGGCGCTGTACGAACGCCTGACACAGAGCAGCGACGGCCAGCTTGCTGCCATCGCCGCCAAAGCGATCAAAGAGGCGCGCTACCACCTGCGCTTCAGCCGCGGCTGGCTGGTGCGGCTGGGCGACGGGACCGAAACCTCCGCGCAAAAAATGCAGCAGGCCATCGACAGCCTGTGGCGTTTTACGGCGGAGCTGTTTGACGCCGATGAGGTCGAGCTTGAGCTGATTGACGCCGGCGTGGCGGTGGATCCGCGAACCCTGCGCCAGCCGTGGGAAAGCGAAGTGTTTGCTGGTCTGAAAGAAGCCTGTCTGCAGGTTCCCGCAGAGGTGGCGTACCGCACCGGGGGCAAGAAGGGGCTTCATACCGAACATCTGGGCCCGATGCTGGCGGAAATGCAGTATCTCCAGCGCGCGTATCCCGGTCAGCAGTGGTAAAGGAGAACGCTATGCAACGCCTCGTCGACATCGCGCCTGCGCAAATTCCGCAGATCTGGTCGCTGTTAAGCCAGATCCCCGATCCGGAAGTACCGGTGTTAACCATCACCGATTTAGGCATGGTGCGCAGCGTGAAGGCGCAGGGGGAAGGCTGGGTGATTGGCTTCACGCCAACCTACTCGGGCTGCCCGGCAACGGAACACCTGCTGGGGGCGATCCGCGAGGCGATGACCGCGCATGGCTTCACTCCCGTGCACATCGTGCTCCAGCTTGAACCCGCCTGGACCACCGACTGGATGACCGCCGACGCGCGCGAGCGCCTGCGGGCGTACGGCATCAGCCCACCCGTGGGGCATAGCTGCCACGCGCACGCCCCGGCAGAGGTGAGCTGCCCGCGCTGTGCCAGCACCGACACCTCCCTTATCAGTGAATTTGGCTCGACGGCCTGCAAAGCGCTCTACCGCTGCAATACCTGCCGCGAGCCCTTCGACTATTTCAAATGTATTTGAGGCTGCCATGACAACGTTTCATTCATTAACAGTGGCAAAAGTGGAACCTGAAACCCGCGACGCGGTAACCATCACCTTCGCGGTGCCGGAGGCGTTGCACGAGGCCTACCGCTTCCGCCCCGGCCAGCACCTGACCCTGAAAACGACGCTGGGCGAAGATGAGCTGCGCCGCTGCTACTCCATCTGCCGCAGCACCGCGCCGGGTGAGATCAGCGTGGCGGTCAAAGCCATCGACGGTGGGCGCTTTTCCCGCTATGCCCGGGATGAGATCAAAGCGGGCATGGCGCTGGAGGTGATGGTTCCTCAAGGGCAGTTTGGCTACCAGCCGCAGCCTGAACGTGAAGGCCACTACCTGGCAATTGCCGCAGGCTCCGGGATCACCCCGATGCTGGCGATTATCTCCGCCACGCTTTCGATCGAATCCAACAGCCATTTCACCCTGATCTACGGCAACCGCAGCAGCCAGAGCATGATGTTCCGCCAGGCGCTGGCGGACCTGAAGGACAAATACCCGCAGCGGCTGCAGCTGGTCTCCATCTTCAGCCAGGAGCGGCTGGACAGCGACCTGCTCTTTGGACGCATCGACGGGGAAAAGCTGCAGGCGCTGGCGAAAACCCTGATCAACTTCTGCCAGTATGACGAGGCCTTCATCTGCGGTCCGTCGGCGATGATGGACGACGCCGAAGCGACGCTGAAAGCGCTGGGGATGCCGGAAAAATCCATTCACCTTGAGCGCTTTAACACCTCCGGAATCACCGTTAAGCGCGCGGCGCACGTGCAGGCGGAAGGGCAGAAAGTGACCGTGCGCCAGGACGGGCGCGACCGTGAAATCACCCTGACGGCGGACGACGAAAGCATTCTTGATGCCGCCCTGCGGCAGGGGGCGGATCTTCCGTATGCCTGCAAGGGCGGCGTGTGCGCCACCTGCAAATGCAAAGTGCTGCGCGGCAAGGTGGACATGGCAACCAACTACAGCCTGGAGCCGGACGAGCTGGCCGCCGGGTACGTACTGAGCTGTCAGTCGCTGCCGTTAACCGCCGACGTGATTGTCGACTTTGACGCGAAGGGGATGGCATGAGCGAACTGATTGTTACCCGTCATGGCCGCGTGCTGCAGCTGACGCTGAACCGTCCGGCGGCGCGCAACGCCCTTAACAATGCGCTGCTGGCGCAGCTTGCGGAACAGCTTGAGGCTGCCGCCGTGGATGCCGACATCGCCGTCTGCGTGATTTACGGCAGCGAGCGCTGCTTTGCCGCCGGGGCCGATCTCAACGAAATGGCGGAGAAGGACCTGCCCGCCACCCTGAATGATATCCGCCCGCAGCTATGGGCGCGCATTAACGCGTTTAACAAACCGCTGATTGCTGCCGTGAACGGCTTCGCGCTGGGCGCAGGCTGCGAGCTGGCGCTGCTGTGCGACGTGATCATTGCTGGCGATAACGCCCGTTTCGGCCTGCCGGAAATCACGCTGGGCATCATGCCCGGCGCGGGCGGCACCCAGCGTCTTATCCGCAGCGTCGGTAAATCCCTGGCCAGCAAAATGGTGCTGACCGGCGAGAGCATTACCGCAGAGCAGGCGCTGAGCGCCGGGCTGGTGAGCGATCTCTTCCCGGCGTCTCTGACACTGGAGTACGCCCTGAAGCAGGCGGCGCTGATGGCGCGCCACTCTCCGCTTGCGCTGCAGGCGGCGAAGCAGGCGCTGCGCCAGTCGCAGGAGGTGCCGCTGCAGGCCGGGCTCGCCCAGGAGCGCCAGCTGTTTACGCTGCTTTCCGCCACCGAAGACCGCCGGGAAGGTATCTACGCCTTCTTACAAAAACGCACCCCCGACTTTAAAGGACGCTAATTGTGGAATTTATTCTCAGTCACGTAGAACAGGGCGTAATGACCATTACGCTGAACCGTCCGGAGCGTCTGAACAGCTTTAACGACGTGATGCACCAGCAGCTTGCCGATTGCCTGAAGCAGGCCGAACGCGATGACGCCATCCGCTGCCTGCTGATCACCGGGGCAGGACGCGGGTTCTGCGCCGGTCAGGATCTGAACGACCGTAACGTCGACCCCAACGGCCCGGCGCCGGATCTGGGGATGTCCGTGGAAACCTTCTACAACCCGCTGGTGCGCCGCCTGGCAAAGCTGCCGAAGCCGGTCATCTGCGCGGTTAACGGGGTGGCGGCTGGCGCGGGAGCTACGCTGGCGCTCGGCTGTGACATGGTGATTGCCGCCCGGTCGGCCAACTTCGTGATGGCCTTCAGCAAGCTCGGCCTGGTGCCGGACTGCGGCGGCACGTGGCTGCTGCCGCGCGTGGCCGGACGCGCCCGCGCCATGGGGCTGGCGCTGCTCGGGGACAAACTCAGCGCCGAGCAGGCGCAGGCGTGGGGGATGATCTGGCAGGTGGTGGACGACGACCAGCTCTCCGCCACGGCGCAGCAGATGGCGCTGCACTTTGCCTCGCAGCCGACCTTCGGCCTGGGCCTGATCAAGCTGGCGATCAATGCTGCGGAAACCAACAGCCTCGACGCGCAGCTTGACCTGGAGCGCGACTATCAGCGTCTGGCCGGTCGCAGCGACGACTACCGCGAGGGCGTCAGCGCTTTCCTCGCGAAGCGCGCGCCTAACTTTACGGGGAAATAAGATGCTCAACATACGGACTGTCGCCGTGATTGGCAGCGGCACGATGGGCGCGGGGATTGCAGAAGTGGCGGCCAGTCACGGGCATCAGGTGCTGCTCTACGATATTTCCAGCGATGCGATATCCCGTGCTATCGAGGGGATCCGCCAGCGTCTGGCCTCCCGGGTGACGCGCGGAAAACTCTCCGCCGATGCCGGGAGCCAGATCCTCGCCCGGCTGCTTCCCGTCACGGATATCACCGCGCTCTCCGTCGCCGAACTGGTGATTGAAGCGGCCTCGGAACGGCTGGAGGTGAAAAAGGCGCTCTTTTCGCAGCTGGCGGAAATCTGCCCGCCGCAGACGGTGCTGACCAGCAATACCTCTTCGATCTCCGTCACGGCGATTGCTGCGGACATCCACCATCCTGAGCGCGTCGCCGGGCTGCACTTCTTCAACCCGGCGCCGGTCATGAAGCTGGTGGAGGTGGTGAGCGGGCTGGCAACCTCCCCGGAAGTGGCCGACGCGCTGTGCGAGCTGGCGCTGAACTGGGGCAAGCAGCCCGTGCGCTGCCAGTCGACGCCGGGGTTCATCGTCAACCGCGTCGCGCGTCCGTTCTATTCCGAGGCCTGGCGCGCGCTGGAAGAGCAGGTGGCCGCGCCGGAGGTGATTGACGCCGCCCTGCGCGAAGGCGGCGGCTTCCCGATGGGCCCGCTGGAGCTGACCGACATGATTGGTCAGGACGTGAACTTCGCGGTGACCTGCTCGGTATTTAACGCCTTCTGGCAGGAGCGTCGTTTTCTGCCCTCGCTGGTGCAGCAGGAGCTGGTGCTGGCAGGCAGGCTGGGCAAAAAAAGCGGGAAGGGCGTTTATGACTGGCAGGGCGACAGGCCCGGGGTGCGCTGGGCTGATACCGTGAACGACAGCTACAGCCCGATGCGCGTGGAAAAAAGACGTGGCGGTGTCACGGAAATTGATGATGTGTACCTGATTGAAACGCAGGGCGAAACCGCGCAGGCCCTGGCGCTGCGGCTTAACGGCCCGGTGGTGGTGGTGGACCGCATCGAGCGCGATGTCGCGGTCATCGCCGCAGCCGCCAGCAACCCGCATACGGCGACGCAAAAGGCCATCCGCTTCCTGCAGCAGCAGGGGCTTCGGGTGGTGCAGATTGCCGATTATCCCGGCCTGCTGGTCTGGCGCACGGTGGCGATGATTGCCAACGAAGCGCTGGATGCTCTGCAAAAAGGGGTCGCCAGCGAGAAGGACATTGATACCGCCATGCGCCTGGGCGTCAACTACCCGAGCGGGCCGATCGCCTGGGGCGAGCGTCTGGGCTGGCAGCGCCTGCTGACGCTGCTGGAGAACCTGCAGCGTCATTACGGCGAAGAACGCTATCGCCCCTGTTCCCTGCTGCGCCAGCGCGCGCTTCTGGAGAGTAGCTATGAGTCATAACGCCTGGCACAACGCCCGCGCCATGTATGAACGGGACGCCTGCGCGCAGGCGATGGGGATGGACATTGTCGATATGGACGACGGCTACGCGGTGGTGTCCATGACCATCACCCCGCAGATGCTCAACGGCCACCAAACCTGCCACGGCGGACAGCTGTTTTCGCTGGCAGACACCGCCTTTGCCTACGCCTGCAACAGTCAGGGGCTGGCGGCGGTGGCCTCCGGCTGTTCGATTGACTTTCTGCGTCCGGGCTTTGCCGGGGACACGCTCACCGCCACCGCGCGGGTGAAGCATCAGGGCAGGCTGACCGGCGTGTACGACATTGAAATTCAGAACCAGCAACAGAAAACCGTCGCCCTTTTTCGCGGAAAATCTCACCGCATCGGCGGCAATGTGACAGGAGAGGCCTGATGCGTGACGCATTTATTTGTGATGGCGTTCGAACCCCGGTGGGGCGCTACGGCGGGGCGCTTTCCGCCGTTCGGACTGACGATCTCGGCGCCGTGCCGCTGCGCGCGTTGCTGGCACGCTATCCGCAGCTTGATCTGGAGCGGATTGACGACGTGATCTTCGGCTGCGCGAACCAGGCGGGTGAAGATAACCGCAACGTGGCGCGTATGTCGTCGCTGCTGGCCGGGCTGCCGCAGACGGTGTCCGGAACCACCATTAACCGCCTGTGCGGGTCGGGGCTGGACGCGATTGGTTTTGCCGCACGCGCCATTAAGGCGGGCGACGGGGACCTGCTGATTGCGGGCGGCGTAGAGTCCATGTCCCGCGCGCCGTTTGTGATGGGCAAAGCCACCGCCGCGTTCCAGCGACAGGCGGAGATCTTTGATACCACCATCGGCTGGCGATTTGTGAATCCGCTCATGCATCAGCAATTCGGAACTGACAGCATGCCGGAAACGGCAGAGAATGTAGCGGAATTGTTAAATATCAGCCGTGCCGATCAGGACGCGTTCGCGCTGCGCAGCCAGCAGCGTACCGCGCAGGCGCAGCAGAATGGCATTCTGGCGCAGGAGATTGTGTCGGTGCAGGTGCCGGGGAAAAAAGGGGCGGTCCACGAGTTCAGCGAGGATGAACATCCCCGCGCGGACACCACGCTTGAGCAGCTTGCCGGGCTAAAAACGCCGTTCCGAAGGAACGGGGTGGTCACGGCGGGAAATGCCTCCGGCGTCAACGACGGCGCAGCGGCGCTGATCGTCGCCAGCGAGCAGATGGCGCTGGCGCAGGGGCTGGTCCCGCGCACGCGGATCGTGGCGATGGCGACGGCAGGCGTGGAGCCACGTCTGATGGGACTCGGCCCGGTACCGGCCACGCGCAAGGTGCTGGAGCGCGCCGGACTCAGCATTAACGAGATGGACGTGATCGAGCTTAACGAAGCTTTCGCCGCGCAGGCGCTGGGCGTGCTGCGTCAGTTGGGATTGCCGGATGATGCCGCGCACGTGAACCCGAACGGTGGCGCGATAGCGATTGGCCACCCGCTGGGGATGAGCGGCGCCAGACTGGCGCTGGCCGCGAGTAACGAACTGCACCGACGCGGCGGGCGCTACGCGCTGTGTACGATGTGCATCGGTGTGGGTCAGGGCATTGCCATGATCCTTGAGCGTGTTTGAGCATAAAAACAATGTGAGTACCCTACAATGACAAATACAACAAAGCTTGATCCGATTGAAACGGCCTCCCTTGACGAACTGCAGGCGCTGCAGACCGCGCGTCTGAAATGGACGCTGCACCATGCCTATAACAACGTGCCGATGTACAAACGCAAGTTTGACGCTGCGGGCGTTCACCCTGACGATTTCAGCGAGCTGGCGGATATCCGTAAGTTCCCGTGCACCACCAAGCAGGACCTGCGGGATAACTACCCGTTTGATACCTTTGCCGTGCCGATGGAGCAGGTGGTGCGCATTCACGCGTCATCCGGCACCACCGGCAAACCGACCGTTGTCGGCTACACGCAGGGTGACATCGACAACTGGGCCAACCTGGTGGCCCGCTCCCTGCGCGCTGCGGGCGGCAGCGCGAAGGACAAAATTCACGTGGCCTATGGCTATGGCCTGTTTACCGGCGGGCTGGGCGCGCACTACGGCGCCGAGCGTTTGGGGGCGACGGTGATCCCGATGTCCGGCGGCCAGACAGAGAAACAGGCGCAGCTGATCCGTGATTTCCAGCCGGACATGATCATGGTGACACCGTCCTACTGCCTCAACCTGATTGAGGAGCTGGAGCGCCAGATGGGCGGCGACGCCAGCACCTGCTCACTGCGCGTTGGCGTTTTCGGCGCGGAGCCGTGGACGCAGGCCATGCGTCGCGAAATCGAAAAACGCTTAGGCATTACGGCGCTGGATATTTATGGCCTCTCCGAGGTGATGGGGCCGGGCGTGGCGATGGAGTGTATCGAAACCGCCGACGGGCCAACCATCTGGGAAGATCATTTCTACCCGGAGATCGTCAACCCGAACGACGGCACGCCGCTGGATGACGGCCAGCAGGGCGAACTGCTGTTCACCACGCTGACCAAAGAGGCGCTGCCGGTGATCCGCTACCGAACCCGCGACCTGACGCGTCTGCTGCCGGCAACCGCGCGCAGTATGCGCCGTATGGACCGGATCAGCGGCCGCAGCGACGATATGCTGATCATCCGCGGCGTCAACGTTTTCCCGTCGCAGCTGGAAGAGGAGATCGTGAAGTTCGAACACCTTTCTCCGCACTATCAGCTGGAGGTGAACCGTCGTGGGCATCTTGATTCACTTTCCGTGAAGGTGGAGCTGAAAGAGAGCAGCTTAACGCTGACGCACGAGCAGCGTTGCCAGGTGTGCCACCAGCTGCGCCACCGCATAAAGTCGATGGTCGGGATTTCCACCGACGTGATGATTGTGAACTGCGGCAGCATCCCGCGCTCGGAGGGGAAAGCCTGCCGGGTGTTTGATCTGCGTAAAGTTGCGGCTAACGGTTAAAACACCTGGCCATCTCCCCTTTGGGGAGAGGGCCAGGGTGAGGGACTTATGCTATGATTCATCCAGGACAAAAATAACAACAGAATGAATCACATGAATAAACTCGATGCCTTTATCCAGCACGCGGTCAGCTCGGTTCCCGTCAGCGGAACGTCGCTTATCTCCTCGTTATACGGTGACGCGCTTTCCCACCGCGGCGGCGAGATTTGGCTCGGCAGCCTGGCCGCCTTACTGGAAGGCATGGGATTTGGCGAGCGCTTCGTGCGCACCGCGCTGTTTCGCCTCAACAAAGAGGGCTGGCTGGACGTCTCCCGCATCGGGCGGCGCAGCTTTTACCGCCTGAGCGATAAGGGGCTACGGCTGACGCGTCGCGCGGAGAATAAGATTTATCGCGCAGAGCTGCCCGCCTGGGACGGCAAATGGCTGCTGCTGCTTTCCGAAGGGCTGGATAAAACTACGCTCGCGGATGTGAAAAAACAGCTCATCTGGCAAGGATTTGGCACGCTGGCACCGAGCCTGATGGCCTCGCCGTCCCAGCATCTGGCGGACGTGCAGTCCCTGCTTCACGATGCCGGCGTGGCGGAAAACGTGATCTTCTTTGAAGCCCACTCGCCGCTGGCGCTCTCCCGCGCCGCGCTGCGTTCGCGGGTGGAAGAGTGCTGGCAGTTAACCGAGCAAAACGCGATGTACGAGTCGTTTATTAACTCGTTCCGCCCGCTGCTGCCGTTGCTGAAGGAGGCCGCGCCGGAGGAACTGACGCCGGAGCGCTGCTTCCAGATCCAGCTGCTGCTGATTCACTTTTATCGCCGCGTGGTGCTGAAAGACCCACTGTTGCCGGAGGAGTTACTGCCCGCGCACTGGGCGGGGCAAAGCGCCCGACAGCTCTGCATTAATATCTATCAGCGTGTCGCGCCGGGGGCGCTGGCGTTTGTCAGCGAGAAGGGCGAAACCTCCGTGGGCGAACTGCCCGTGCCCGGCACGCTCTACTATCAACGCTTTGGTGGTCTTACAAGCGCATAAGGAGTGAAGATGCCAGTTTATCAAATTGACGGTCTGACGCCGGTGGTACCTGACGAGAGCTATGTTCACCCAACGGCGGTGCTGATTGGCGACGTAATTCTGGGTAAAGGCGTTTATGTTGGCCCTAATGCCAGCCTGCGCGGTGATTTTGGCCGTATCGTGGTGAAAGATGGCGCGAACATTCAGGATAATTGCGTGATGCACGGTTTCCCGGAGCAGGACACGGTGGTGGAGGAAGAGGGGCATATCGGCCACAGCGCCATCCTGCACGGCTGCATCATCCGCCGCAACGCGCTGGTGGGTATGAACGCGGTGGTGATGGACGGGGCAGTGATTGGTGAAAACAGCATCGTCGGCGCGGCGGCGTTCGTGAAGGCGAAAGCGGAGATGCCTGCCAACCACTTGATTATTGGCAGCCCGGCGAAAGCGATTCGCGAGCTGAGCGAGCAGGAGATGGCGTGGAAGCGGCAGGGCACGCGGGAGTATCAGGTGCTGGTGGAGCGCTGCAAGCTAACTATGCACCAGGTTGAGCCGCTGCGCGAGGCTGAGCCTGACCGGAAACGGCTGGCGTTTGACGAGAACTTAAGGCCGAAGTCGGCGATGTAGCGGTAAGGCCGTCTTTTTTCGCCATATCCATCAGTAGCGCGATGCCAATATAGTTGCTCCAGTTAAAGATATTTTGCAGCACCACCACCGCATTGCCTTTCTCTTTGTCATAGCCGATGAAGCTGGAGTAGCCGCCGATATAGCCGACCTGATAGGTGATTTTTTCCAGACCGATAAAGTCGGTGGTCCAGGCAATGCCCTGCACCCCGTCGGGGCGTTGAATATCGGTATTTCTGACTTCGTCAAAGACGCTGTCCAGCAAGGGATTGTGGGTCGTAGAGACGTGATAGCGGGCATAGGCCGCCAGATCTTCGGCGTTACTGTACAGGCTTGCCGCCGCCACCATGTTGTTGGAAAAATGCCAGTCTGGCGTCAGTTGCCCGCGCGGGATGAATTTTGGCTGATCGCCCGCGTGGCCGAGCGCCCGCTGGGGGTATCCTTTGAGCTTCTGGGGCGTAAAGCTGCTGTTAACCATGTGCAGCGGACGGAAAATATAGCGTGACGCTAAACTTTGTATATCTTCGCCGGTTTTGTGCTTCAGGATATAGCCAATCAGGGCGTAGCCGGTATTGGAGTATTGCGGCGTTTTATCTCTCGGCGCGCGCCAGTTCGCCAGATAACGCAGCACATTATCGCTGTCCAGTTCACCGTAGAAATTATCACCCGTGCCTAAGTAGCGGATGAATTTTCCGAGCATCGGAACATCCATATTCTGGCGCGGAAGGCCGGAGGTGTGGGTTACCAGCTCCAGCAGGGTGATTTTTTGTGCATCCTTACTTAGCGGCGTTCCCGGCGGTAGCAATGTCGCCAGGCTGTCGTTCCAGTTCAGTTGCCCCTCACTCACCAGACAGGCCACCACTTCCGCCGTGATCCCTTTGCTGAGCGAGCCGAGCGCAAACAGGGTATCGGGCCTGACCGGGTAGCGGTTGACCGCATCGGTAACGCCCCAGGTGTAAAACTGAGGTGAGCCGTGATTATGGATTACCGCGACCGTCATTCCTGGAACGGACTTTTGCGCCATGTAGTGACGCACCACGCTGTCAACGTCGCCATCCAGCGATTCATGGGTGAGGAGTTCCTGGGTACCTTCCGGGGAGGACATTTGCGAGAGCGTGCCACAACCGCTGAGGAATGGGATAGCAAGCAGAAGCCAGCGAATTTTTTTTGTGATGTTCTGCATACCTGATAGCGAGTGTGGTGGTCATTGGCGCGGCGGGAATGTATCACAAATAGCCTGTTTGAATGTAAACTTTCTGTACGGAGGCCGCCGCGTGGGTGGTCATAGCAGCTTTTCGGCCTGCTTTGAGGATTTCAGCATGACACGCTTTCATCAGCTTACCGCCACCCGCCTGGATGGCAGTCTTATCTCAATGGCCGACTATGCGGGGAAGGTGGTTTTGGTCGTCAATACCGCCAGCCAGTGCGGCTTTACGCCTCAGTATGCGGGTCTCGAAGCGCTATACAAGAAATACGCCGAACAAGGGTTAGTGGTGCTGGGCTTCCCCTGCAACCAGTTCGGTAAGCAGGAACCCGGCGACGCCGATGAAATCTCAAAGACCTGTTACATTAACTACGGCGTCAGTTTTCCCATGTTCGGGAAAGTTGAGGTCAATGGCGCTGAAGCACATCCGATGTTTCGTTATCTGAAAAGCGAATTGCCCGGCGTGCTGGGTGGGCGGATCAAGTGGAACTTTACCAAGTTCCTGGTCGGACGCGACGGAAAGCCGCTCAAGCGTTTTGCACCGATGACGACGCCAGAGAAAATGGAGGGGGCAATTGTTGCGGCACTGGGAAGGTGAGTGTTTTTGTCGCCAGAGCCATCCATTTGCCGGGTATAGCCGAAATTCATTATGTCCGCTCTGTGCCAGGAGCGGACGTTGGTACAGGTAGCCCAGTAGTCGCCGCGATGGATGGGTTTACTGGAGCAGCATCGCCAGTAGCACCAGGCACAGCAGTATTACATAGATTCGTGCGTGCCATATGTCAGGTAAAGCAGGTATAACCCGACGGCTAAAAACTATTCCAGCCCAGCCCGTCAGTACCAACAGGCCTAAAATTTTCAGGCTGATAAAACCGAGAAATCCGCTCACCGGAATATTTTGCCAACCAATGACCGCATACGTCACGGCACCACACAGCGCGACAGGCAGAGAAAGCGGGTTAGAAGCGCTAATACATTCACCCATCGCATAGCCGTGTCGCCGTAATAATGGCACTGTCATCACGCTGCCACCCACGCCCAGCAATGCGGCTATCATGCCGATGATCACTCCGCCGCCCGTTACCACAGAAAGTGACAAGCGACGCGGGGAACTGCAGCTAAAAAAACCTTTGCGCAACAAACAATCGCCAATGGTTACCAGCATATAAAGAATGAACAGTGCGCGAACAATATTCTCGCTGAAGACTCCCGCCAGACAGGAACCCACGACAGCCCCGATGGCGATAAACCATAATAATGGGAACAATGTCTGCGCTGAAAGTTTGCCGGCGCGCCAGTTTCGGTAGCTGACCCAGCCCGCGTTAAAAATCATCACCGCCGTTGAGGTAGCAACCGCGATATGCATGGCGTTTCCTGCCAGCTCAGACTGCCGCAGCATCAGTTGATAAACAAATGGCACCACGACAAAACCGCCCCCAAAACCAAAGAGCACCGTGGTGATACCGGTAGTAAAGCCTGCCAGTGCAATAATTGCGATATCGTTCAAGAGAATATCCCCGACCTGAAAATGAGCGAGCAGCTTATACCGGTAGCATCCTGCTTCCCATTTGCGCAGCGCTCAATTACCTTTGTAAATCGTTCAGATGGAGACCGGTGTGCGCAACGTAAAAATTGAAGATGTCGATAAGCTCGATCGTGAAGTTGTGGCGTTAGGCAATGACTATGCGCAGGGATTTATACTGCCACAACACCAACATCGCCGCGCGCAGCTGCTGTATGGTGCAACGGGTCTCATGTACGTCTCAACCTGTAACGGAGAGTGGGTTGTTCCCCCACAACATGCAGTATGGATCCCACCCGAAACCCCTCACGCTGTCCGGTTTGTAGGTGTGACCACGCGTAGCTTATATATTGAACCAACATGCGTGACGGGATCGATTAAGTATCGACACTGTAAGGTGATCAGCGTATCGCCATTGTTACGTCAGTTGTTGCTTGATGCCGTGGATTTGCCGCTGATGTATGACAGCGCACGCGACCGTGCGCTGGTAAATCTGCTGTTACTGGAACTGGCGGAAATGCCGGTTCGCGAATTCGATATTCCGCTGCCACAACATCCGGCTCTGTTGGCTCTTTGTCAGGCGTTTTTACTCAACCCCTCAATCCATGATCCTGCTGAGCGCTGGGCCAGTACGCTGTTTATGAGCGCCAGTACCTTTCGTCGACTTTTCTTACGGCAAACCGGCATGTCATTTTCTGCATGGCGACAGCGAGCCTGTGTCGTCAGTGCGCTGACGTTGCTGATAACAGGTAAACCGGTGAATGAAGTGGCACTCACTCTCGGATACGACAATGCATCATCTTTCGCCACGATGTTCCGCCGTGTCACGGGACAGCCGCCTTCGTATTATCGGCTTGATTTCAAAAGCTTCACAGGGCACCGTTCATAACATCAGTTATGTGACCACAGCGGACGTTCTGAGCTGTGTTAGCGTTAATCAGGTTATCTTGTGCTGAGTGCAAGTTTAGCCGCAAAGCACAAAAACAATCCTCCTGTAGCTCTGTCCATTCCCCTGACAACACTGCTTTTCTTCAGTATGGCTGATGCAAAGTGAGTGGATAAAATGAGCGTGACTGACCACATTGTCCCTATTGCGACATGAATGCTGACAAGTATAAAAGTCCATACAAAGGGGGAATGTCCGGCAGGTATGAATTGAGGTAAAAAAGAGACATAGAAAATACCCATTTTAGGATTGAGTACATTTCCCAGCATTCCTTTTATAAACCAGTTCCCCGCTGAAGGATTAACGCCATCGCCGTGATTGAAAGATGAACGTGGCCGCCTCATCAGTTGCAAACCCAGCCAGCAAAGGTAAGTCGCACCACAAATTTTCAGCATGGTATAAGCGAGTTCTGACACCGCCAGCAGCGCTCCCAGTCCCAGCGCAACGAGTGCGCCCCAGATAAAACAGCCAGCATCAATTCCAAGAGCTGCCTGAAAAGCCTTCTTTCCACCTTCAGCACATGCCGTTCGTAGAATGAGTGCCGTATCCAGGCCCGGAGTGAGGGTGAGCAGTAGTGCCGCGAGAGAGAAGGCAAGGAGAGAATCAGTAACAGACATTTTCTTTATCCGAAAGAGTGGATGTTACCCCCTTACTTTGCGCCAATCAATTAGACAAAGGCAGTTATGTGAATAAATTGTAAATTGCTTTAATGAGAAAAGCCCTGCTGGCATACCGGGCTACAACTCAGGACGCTTTCTCATGCACTGTCATGATGAATACCAATGGGTCCTTCTCCCGGTTTTCATAGAAATGAGGAACGTCCGTTCTGGCAGTTGCCGAACAGCCAGTTTTTACCTGATACACGTGATCCTGTACGCCGAGTGTGAGCGTGCCCGACTGAACATAAAACAGTTCTAGCGTTCCTTCCGCGTGGCCGGGTGACGCAAACTTTTCCCCGGGCTGCATTTCCCACATCCAGAGCTCGGTCATATCAGGGCCACCCGATCCTGCGAGCAATCTTGCTCTCCCGCCTGTTTCACCTTGCCACAATTCTGGGATCTCATCTTCAGCAATGAGATGCACGGTCGGTTTGGCACTGACATCCACAAAATCAGCCACCGAAACCCCCATCGCGGCAGCCAGGCGACATAACAGGGCAATGCTGGGATTCGCCCGGCATCCCTCTATCTCAACCAACGCTCCCTTACTTACACCCGCCTGACGCGAGAGTTCATCAAGGGAGATTTTCTTTTGCTTACGATACAGTTTAATTCGCTGCGATACGGCTTCATTCACGGAGCTGGCGATCGAATTTGCATCGGTCATTAAATTGACTTTTTTGGTCATTGGTCATTATCATGGAATAAATTGGTCATTACAGGATTATCACGTGTTAACAGTATCTCCGTCAATTTCTCCTGAAATTTATCGTATTGCTCCCGGTTTTCGGGCGCTCAGTATCTGCGTAAAAGCTGCACCAGTGCTTAATCCCGGCACTGGAGAAACGGCGCTGCGAGAAGCCTGTGAGGCGGTTCTGGCCGGTGAGCCTGCCTGGGCGGAATCTCATCTGGCGGCATGGGCCGACGTTTTTCAAAAATTTGGGGCTAAACCTAAACGCACCCCTTGCTCAGCGGATGCGTTACGCAAGCGCGTCTTACGTGACGGAACGATGCCAGCGCTCGATCCTGTCGTTGATCTTTATAATGCCGTCAGTCTCCGCTATGCCGTTCCGGTTGGTGGAGAGGATCTCTCTGCCTATCAGGGGGCGCCGCGTCTGACTGTGGCAAAAGGAACAGAACCTTTTGATACGGTCAAAGAGGGAGAGACCACCGTTGAGTATCCTTCACAAGGCGAGGTTATCTGGTGTGATGATATCGGCGTGACCTGCCGTCGCTGGAACTGGCGACAGGGGATCAGAACCCGCTTAGGCGTGGAAGCGCAGCAAATGTGGTTCATTCTGGAGAGTCTCCCGCAGATGCCGCTGGAGATCCTTCACGAAGCCGGAAAAATGCTGACCGACGGCCTGGAAAAAATGATGCCCGGTCTGTGGTTTGACGTTGCTCTCATCGAAGAACCACAGCAGTAATATCCTTCAGGAGAAACATGTATGTTTACCGGCTTGTCGGCATTTCCATTAACCCCAGTCACCGCCAGCGGCGTGGATGAAAAGGGTTTCAGCCATATCCTTTCCCGTCTTACAGACGCTCGGGTTGATTCTATGGGCATCCTGGGGTCAACCGGAAGCTACGCCTATCTGACCCGGGAGCAGCGCAAGCGCGTAGCAACGCTGGCCAAACAGCATGCAGGGAACATCCCCGTGATGGTGTGTGTGGGAGCGGTCAGTACCGATGCCATTCTGCATCTGGCAGATGATGCACAGGCAGCTGGTGCGAATGCGCTGTTACTCCCGGCGGTCAGCTACCAGCCACTCCGTGACGAAGAAGTCTTCTCACTCTTTGAGACCGTTACCCGGCACGTGTCTGTACCGGTGTGTATCTATGATAATCCGGGCACGACGCATTTTACCTTTACGGATGAACTCCACGGTCGTCTCTCATCACTTGAGGGTGTTCGCTCGGTCAAGATCCCTGGCGTCCCGAATAGCCCCGCTGCAGCAACTGAGCGGGTGAAGGCGTTGCGTCAACATCTGCGCCGTGGCGTAACAATCGGTATCAGTGGCGACGCTTATGCGGGACTGGGATTAAACGCCGGTTGTGAAGTGTGGTATTCCGTGTGTGGCGGTCTGTTCCCTGAGATGGCGAAACAAATCACTGAAGCCGCGGCGGCAAACGATCGTCAACGCGTTACAGCCCTGACTACCCGCCTTGAGCCATTGTGGTCGCTGTTCCGTAAACATGGCGGAAGTATTCGCGTTATTGCCGCTGCGTCTGGCGTGCTTGGGCTTACCGACATGGATTGCCTGCCTCGCCCTCTGCAACCGTTGTCAGCTGGCGACATCGCGGATATTGCCCATGTGATAAGCACGCTGGAGCTGAAGTGATCTCCGCAGGACTGGGTGTCTACCGGTCCTTACCGCAAAATTATATTATTGAAGTGACTCTTCTTCGCCTGATAGCTTATCTGCATCAGGAGAATAATGCTGGCAAACGCACGCCAGTTTATGTCCGTCAGGATCGCGCAGATAGGCAACATAAAAGTCGGGGCCGTAGGCGGTTCGTGTACCGGGCACGCCTTCATTTTTCCCACCCGCACGGAGGCCCGCTGCATGGAAGCGTCTGACATTGTCCGCGTTATCTGCTCTGAAAGCGAACATTGTCCCGTTTCCCGCCGTCGCGGGTTGCTGGTCAAATGGAGGACAAATGCAGAAGCTAAATTCGTCATCCGGATGATTTTCGTTTCCCCACATTGCCCAGCTATCAGTCCAGGCGGGCAGACGTGTATAGCCCAGCACGTTAAAAATAGTGTCATAAAAGTTCACGGCGCGCTGAAAGTCATTTGTCCCAATCGTGATATAAGCCAGCACTTTAAATATCCTCTTTTCCGTCAGTCTGAACAGAGATTATCTCAAAGTAGCTATCTTCATCACCACCCAGGCCAGGATCATCGGCATGCCTCAACTGGAGCCTCGGCGATAAAAAATGTTGGCTGACGTCGCCGTGTGCCGATAATACAAAAACTGTATGATTACACCTTCCAAAAAGGGAATGTATGTCTTTACCGCCACTGTATGCGCTGCGCGCGTTCGAAGTTGCCGCACGGCTGAACTCGTTCAGCAAAGCGGCTGAAGTCCTGAATATCACGCCGGGGGCGGTCAGCAGGCATGTCCGCACGCTTGAGATGTGGTTCGACTGCGAGCTGTTTAAACGGCAGGGACCGAGAGTGGAGGTCAGCGACGCCGGGCGTATTCTGGCCGGGCAGCTTAGCGAAAGTTTCTCGAATATTGAGTGGGCCTGTCGCGCATTCAAAAGTGAAAACCATCTTCTGCGCCTCAAAGCCCCCAGCACCCTGACGATGCGATGGCTTCTCAATGTGCTTAAATCCTTTCGGGAGAATCATGCGAAGCCGAAAATCGAAATCGCCAGCGTCTGGATGGACTTCGACACGGTTGACTTCAGCCGCGAGCCCTACGATTGTGCGATCCTCCTCGGTAACGGCTATTTCGGCGAATCAACGGAGAGCAGGCTGCTGTTCAGCGAGTGGCTTATTCCGGTTTGTACGCCGTCTTTGCTGGAGCCTGCCCGGCATCAGCTTCCTGAGTGCGATCTTATTCATCCGTCACCGGACCGACGGGACTGGAAGCGCTGGCTGAAAAGGACGGGCTTATTCCCCGGCCTCGACATGAGCGGTGGGATCGTGTTCGACACCCTGGAGCAGGGAAGCCTTGCGGCCATGCACGGACACGGCGTGGCGATGGCCGATCTCCGGCTCACGCTCGACGCGCTGAAAAGCGGCCTGCTCGCGCTGCCCTTCCGGGAAGCTATAGCAACAGGGGACGGATACTATCTTGTCTGGCCGAAAAATTCGCTCAGAGGACAGAGTATTGAACGGTTGCTGGCCTGGCTTAACCTTAATTCGCCGGTCGTTCCTTCGCTGGATATCGTCTGTCTTGAGTATAATGAAAAGCGGCTGTCTTAAATTAAACAGGATATTCCTTACGGACTATCCTGTTTAATAAGTTTACGCGTAGGGTATATTCGCCATCTTCTTATATCTTTCCGGCAGTGCGCTATTCAGGTTAAGTAATTTATCCAGAATATAAAGCGCTGGCGTTCCCTTTGCGCGCTCTTCGTCGATCAGCGAAGAACGTAGCACATTGGCAGCCGAGGTCATTTTACGAAAATACTCTTCTGATTCCGGCGTCTGTACTTCACCGGACTCGGCGTAACGCACCCGTGGCCAGTCCGCGAAGTCAGGCTGGGGGAAGAGTCCGTCGTCTTTTGTAATATGTGCTGAGAGTAGCTCCTCGGCATTGCCGGGAGCGTTCTGAGCAAATGAGAGCAGGTGCAGTCGATGTATAAATGGCGAAAGCGCTTCTGAACGATGACTTTCTGAGGAAAGTAAGGTGATTAGCGCAGGTATTTTTTCATCAGCGGTGCTTTTTTCTGGTGAGAGGGTTTTCATTAAATGGAATAAAACATCGAGTGTCATAGGTGCTCCATATCCGCACATTATTATTTATTGTTTTTACGTCGCTATCTGTTTTTGACAGCGGTATACCAGGGGTAAATGGATGGTATTTCAGTGCGGTTATGTTTGAAAAACGATAAATAGTTGGCATTAATGTGAGTTTTACTCAATGTGGCGCTCTGGGCTCCAACATTGCAGATCCTCTCACGGCAGCGTTTTGTTTCACAAATGCCTTAGCTTATCGGCTTTTCAGGATGGTATAACGTCGTGCAGCAATCGGCTTGCCGTTAATCGCCACATTCTCAAAGGCTTATATGAAACAAATTACTTTTAGTGACCTGCAGCAGCAAAGCGAGCAGGCCGCACATTCTCCTCGCTTACGCGCACACCGTAATTTACACCCTGACCTGAGCGACCCGGTGCAGCGCCTGGCCATTGCAATGGAACCCGGTACCTATGTCCGCCCCCATCGCCATCCGCACACGTTTGAACTGCTGACGGCGCTGAGCGGTCGCTTTCTGGTGCTGAATTTTGACGACAGCGGAAACGTGACCCGGCGCGTGGTGTTAGGCGAAGAGTGTAAAGTCCTGGAGATGGATGCCGGAACCTGGCATGCCGTGCTGTCGCTGGATAAAGGCGGCGTCATTTTTGAGGTAAAACACGGGGCGTATCAGCCCGTGCCTGAGCACGATACCGCCCCGTGGTCGCCTGCTGAGAACGCGCCAGGTACTGTAGAGTTGATGAAATGGTACGCCCAGGCGCAGGTGGGTGATAGGCGTTTTACCCTGTAATTTTCCTGTAGTGTTCCCGGCGCGCAGAAAGCGCGCCAGAACCGTATGGTTTACTGGATGCCGCCGAGTCTTTGCAGGAATTCCTCAACCTGCTCGGGCGTAGCCGTGTCTGCCTGGTAAAGGATTTCGAGCTTAACGTTCTTCAACCCGCAGAAGCCAAATACCCCTTCGATTATCTGCGTCTGAATCGCCGTCGAATAGCCGTGTTTGTCGAAGCCGGTAAGATCGCTACCGCCGGTGGCAATCAGGCGGACGGGAACATCACGTAAGTTGCCCACAATCCGGCCGTCGTCGGCCACCTTATACGCCCAGTTCAGGGTTAACACGCGATCGAACCAGCCTTTCAACAGCGCGGGAACCGACCACCAGTACACCGGGAAGACGAATACCAGCATATCCGCGCGCTCGACGCGCTTTTGCTCGCGCAGAATATCGTCGGGAAGGGCGCTCGGATCGCCGTGATACAAATCGAGATCGGCGCGGGTCATCGCCGGATTAAACCCTTCAGAATGCAGATCGGCGATCTCAACCTGCGTACCTTCCTCGCGTAATTTCCCGGCAATACGGGCTGCCAGCGTATGGGATAACGAATTGTCGATCGGGTGTGCCGTCACGATCAGCGCGTTTTTAATGGCATGGGTTGCAGACATAGCGACCTCCAGATGGGGGAGAAGTGATGCCTATATTACTATTGGTAACTTAGGTGTCAATCCGCCCCCGACGATCATTTTGTGCTATTCGCGTAGGTCTCCAGCACCCCGGTCATGGCGCCGCAGAGCGTATCTTCCGCAACGTTTCGGGCGAGCACGCCGTTGCCTGCCGCGGTGCTGAGCGCCTCCGCCGCGCCAATAATGGCCGTCAGTACCGCTTCCCCCTGAACGCCTTTTAAGACGATAAACGGGGAAAGTGCGGTACGCAGGCAGTCGGCACATTCGGCCACGCATGCTTCCCGAAACGTCTGCAGCGCGCGAGAACCGGACAGCGCCGCGGCGATTGGCCCGGTTTCAGGCCCGGCGGCAATGGCACAGTCGATATAGGCCGCGCTGAAAAAGCGGATCGTCTTCTCCAGCGTTTTGCTGTCTACCGCCAGCGTCTCGCGGAATTTCGCCAGCTGCCGATCGCTATAGTCCTGATACAGTGCCATCAATAGCCCCTCACGATCGCCAAAGTGGTCGTAGGGGATAGGCTTGGTCACGTTAGCCCGTTCTGCCAGATAGCCAAGGGTCAACGCCTCCGTGCCTTGCTGACGCACGATCCCTCGCGCAACCTCCAGGAGCTGCACGCGGCGGTCCTCTTTTCTTAAGCGCTTAACAACCATGCTTGCCTCGGGTGTGTTATCTACTCATGGTAGTTTACACGCTTTCAGCGCGCAGCGGCATCCTTTGTCCCTCAGGGCGCGCTGCGCAACCTCTCCACGCCTACAGGCCCAGCTCGCTCAGCGAAGGGTGATCGTCAGGGCGTCTGCCCAGCGGCCAGTGGAACAGGCGTTCAGATTCTTTTATCGGCATGTCGTTTACGCAGGCAAAACGACGCTTCATCAGTCCGTCCGCTTCGAACTCCCAGTTTTCATTGCCGTACGAGCGGAACCAGTTGCCGGAATCATCATGCCATTCATAGGCATAGCGCACCGCGATCCGGTTGTCCGTAAATGCCCAGAGCTCTTTAATCAGGCGGTAATCCAGCTCTTTTTTCCATTTCCGCGCCAGAAACGCCTGGGCTTCCTCGCGGTTGGTGGCGAACTCCGCGCGGTTGCGCCACTGGGTGTCCAGCGTGTAGGCCAGCGCGACTTTTGCCGGGTCGCGACTGTTCCAGCCATCTTCGGCCAGTCTGACTTTTTCGATGGCGCTTTCGCGAGTGAAGGGCGGTAATGGAGGACGAGTGTTCATAGCGATAACCTCTGTGTGATGATGTAGACAGGTCTGTCTACTTGCGCTAATCTATGCCTGAAAAATAACGCTGTCAACATCCGTTTTGAGGCTACCGAAAAGTGAAAACCGAGCACGCAGGCAACGAAGCAATAATCAGCGTCAGGGATAAAATATTACTGACGGCGCACGATCTGTTTTATTCTAATGGCTTTAGGGCGACGGGGGTGGATACGCTGATTAAAGAGGCGAAGGTGACCAAGGTGACGTTTTATCGCCATTTTCCGAGTAAAAGTTTACTTATTCTCGCCTACCTGCACTATCGACATGAAATATGGATTAACTGGTTTGAGACCACGCTGCGTCGACATCTTGATGAAGGCGAAATACCTTCTGATGCGATATCTGCAACCCTTTATGAATGGTTTATTTCGCCCGAGTTCCACGGCTGCGCGTTTATTAATGCCAGCGCAGAAGCCAAATCCGAGGATATAGAAAGCGAAATAAAAGCGATATGCCGCGATCATAAAATCGAAACTAAAAATATGATTGCGTCGCTGACGAAGATCGCTGATGAGCGCGTCGTTAATGAAATCATGCTGCTTATTGACGGCGCCATTATTCATGCACAAATGGGCATGGATTCAGAGACGGTAATAAATGTGTTAAAAAGTGGGTTAGAGGCGTTGACCGGTCAGAAATAAATCCTGAATCTGCCGCAAGCGGCGTGGAGCAAGTATTACGGTAGCTGGAATATCGACTCACCGAATCGGTAAGCTATTTATGCAAAGGAAACGAAAAATATGAGAACGCAGAAACGATGCCTGGGATGCGTGGCTATCGTGGTTGATGACTACGATCGCGCCATTGAATACTACACCGAAAGGCTGAGTTTTACCCTCGTAGAGGATACGCCCCAGCCGGGGAAACGCTGGGTAGTCGTCTCACCCAACCCGGAAAGCGACTGCAATATCCTGCTGGCTCGTGCCTCTAACGAAAGGCAGGAAGGTTTTATCGGTAATCAAAGCGGTGGCAGAGTTTTCCTGTTCCTTCAGACGGATGACTTTTGGCGCGATTACCATGCCATGAAAGCAAAAGGCGTTCATTTCTGCGAAGAACCTCGTGAGGAAGAGTACGGTACGGTGGTGGTGTTTGAAGATATTTACGGCAACCGCTGGGATCTTTATCAAAATGCGCAACCGTTAACATCACCGTAAATGATGTGTCATTCGCCTTTCGTCGTGCACGCTTCCCAGCAGAGCGTACTCAAAATTATGGGGACGTCTGACTCTCGTCCCGCTGTGCCAGCGACAGCGCGCTGGCGCTGGCGGGATCGAACAGCGAGATGCTCTCAATCTGATTAAGCAAAATCACCTTGCGGAATGACATGGCGCTGCGGGGTTCAGAGTCGAGCGTGATGTCATGCTCCGCATACCACTTGCTGTAATTATTCTCGATACGCAGATTCATCGTCTTCGCATCCCGGTACCCGCTCAACATTGGGATCAGCACGATATTGGCCGTTTTTTCATATTCCAGCGTCGCGGTGTGGATCATGCCGACGTAAATCCGCCGCGACCGGAGTGTGACCTGCGCCAGCTCGCCTTGCTCCATACACTGATAGAGCAGTTGTTCAATCCCGCTCGCCTGCGCAAGCCGTTTGTAGAGCTTTTTCCGACTCTCGCCGTCCAGCCTGGCGCTGCCTGCCCAGTTAGAGCGGTAGAGGCAAAACAGAATGGCAAACGCCAGCATCACGACCACCGGCGCCTGAATGCCTAAAAAACTCCAGTTCATAAAGTCGATTTGCCAGTCGGTGTATTTCGGTGAGGCAAAGTGAAAAGCGTTGTTGGCGGCGGAAAGGGCGAACAGCAGCAGCCAGAGCAATCCCGTGGCGATTACGCCCTGCAAAACGAAAATACAGCCGTAAAGCGCGACGAGAAAATAGACGTCCCAGCCGAAGGAACGCTTGATTTTAAAGCGGGTCGACAGGTCGCGGCTGGTGTACCAGTACCCGCAGACCATCAGCACCATAAATATCGCCGTTCCCATATCAGGCCCTCTTCAGCGTGTTGACGTGACGCAGAAAGTCCTGCCGCACCTCGTTGCTCTTGTAGTTCACCGAGGCGTTCCCGTCCTGGTCGATAATGATGCGGTCGCCATCTTCCACGGCTTCAATAATTTCCTGCTGACTCATCACCTGCAGTAAGGATTCCGGGCTTGAGAATAGGGAGAGAAAGAAACGTTTCATGTCAGGCATTCTTATGAATAAAAAGGATAAGCCTGGAAGATGACGGCTGAATTTGCCTTAAGGATAACCTGAAAGTGAAAGTCGGGTGGCGGCTACACCTTACCCGGCCTACAAAACCGTCAAATGATCGAGTTTTCAAATTGTTGATATTTATGGGTAATAAAAAATAAACTTGCACAAACTTGGACAAATAACGTTAATTGTGTAAGTTTTAATTATGCGATTACGCCACGTTGTTTACAGCCAGGATGTGACCCATGAGCACTTTGCCCTCTGTCGTGAGTCGGTTTATTGAGTACTACGCCGCACTGGATAGCCAGCCGCCGACCGCGCTGGTCGGGCTTTACCATTCGAATGCCACCCTTATCGATCCGTTCGGCGAGCACAACGGTATTTTCGCGCTTCAGCGCTATTTCACCCATCTGCTGGCAAACGTCGAGAAGTGCCGTTTTGTCATCGATCCGCCGCTCTGCAGCGGGAACCGGTTTGTTGTCACCTGGGTAATGCACTGGTCGCATCCGCGCATTGCCGGAGGCGAGCCGCTTGAACTGCCCGGATGTTCGGTGGTGGACACCGAAAACAATCTCATCACGCGTCAGCGGGACTTCTACGATGCGGGAGAGATGATCTACGAACACCTCCCTCTGCTGGGCTGGGCGGTACGCGGCGTGAAGCGGAGGGTCAAATCATGAAGACGGTGCTGATTACCGGCGCAAGCTCGGGCATCGGCGCGGGGCTGGCGAAGTCCTTTGCCGCTGACGGCTACCACGTGATTGCCTGCGGGCGCGATCCGGCGCGTCTGGAAGTTTTGCATCAGACCTGCCCCAATCTCACCGTTCGCCTGTTCGATATGACAGACAGGGACGCCTGTCGCCAGGCGCTGAGCGGCGTTTACGCCGATCTGGTTATTCTCTGCGCCGGTACCTGCGAATATCTCGACGGCGGCGTGGTGGATGCGGCGCTAGTGGAGCGGGTCATGACCACTAATTTTCTCGGGCCAGTGAACTGCCTGGCCGCGCTGCAGCCGCAGCTGGTTGCCGGTAACCGCGTGGTGCTGGTGAGCTCGATGGCCCACTGGCTTCCCTTCCCGCGGGCAGAGGCCTACGGCGCGTCCAAAGCGGCGCTGAGCTGGTTTGCCGACAGTTTGCGTCTGGACTGGGAGCCAAAGGGGATTGCCGTGACGGTCGTCTCTCCGGGCTTTGTCGATACTCCGCTGACGCGCAAAAACGATTTTGCCATGCCGGGTAGGGTGAGCGTTGACGAAGCGGTAAAGGCGATCCGTACCGGGCTGGCAAAGGGCAAAATGCATATCGCGTTTCCGGCCGGGTTTGGCCTTATTTTGCGGCTGCTCTCTGGGCTGCCCGCGTTTTTGCAGCGCACGCTGCTGCGCAGGATGGTGCGCTCATGAACATTGCAATTATCGGCAGCGGCATCGCCGGGCTGACCTGCGCCTGGCGGCTGGCAGGGCATCATCAGGTAACCCTGTTTGAAGCGGGCACCACGCCCGGCGGCCATACCGCGACGGTTGACGTCTCAACGCCCCAGGGCACATACGCGATCGATACCGGGTTTATTGTCTACAACGACCGCACCTACCCGCGCTTTATGGGCCTGCTCAGCGAGCTCGGTATCAGCGGGCAAAAAACACAGATGAGCTTTTCAGTACACAACCCCGAGACGGGGCTTGAGTACAACGGCCACACCCTGACGTCGCTGTTTGCCCAGCGCCGAAACCTGGTGAATCCGGCATTCTGGCGTCTGCTGGGCGAAATCGTTCGCTTTAACCGCCTGGCGAAACAGGCGCTTGAAGGGGAAGTCGATCCGAACGCCACGCTGCAGACGTTTCTGGACCAGCACGGCTTCACGCCGTTTTTTGCGCGCCACTACATTCTGCCGATGGGGGCTGCAATCTGGTCGTCATCGCTGCAGGAGATGAAGCGTTTCCCGCTGCCGCTCTTCCTGCGCTTCTTTCATCACCACGGCCTGCTGGATATCACCCAGCGTCCGCAGTGGTACGTGGTGCCGGGCGGCTCGCGGGAGTATATCCGCGCCATGCTGCAAAAACTGGGCGACCGCCTGACGCTGCACCTGAACACGCCTGTTCTGCGGGTGAGCCGCCATGCGCACGGGGTCACGCTCCAGCTTGAAAACGGCAGCCACACCTTCGACCAGGTGATATTTGCCTGCCACTCAGCCCAGGCGCTGGCCATGCTTGACGACCCAACCGCCTCAGAGCGCGAAGTGCTGGGCGATATCGGCTGGCAGCGCAACGAGGTTGTTTTGCACAGCGATCCGCGCTGGCTGCCGGTGCGGCAGCGCGCCTGGGCCAGCTGGAACTACCGCCTGAGCGCGCAGGAGCAGGCCAGCGCCTGCGTCACCTACAACATGAACATTCTGCAGGGTCTGCCTGCGGGCAGCCCACTGTTCTGCGTCACCCTGAACCCGGACGCGCCGGTGGATGAACGCTTCGTTATGCAACGCTTTGTCTATGAGCATCCGCTGTTTAACCCGCAAAGCTGGCGTGCGCAGGCGCGCCGTGGGGAGATCAACGGTCATCACCGGAGCTGGTTCTGCGGCGCTTACTGGTACAACGGTTTTCATGAAGACGGCGTGCGCAGCGCGCTGGACGTGGTCAATGAAATAGCCGCCGGGGAGGGGAACTGACATGAACAGCTGCCTCTATCACGGCGTATTGCGCCACCGCCGCCTTCAGCCGAAAACGCATGAATTCAGCTACGGCGTTTTTATGGCCTGGCTGGATCTTGATGAACTGCCGCTGCTGGCATCCGTCGGCGTGCGGCGCAACCGCTTTGCCGCCGCCGCGTTCCATGACGCGGACTATCCGCTTGGCACGCCGCTTAAAGAGAACGTGCTGAACAGGCTGGAGAGCCTGACCGGGGAACGTCCCGCAGGGCGGGTCATGCTTCTGACGCAGCTGCGCTACTTCGGGTTTCATTTCAATCCGGTCAATTTTTACTATTGCTATGACCAGGAAAACACGCTTCGCTGGGTGTTGGCGGAGGTGCGCAACACGCCGTGGAACGAGCGCCATTATTACGCGGTCGACGGGCAAAATGCCCGGCCCACGGAAAAAGCGTTTCACGTTTCCCCCTTCAACCCGATGGACATGGTCTACCACTGGCGCTTCAACAACCCGGACAACACGTTGCATATGCACATTGAAAATCATCAGGAAGCGAAGGTCTTTGACGCCACGCTGTCCCTGCGCCGGGAGCCTCTGACCCGCCCGGCGCTGCGCGCGCTGCTGCTGCGCATCCCGCTGATGACTCTGAAAACCGTTTTCGCCATTTACTGGCAGGCGCTGAGGCTGTGGCTCAAGCGCGTGCCGCTGTATAACCATCCCGTCAGCAGGAGTGAACGCTCATGACCGATCCCGTCTTTGCGCTAGAACCCGATATCCCGCGCAACGTCCGCATCGCGCGATGGCTGCTGTTTCGTCTGTTAAGCGGCATTCGCGGCGGCTCACTCACCCTGCGTGAAGGGGCGCAGACCTTCCATTTTGGCGAGACATCCTCCGCGCTGCACGCCGACGTGCAGATCCTCACGCCCGGCGTCTACTGGCGCGTCTTAACGGGCGGTAGCCTTGCCGCCGCAGAAGCCTGGATGGACGGCGAATGGGAGACCGCGCAGCTTACGCCGCTTCTGCAAATCCTGGCCCTCAACGGCGAGGTGCTTGGTCGTCTGGAGAACGGGTTCCGGCTGCTTGGCCGACCGCTGGAGCGGCTGCGCCACTGGACGCGGCGCAACTCTCGTGCCCAGGCCCGCGAAAATATTGCCGCCCATTACGATCTGGGCAACGCTTTCTATGCCCATTTTCTGGATAAGGAACTGCTTTACTCCAGCGCACTGTTTACCGCGGACGAGCAGGATCTGACGGCGGCTCAGCAGGCCAAAATGGCGCGCCTGTGCGAGCAACTGGCGCTAAACCCGGGTGATCACCTGCTGGAAATTGGCACCGGCTGGGGGGCGATGGCGGAATACGCCGCCCGTCACTACGGCTGTCGGGTGACCACTACCACGCTGTCGCAGGAGCAATATATCTGGGCGACCGAGCGCATTGCCCGCGCCGGGCTGCAGGATCGGGTTGAGGTACTGCTCTGCGACTATCGCGACCTCACCGGGCAGTACGACAAGCTGGTCTCGATAGAGATGATTGAAGCCGTCGGGCAACGCTATCTGCCCATGTTCTTCCGTACCTGTCAGGCGCGGCTGCGCCCCGGTGGACGGATGGCGATTCAGGCCATCACCATTCAGGACCAGCGCTATCGCGACTACAGCAAAAGCGTCGATTTTATCCAGCGCTACATTTTCCCCGGCGGCTTCCTGCCGAGCATTACGGCGATGAACGAGCTGATGACGCGCCACACCGATTTCGTGGTGCGCAATCTCTTCGACATGGGGCCGGACTACGCCCGCACGCTGGCCCACTGGCGGCAGCGCTTTGTCCACGCCTGGCAGGAGATTGAAAAGCTTGGCTTTGATGAACGGTTCCGCCGCATGTGGCTGTACTACTTCGGCTACTGCGAAGCCGGGTTTAACGCCCGCACCATCAGCGTGGTGCAGCTGACCGCCGAGCGCGTATGAGACGCTACCTTCAGGTCTTTCTGCTGGCCGTCGCGTTCGATCTCTACTGGGCGCTGGTAGTGCTGTTTCGGGAACAGGGCCTGATTATCTGGCTCGGGCTGGCGATCCTGGCGTGCCTGCTTTTGCCGTCAGCATACCGACTTTACGCCATTGGGCTGGCCGCGGCGGGCAGCCTGCTGGATGCGCTCTGGGCGCTGACGGGGCTGATTGCCTTCACGGGCGACTCCCTGATGCCGCTATGGATGGTGGCATTGTGGCTGATGTTCGCCGTGGTCTGGACGCAGCTTGCGCGTACCACCACGTTACCCGGCTGGCTGCTGACCCTGCTGGCGGCCGTGGGAGGCCCGGTGGCCTACCTGATTGGCGAGCGGTTGGGCGCCATCACGTTTCTGGAGCCGACCTTTATCGTCGTCAGCTGGATGGCGCCGGGCTGGCTGGTGCTGATGCTGTTTTTCCACCTGCTAATGGGGAGACAAAAATGAGGGCTGCGGTTCTGCTGTTTTGGCTCATGCTGGTTGTTCCTGGTGCTCAGGCCGCCGACTGGCTGGCCTGGCGTAAGGTGGGCGACGCCACGCTGACCTGGGGGCCGTTCACGGTCTATACCTCTCAGCTCCGCACGCCGGATGGCCGTTACAGCCGGGACGATCAGGATCAGGCGCTGATTATTACCTACGCGCGCGACATAGATCGCGATGAACTGGTTGAGGCGACCCGTGACCAGTGGCAGGCGCAGGGGATCCTGACGCAGGAACCGCAAAGTGAAGCCTGGCTAAGGATGCTCCAGTCCCTGTGGCCGGATGTCCGGCCGGGTTCACAGTTGGCGTTTGTTCTCAATGATAAGCAGGGGCAGTTCTGGTACCGCGCGTCGTCGGCGCAAAAATCCTTTATTCCGCTCGGTCCGCGCCAGTCAGAAGCGTTCAGCACCCGCTTTCTGGCCATCTGGCTCGATCCCCGCACGCAATATCCTGAGCTGCGTCAGCAGCTAATCGGAGGCAAAAAATGAAACGAATTCTGACGCTGGCGCTGGCATTCACGATGCTGCTGGCCGGCTGCAGTACGGAGGTGTCCGAGTATCGTCAGCAGCCGCCGCGGCTTGATATCTTCCACTACTTCCAGGGCAAAACCGAAGCGTGGGGCATGGTGCAGGATCGCAGCGGCAAGCAGATCCGCCGCTTTCACGTTGAGATTGCCGGGGACGTCATCGGCGATACGCTGACGCTGAACGAGCGCTTCGTTTACGACGACGGCGAGAAGCAGCAGCGGGTATGGCACATTCGCCGCGTGGGGAACGACCGCTACGAGGGAACGGCAGGTGATATTGAAGGGGTTGCCACCGGGCAGGCCGCAGGCAACGCCTTTAACTGGCATTACAGAATGAACGTGAAGGCCAACGGCAAAACGTGGCTGCTGAACTTTGATGACTGGATGTACCTGCAGGATGAGACGCATCTGTTCAATAAAACCGAGATGAAGAAATTTGGCGTCACCGTCGCCACGGTGACGCTGTTCTTTACCCGGAATACGGAAGCTTAGTCGCGAACATCGCCGGTTTTGCTGCTGGAGTAGATGAAGTACAGGGCAATCCCCAGGCACACCACCGCGCCCAGACGGCTCGGTGAAAACGGAATAGCGGGATTGTTCAACCAGCCAAAGTTATCTATCAGCATGCTCATGGCGAGCTGGCCGAATATCACCGCCACCGTGGCGACGGCGGTGCCGATGCGCTGCACGGCGAGCACCATGATCACAATGTAGGGCACGCCGAACATCGCCCCGAGGAGCTGCCATTTCGGCACGTCCAGCAGCGTGACCGTCTGCTTAGGCTCAAAGAAGAAAATGAGCAGGGCGGTCACCAGCGCGCCGACGGAAAACGTCAGAAACGCGCTCTTGAAAACGCCCACGCTGCTGCCGAGCTGTCCGTTAATTGCGGCCTGTATGCTCAGCGTCGCGCCGCCGCAGATGGCCAGAATTATCATCATCAGTGTCATGTGCTTACCCCTTTGCGACCAGTACCAGTGCGGCAATAATAAAAACCAGCGCCACGATGCGTCTTGCGTTTATCTTCCTGTGCGGCGTACCCAGCAGGCCAAAGTGGTCAATGATCAGGCTTTTAAAAACCTGACCTGCCAGAATGCCGATCATCGTCAGAGCGATGCCGATAGCGGGGGTGGCGATAGTCAGAATGACAACGTAAACAGGACCCAGCACGCCGCCAAGCAGCTGCCAGCCGGGCTGTGCGAAAAACGACGGACCGTTGCGCGGGCTGAAAAACAGCATCAGCAGAAAGGTCAGCGCGGCGCCGACCCCGAAAATGCTGAACGTGGCCCATAAATCGCCTACTTCTCCCCCTAACGGCCCCAGCAAACCCGCCTCGACGGAGAGGCCCATCCCGCCGGCAATCACCAGTAAAATCAATACAAACTGCATTATGCTTCCTCCGTTTTCAGGCGAAGAAGATTACGTCGGTAGACATGTGAGAAAAATGCCATAATGCAGGAAACACCTTTGCAGGAAATGCATTAATGTCAGATGCCGGAAGCATGAACCTTCGCTCACTGCTGCTGTTTATTGCCGTCTATGAAACGCAGAACTTTTCCGTCGTTGCGCGACGGGAGGGAATTTCTGCTTCGCAGGTGTCGCGGATTATTCATCAGCTTGAGGACGCGCTCGGCCAGCAGCTGTTCTATCGCAATACCCGGGCGGTGATCCCCACGGAAAACGGGCATCTTTTTATCCGCTATGCCCGGGCGATGGTCGATAACTTCGAAGAGGCGCGTCGGGAGCTGGATGAACGTTCGACCGAACCCTCGGGCACGGTACGCATTAACGGGCCGGTATTTTTTGGACAGAGGCACGTTGCACCCGGCCTGGCAGGCCTGGCCGAGCGTTATCCACGGTTAACCATAGAGCTGACGCTGACCGATGACTTTATCGACCCGCACCGGGATGCCGCCGACCTCATTTTTCGCATCGGCACGCTGACGGACTCGACGTTCCACGCCCGCATCTTCGGGCAGCAGCGCTACCATCTTGCCGCGTCGCCCGCGTATCTGCGTCAACACGGCGTACCGGCCGACCCGGCCGAGCTGAGCCAGCATAAATGCCTGGTGTATCGCGGTTCGTCTGGCCCTAATCGCTGGCTTGTGCGACGCAAGGGGGAGAATTGGGTGCACTATCCCGTGGCGCCGCTGATGACGTCCAATAATGCGGAGTCGCTGCTCATTGCCGCGCTGGGTGGAATGGGGATCGTCCTGTTTCCGGACTGGCTGATTGGCGACAGGCTGCAGCGGGGGGAGCTGGTCGCTCTTATGCCGGAAATGGCGTGCGCTATCAATACGGAGCCGCTGAATATTGCGGCGATCTATCCTCACGCACGTCATCCGCCCCTGAACGTCAGGGCGGTGATTGATTATTACGTGGCGTTTTTCGGCTCGCCGCCGTACTGGCAAACGTAAGGCAATTACGCGCCGAGCTCCTTGCGGATAATTTCTGCGCCGGCGCTGAGCGCTTTCAGCTTACCGTTAGCCACCTGACGGGAGAGGGGAGCCATGCCGCAGTTGGTTGAGGGGTAAAGCTTGTCGGCGTCGACGAACTGCAGCGCTTTACGCAGGGTGTCGGCGACCTCTTCTGGCGTTTCGACGGTGTTGGTTGCCACGTCAATCGCCCCAACCATCACCTTTTTACCGCGAATCAGCTCCAGCAGATCCATCGGTACGCGGGAGTTGTGGCACTCCAGGGAGATGATGTCGATGTTAGAGGTTTGCAGCTTAGGGAAGGCCTCTTCATACTGGCGCCATTCTGAGCCGAGCGTCTTTTTCCAGTCAGTATTGGCCTTGATGCCGTAGCCGTAGCAGATGTGTACCGCGGTTTCGCATTTCAGACCCTCAATGGCGCGCTCGAGCGCGGCGATACCCCAGTCGTTGACCTCATCAAAAAAGACGTTAAACGCCGGCTCGTCGAACTGGATAATATCCACGCCCGCGGCTTCTAATTCGCGCGCTTCCTGGTTGAGGATTTTGGCGAATTCCCAGGCCAGCTTTTCGCGGCTTTTATAATGCGCGTCGTAAAGGGTGTCGATCATGGTCATTGGCCCAGGCAGGGCCCATTTGATCGGCCTGTCCGTGAGCTGGCGCAGGTACTTTGCATCGTCCACGAATACCGGCTTCTGACGCGCAACGGCAGAAACCACGGTCGGCACGCTGGCGTCGTAGCGGTTACGAATGCGCACGGTTTGGCGATTTTCAAAATCGACGCCGCTCAGGTGTTCAATAAAGGTGGTGACGAAGTGCTGACGGGTCTGTTCCCCGTCGCTGACGATATCGATTCCCGCACGGATCTGCTCGTCAAGGGACAGGCGCAGTGCATCCTGTTTACCCGCCAGTAATTCCTGATCCTGCAGTTTCCAAGGAGACCAGAGCGTTTCAGGTTGCGCAAGCCAGGTCGGCTTAGGCAGGCTGCCAGCCGTAGACGTCGGGAGCAATGTTTTCATAATAAAAGACCTTTTTTGATGAATTAAAGCGTGTAGTTATCAGACCACTGCTCGAGAATGTGTTTATAAGGCTTAATGAAATACTCTTCGGTAAATCGACCCTGTTCAATCGCCAGCCGGCTTCGCTCTTCGCGGTCATAAACAATTTTGGTTAATGAATGATCCTGCTGGTTCAGGTCCGGGCGATAAAACAGTCCCGCCGCCGAGTTCGCGTTATAAATTTCCGGGCGATAGATTTTCTGGAACGTCTCCATCGTGCTGATGGTGCCGATCAGTTCCAGATCGGTGTAATCGCTCAGCAAGTCTCCGGTAAAGAAGAACGCGAAAGGCGCCACGCTGTTCTCAGGCATGAAGTAGCGGACCTTCAGGCCCATTTTGGCGAAGTACAGTTCCGTTAACGATTCGCCATCCGGCGCGTACTCAATACCCAGAACAGGGTGCTGGTTACCGGTGCGGCGATAGGTGTCTTTGCTCGAGACGCTCAGGCAGATCACCGGGCCCTTTCTGAAGTTCTCTTTGTATTCCGGCGAGTTCACAAAATGGCGGAAAATATTGCCGTGCAGTTCGCCAAACTTTTCCGGAATACTGAAGTGCTGCTGGTTCTTATTGTGCTCCAGCAGCAGGACGCTGAAATCATAATCCCGCACGTAAGAAGAGAAGTTATTCCCGACAATGCCTGCGATACGCTGGTTATTTTTCTTGTCGACAATATACGTCTGCAAAATCTCGATGGCCGGGAACGGCTTTTCCGCGCCAATGTTCAAATCGACAGAGATGATTTCAAGCTCAACCGCGTAGCGATCGGCGGTCGGGTTATCCCAGCGCGCCAGGGCGTTAAAGCGGTTGTTGATCATCACCAGCGTATTGCGCAGGTTTTCCTGACGTTTTTCCCCACGCGCCAGGTTGGCAAAGTTGGTGGTCGTACGCGTATTTTCTGACGGATTGTAATTCTCATCGAAGCAACTGCGCTTAAGGGTATATGTGAAAGCTTTGCTCATTGTGGTTATGCATCCTAAGTTCATGTTGCTAAGAAGTTACTAATGCATAATTTATGCCTGAGCCCGCGGCGCAGGGGAAGTGACTTAATTTCAATGCAACATGAGGGAAGTTCATGAAGTGTAATGCTCGCGGTGTTGCTGTCTTTCTTGCCGGGTGGCGCTGCGCTTACACGCCCTACGATTCTCCTAATGTCGCACTCTTTCCTCAATTCCCGCTATAATCCCCAAAATTTCCAACCGGTTTAGAAACGATCATGACAAAACTCACCTTACAAGAGCAGATGCTGAAAGCGGGCCTGGTCAGCAGCAAGAAAGCGGCGAAAGTGCAGCGCACGGCAAAGAAATCACGCGTTCAGGCACGTGAGGCTCGGGAAGCGGTAGAAGAGAATAAGAAGGCGCAGATCGAGCGTGACAAGCTGCTGAGCGAGCAGCAGAAGCAGGCCGTACTCGCGAAAGAGTTTAAAGCGCAGGTGAAGCAGCTGATCGAGATGAACCGCATCACCGTGGCGAAGGGCAACATCACCTTTAACTTCACCGACGGTAATCTGATCAAAAAAATTGAGGTCGACAAGCAGACGCAAACCCAGCTGATCAACGGCCGTCTGGCCATTGCGCGCCTGGTGCTCAATGCAAACGGCGATTGTGAATACGCGATCATTCCGGCGGTGGTGGCTGATAAAATTGCCCAGCGCGATGCCGACAGCATCGTGTTAAACAGCGCGCTCAGTCAGGAAGAGCAGGACGAAGACGATCCGTACGCGGACTTCAAAATTCCTGACGATTTGATGTGGTAAACCGCGTTCAAAACGGGGCGGCGTGGCGGGCGTTAACCGGCTCTCCGCTCACGGGATGAATAAAATTCAGCTCGCTGGCATGCAGCATCAGCCGGGGCGTTTCCTTAGCCCCCGGCGCGTCAAGACCGCCATACAGATCGCAGCCCAGAATAGGGTGCCCGAGCTGTTGGCAGTGGATGCGCAGCTGGTGGGTTCGCCCGGTTTCCGGCGTCAGTTCCACCCGCGTTAACGGCACTCCTGTCCCCCGAAAAAAACGTTCCACCACCCGATAGCGGGAACGGGCGGGTTTACCGTTGATGGCGCAGATCGACATCAGCGGGAACAGCGCCGGGTCTTTGGCAATGGGCGCGTCTATTATTCCCTCGTCGTTTTCCAGATGCCCATAAAGCAGGGCGCTGTAGACTTTCTCCACGCTGCGCTGGCTGAACTGCTGGCAAAGCGCCGCGTTGATGGCCTTATTGCGCGCTACCACCATCAGCCCGGACGTGCCGAAATCCAGACGATGCACCAGCGTGCAGCCGGGGAACGTCTGGACCAGACGATAATGGACAGAATCGAGGTTTTGCGGGTTTTTGCCCGAGAGGCTGAGCAGGCCAGAAGGCTTATTAATCAGCAGCAGATGTTCATCCTGCCAGAGGATCTCAATGTCGCCGTGACACGGTGGAGCAATAAAAGAATCGATAATCGCAGACATCAGGCCGCCCGGCTGGAGAGTGGAAGCGGATGATAGCGAAATGCGGGGAAAAGAAAAACCCTCCCACCGGGCGGTGAGAGGGGGAAATCTTACGCGGCTACCAGGCTGTCGATGGCGGCTTTCGCGTCGGTCTGCGCTTTGGTCGCCACTTCCGGACCGTAAGCGATGCCTTCCGCGAACACGAAGTTCACGTCAGTGATGCCGATGAAGCCCAGGAACAGGCTCAGGTACGGCGCAACCAGGTCAGTTGGGGTATCTTTATGGATACCGCCACGGCTGGTCAGGACGATCGCACGCTTGCCTTTTACCAGACCTTCCGGGCCGTTCTCGGTGTAGCGGAAGGTTACGCCAGCGCGCGCCACCAGGTCGAAGTAGTTCTTCAGCTGGGTAGGAATGTTGAAGTTGTACATTGGGGCGTTGATGACGATAACGTCGTGCGCCTGCAGCTCAGCAATCAGCTCGTCGGACAGGGCCAGGGCTTCCTGCTGACGCGGGGACAGTGGCGCATCGCTTGGGCGCAGCGCGCCAACCAGCTCGCCGTCCAGCACAGGAATTGGGTTTGCTGCCAGGTCACGCACGGTGATTTCGTCTGCAGAATGCTGTTCACGCCACTGTTCAACGAAGTAATCAGACAGCTGACCAGACTGAGAGTACCCTGCCAGAATACTGGATTTCAAAACTAATACTTTGCTCATGGGTGATTCCTGTTGTTGCATTTGATTGAAGGGGGGTGCCCCGTTGCTTGTTGACACTTTATTCACAATCCTGCCACAGAGATAGCGCAATATATCGAAGCCTATGTTCGAATTTTTTGAATAAGGCGCTAAAAGCGTCAATGTGGTACTCTATAGCAATCATTAAAAAGAGATTTTATCCGGCAGAGCACTGCCCGTTAACGCTATGACAGAACAACCCAAAATCACCTTCCCGATGCTCCTGCAACAGCTTGATTCCCTGATGCTGCGCGATAAACAGCGGTTTTCCCGCCGGCTGCACGGCGTGAAGAAGGTTAAAAATCCTGATGCACAACAGGCCATTTACCAGGAGATGGCCAAAGAGATTGAACAGGCGGCAGGGAAGGTTGTGCTGCGCGAAGCCGCGCGTCCGGCGATCACCTACCCGGAAAACCTGCCCGTCAGTCAGAAGAAACAGGACATCCTTGAGGCCGTCCGCGATCACCAGGTGGTGATTGTCGCGGGGGAAACCGGTTCAGGCAAAACCACCCAGTTGCCGAAAATCTGCATGGAGCTGGGCCGCGGGGTGAAGGGGCTGATTGGCCACACCCAGCCGCGTCGTCTGGCGGCGCGCACCGTGGCGAATCGTATTGCCGAAGAGCTGCAGTCGGAGCCGGGCGGCTGCATCGGCTACAAGGTGCGATTCAGCGACCACGTCAGCGACAACACCATGGTCAAGCTGATGACGGACGGTATCCTGCTGGCGGAAATACAGCAGGACCGCCTGCTGATGCAGTACGACACCATCATCATTGACGAAGCGCACGAGCGCAGCCTGAACATCGACTTCCTGCTTGGCTATCTTAAAGAGCTGCTGCCGCGTCGCCCTGATCTGAAAATCATCATCACCTCCGCGACCATCGACCCGGAGCGCTTCTCAAAACACTTCAACAATGCGCCGATTATTGAAGTGTCGGGCCGCACCTATCCGGTGGAAGTGCGCTATCGCCCGATTGTGGAAGAGGCGGACGATACCGAGCGCGATCAGCTGCAGGCCATCTTCGACGCCGTTGACGAGCTGGGCAACGAGAGCGCGGGTGACATCCTGATCTTCATGAGCGGCGAGCGCGAAATTCGCGATACCGCCGATGCGCTCAGCAAGCGCGACCTGCGCCACACCGAGATCCTGCCGCTGTATGCCCGCCTGTCCAACAGCGAACAGAACCGCGTCTTCCAGCCGCACGGCGGACGCCGCATCGTGCTGGCGACCAACGTGGCGGAGACCTCGCTGACCGTACCGGGGATTAAATACGTGATCGACCCGGGCACGGCGCGCATCAGCCGCTACAGCTACCGCACCAAGGTTCAGCGCCTGCCGATTGAGCCGGTCTCCCAGGCGTCTGCTAACCAGCGTAAGGGCCGATGCGGCCGCGTGTCGGAAGGGATCTGTATTCGTCTTTATTCCGAAGACGATTTCCTGTCGCGCCCGGAGTTTACCGACCCGGAAATTCTGCGCACCAACCTGGCGTCCGTTATCCTGCAGATGACCGCGCTGGGGCTGGGCGACATCGCGGCGTTTCCGTTTGTGGAAGCGCCGGACAAGCGCAACATTCAGGACGGCGTGCGTCTGCTGGAAGAGCTCGGAGCGATTACCACCGACGAGCAGGCGAGCATCTATAAGCTGACGCCGCTGGGCCGCCAGCTCAGCCAGCTGCCGGTCGACCCGCGCCTGGCGCGCATGGTGCTGGAAGCGCAAAAGCACGGTTGCGTGCGCGAGGCGATGATCATCACCTCGGCGCTCTCCATTCAGGACCCGCGCGAGCGTCCGATGGACAAACAGCAGGCGTCGGACGAAAAGCACCGTCGCTTCCACGACAAAGAGTCCGATTTCCTCGCCTTTGTGAACCTGTGGAACTACCTCGGCGAGCAGCAGAAAGCGCTCTCCTCGAACCAGTTCCGCCGCCAGTGCCGCGTGGATTTCCTTAACTACCTGCGCGTGCGTGAATGGCAGGATATCTACACCCAGCTGCGCCAGGTGGTGAAAGAGCTGGGCATTCCGGTGAACAGTGAACCGGCGGAGTACCGCGAAATACATATCGCATTGCTGACCGGCCTGCTGTCCCATATCGGGATGAAGGATGCGGATAAGCAGGAATATACCGGTGCGCGTAACGCGCGTTTCTCCATCTTCCCGGGTTCCGGCTTGTTCAAGAAGCCGCCGAAGTGGACCATGGTCGCGGAGCTTGTGGAAACCAGCCGCCTGTGGGGGCGCATTGCCGCGCGCATCGACCCGGAATGGGTTGAGCCGGTGGCTCAGCACCTGCTGAAACGCTCGTACAGCGAGCCGCACTGGGAGCGCGCGCAGGGCGCGGTGATGGCGACCGAAAAAGTAACCGTTTACGGCCTGCCGGTGGTCGCCGCGCGTAAGGTCAACTACAGCCAGATCGATCCGGCGCTCAGCCGCGAGCTGTTTATCCGCCACGCGCTGGTGGAGGGGGACTGGCAGACGCGCCACGCGTTCTTCCGTGAAAACCTGAAGCTGCGCGCCGAGGTGGAAGAGCTTGAGCACAAGTCCCGACGCCGCGACATTCTGGTGGACGATGAGGCGCTGTTTGAGTTTTACGACCAGCGCATCAGCCATGATGTTATCTCCGCCCGCCACTTTGACAGCTGGTGGAAGAAGGCCAGCAAAGCGACGCCGGACCTGCTCAACTTCGAAAAGAGCATGCTGATTAAAGAGGGGGCGGAGTCGGTCAGCAAGCTCGACTACCCGAACTTCTGGCATCAGGGCAACCTCAAGCTGCGTCTGACCTACCAGTTTGAACCGGGCACCGACGCGGACGGCGTAACCGTCCACATTCCGCTGCCGCTGTTAAACCAGGTCGACGAGAGCGGGTTTGAGTGGCAGATCCCCGGCCTGCGCCGCGAGCTGGTGATTGCGCTGATCAAATCCCTGCCGAAACCGGTGCGGCGCAATTTTGTGCCAGCGCCAAATTATGCGGAAGCGTTTCTGGGCCGCGTCACGCCGCTGGAACTGCCGCTGCTGGACGCGCTGGAGCGTGAGTTCCGCCGCATGACCGGTACCACCATCGACCGCGAAGACTGGAACTGGGATCAGGTGCCCGATCATCTGAAAATCAGCTTCCGCGTGGTGAATGATAAAAACAAAAAGCTGCTGGAAGGGCGTTCCCTCAGCGAGCTGAAAGAGGCGCTGAAAGGCAAAGTTCAGGAGACGCTTTCTGCGGTGGCGGACGACGGCATCGAGCAGAGCGGGCTGCATATCTGGAGCTTTGGCCAGCTTCCGGAAAGCTACGAGCAGAAGCGCGGCAACTATAAGGTCAAAGCCTGGCCGGCGCTGGTGGACGAACGTGACAGCGTGGCGATCAAACTGTTTGATAACCCGCAGGAACAGCAGCAGATGATGTGGCGCGGGCTGCGCCGCCTGCTGCTGCTCAACATCCCGTCGCCGATCAAGTATCTGCACGAGAAGCTGCCGAACAAAGCCAAGCTGGGGCTCTACTTTAACCCGTACGGCAAGGTGCTGGATCTGATTGACGACTGCATCTCCTGCGGCGTGGACAAGCTGATCCACGAGGCGGGCGGCCCGGTCTGGACGGAAGAAGGTTTTGCGAAGCTGCATGACAAGGTTCGCGCCGAGCTGAACGACACCGTGGTGGAGATTGCCAAACAGGTCGAGCAGATCCTCACTGCCGTGTTCAACATCAACAAGCGCCTGAAGGGGCGCGTGGATATGACCATGGCGCTGGGGCTGTCGGACGTGAAGGCGCAGATGGCGGGGCTGGTGTACCGCGGCTTTGTCACCGGCAACGGCTTTAAGCGTCTGGGCGATACGCTGCGCTATCTGCAGGCGATTGAAAAACGGCTGGAGAAAATGGCGATCGATCCGCACCGCGATCGCGCGCAGATGCTCAAGGTCGAAAGCGTGCAGCAGGCGTGGCAGCAGTGGTTAAACAAGCTGCCGCCGGCGCGCCGCGACGATGAAGATGTGCAGGAGATCCGCTGGATGATCGAGGAGCTGCGCGTCAGCTTCTTTGCCCAGCAGCTCGGTACGCCGTATCCGATTTCGGATAAACGTATATTGCAGGCGATGGAGCAGATTTCCGCTTAACGTCCTTACCCGGTTTTCTCCCTCTCCCTGTGGGCTGAGGGTTCCCCACAAATTAATGCGAGCACTGAACAATCCCCTCGCCCCTTTGGGGAGAGGGTTAGGGTGAGGGGAACATACGGCAGTGGTGGTCATTCCGTTCACTTTATGTTCCTTGCTACTCTGTAAATGCTGTTTCGGTGAACGTGCCAGGGCGGCTCAATCGCCGCCGCCCTGGCGACCCGGGCTCCCGGCGGTAAATCGCCGCTACGCGGTACCTTCGGCTAATTCCTTTCGGCTTATCGGGGACGGGCGGAGGTAACATCCCTGTAAAGCCCGCCCTCTCGGCGCATCCATGCGCCTCGCCCCGGCCTGCAGGAAACGCCTCAGCGATTTACAGCCGGACCAGAGCATCGCTGAAAGCCTTAAATCGTTCTGAAACAACGTTAATGCTTCTGCTTAAAAATTACTGGGGAACCCTCAGCCCTGTGGGAGAGGGTCGGGGTGAGGGCATCAGCCCGCACATTTTTTCACCCATTCACAATCGCCAGCGTAAACCCATCCCATCCCTTAACCCCCACCGTTTGCAGCGCGGTGGCGGTTAAGCGCGGGTTATCCCCCGTCATCTCGATAAAACGCCGCACGCCCAGCACGCGCGCGTCGTCGCTTTGCACGTTAATGACCTCGCCGTCGCGGACCACGTTATCGCCGATAATCACCGTGCCGGGACGGGAATAGTGCAGCGCCCACTCCAGATAGCCGGGATTGTTTGGCTTATCGGCATCAATAAAGATCAGGTCGAACGGCGGAACGTCACCGAAATTCTCCAGCGAGTTCAGCGCCGGGCCTTCAATTAATTCAATACGATCGTTCAGCCCCGCGAGGCGAATATTCTGGCGGGCAACATCGGCATGCGTCGGGTCAGCCTCGAGCGTAACCAGCTTTCCGTCCGGCGGCAGGGCGCGCGCCATCCAGATTGAGCTATAGGCGCCCAGCGTCCCGATCTCAAGAATGCGTCTTGCCTGCGTCATGCGCACGAACAGCGCCAGCAACTGCCCCTGATTGGCCGCAACATCGTGTTCAGGTAGCCCGGCGCGTTTGTTGTTTTCAAGAACCTTCTGAAGAACCTCATCCTCAGGGATAAGCGAAGAAATCATGTAATTATCTACTGCAGACCATTGTTGTTGCATAGACTGACTCCTTAAGAGGGATTGCCGGGTGCGAAATGCAGGTCAGGTAAGCAAAGCACCACCGGGCAGGTTATCAGGCACTGACCCATCCTCCGCCCAGCGCTTTATACAAATCAATCTGCGCCAGCAGCAGGTTATTTTTGACCTGCACCACGCTGGTCTGGACCGAGTACAGCGTGCGCTGCGCGTCCAGCACGTCAAGATAGGATGAATAACCGTTGCGATAGCGGTTCTGCGCAATGCGCAGAGTCTCCCGGGCCACATCCTGCTGGGCAAGCAGCTCCGTCAGCTGTTCCTGATAGCGCGTAATAGCATCAAGGCTGTTGTTCACTTCGGCAAACGCGTTACGCACGGTTTTTTCATACGCATACAGCGCCTGGTTACGCTGGGACTGGGAAATATCCACCTGCGCGTTCAGCGCCTGGCGGTTCAGCAGCGGGGCGAGAATGCTGCCGCCTGCGCTCCAGAGCTGGAGCGGGTTGTCCAGCAGGCCGGAAAGGGTGCGATCCTGGATCGATCCGGTTGCGGTCAGGTTGATCGACGGCAGCAGGCTGGCGCGTGACGCGGCAAGCGAGGCGTCAGCCGCGACCAGCTGTCGCTCGGCCTGCACGATATCTGGCCGACGATTCAGGAGCGTGGAGGGCAGCTGTGACGGCAGCGTGAGCGGCGTCAGCGTCGCAAAGCTTTCGCTACGCGCTACCGCACCGGGATTGCTTCCCAGCAGCAGGCTCAGGGCATTCTCCTGCTGCGCAATCTGATGCCGCAGCACGGGCACCTGCGCTCGCGTTGAGCGAAGCTCGGAATCCGACTGCATCAGCTCCAGGCGCGAACTGTAGCCCGTCTCAAGCTGGCGTTTGGCAAGTTTAAACGCCTCTTCGCGCGATTTCAGCGTGGATTCGGTCACGCGCAGCTGTTCATCAAGCGAGAGCAGGGTGACGTACCCGGAGGCAACGGACGAGGCGACGGTGAGATCCGCAGCCGCGGCGGCGGCTTTTTGCGCCTCCAGCGAGGCTTCGGCGGCATTGGCCGCGCTGCGGTTGACGCCCCAGATATCAACATCATAGCTCGCCGTCAGGCTGCCTCTGTACAGCGTGCTGTAAACCGGCAACCCGGTGGCGGCGGATTGAGAACGGGCGCGCGTCCCGGTTACGCCCGCGTCGAGCGAAGGAAACAGGCTGCCGTCGGCGGCAAAGACCCGCGCCTGGTACTCGTTAATTCGTTCCCGCGCGATCAGCACATCGCTGTTATTTTTTAGCGCCTGGTCCACATAGCGGTTGAGGTTGTTGTCATGAAAATTGCGCCACCAGAGCTGTTCCGTCGGGCTGGCTGGCCCTGAGACGGCGCGCCATTGAGCCGGAATTTGCAGGGTCGGCTGCGCCGGCTTGACGTCAACGGACTGGCATCCGGCCAGCATGAGCGCCCCCACCAGCGCGGCTATCCGGCGAAGGATCATCACTTCGCCTCCCGCGTATCGATCGTTACCTGGACCGACATACCCGGACGCAGCAGCGCAGACTCTTCAGGCTTACCGAGCACCTCAATGCGCACCGGAATACGCTGGGCGATTTTGACAAAGTTACCGGTGGCGTTGTCCGGCGTGATGGCGCTGAATTCAACCCCGGTCGCCGGCGAGATGCTCTCTACGCGGCCCTGATACGCTTTGTTGTTTAAGGCATCGACGGTAAACTTCACCGGCTGACCGACGCGCAGCTCCGCCAGCTGGGTCTCTTTGATGTTGGCAATCACCCAGTGCTGCGGCGGTACCAGCGTAGTGAGGTGCGTTCCGGCGGTCACGTACGCGCCGAGACGCACGGCAATCTGGCCGAGCTGGCCGTCGCGCGGGGCGATAATGCGGGTGTTTTGCAGGTCAATCTGCGCCAGCTCCAGCGCCGCTTTGGCGTTTTCAACATCTGCCTCCAGCGCGCCGCGGTTCACAATCACCGTCTGCAGATCCTGACGCGACATCTCAAGCGTGGCTTTCGCCTGGTCGATATCCGCGCTGCCCTGAGCCGCACTGGCCAGCGCGGCATCGCGCTCGCGAATGGAAAGCGACCCATCCGCCGTCAGATCCTTCACGCGCTTTAAATCCGCCTGGGTTTTCAGGCTCTGGGCGCGGGCATTTTTCAGCGCGGCTTCATTTTTGGCAATGGTCGCTTCGGCGCTTTTCCGCTGCTGCAGGTTGTTATTCAGCGCGGCAATTTTCATCGCCAGCTGCGCCTCGGCCTGATGGACGCGCTGACGATAGATGCGGTCATCGATCTGCAACAGCAGATCGCCTTTTTTGACCTGCACAAAGTCCTGAACCTTCACCTCGGTGATATAGCCGTTTACCTGGGGGCTGATGAACGTCGTCTGGCCGCGCACGTAGGCGTTGTCAGTAAACTGCGCGTGGCGGGTAAACGGCGGCAGCTGCCAGGCGTAAAGAATGACCAGCACGCCGACAATACCGATGGCAGCGGCGGTGAAAACGGAAACAATGCGCACATTTTTGCGGGTGTTGGCCTGCTCTTTGGCGGCATCCTGCTGACTCATAAACTCTCCAGAAATATTACAATTATTTGTTGCCGGTGGCGTTCTTCAGCGCCATACGGGCAGTAATGCGCAGGCGCAGCAAGCGCCATAAAATCCAGACCAGCGTGGCGGCAGCGATGCTTGCCGTCAGCAGATAAGTATCGTTATAGGCCAGAATATTTGCCTCAAGGGTGGTCACCGTCTGTAGCTGGGTAATGGCCTGCGTTCCCAGCAGCGTACTGTCGGCAATCAGGCTTTTATACATCTGGGTATAAAGCTGAATCCGCTCGTTGACCAGCGGGTTAAGCGTGGTGAGCTGATCCGCCAGCAGGCTGGAGTGGTATTTCTCGCGCCAGGTCTGGAAGGTGCCGAGAATCGCCGATCCCAGCAGGCCGCCGAGGTTCTGGCTCATGCCAAACATGACCGAAAAGCTGACCAGGTTACGCGGGTCGGCAATTACCCCGCCAATGGCGGCCAGCATGGCGGGCGCCAGGAAGAAGGCGCTGCCGAAGCCCAGCAGGAACTGGCTGACCATCAGCTGATCCGGGCGTGTCAGGTAATTGGACTGGCTGTCCAGCAGCGAGGCAACAATCATCAGCGCCAGAGAGGTGATAATCGGCCACGCCAGCTTTGTGGGCTTGATGGTGAGGCAGCTGGTGACGATCCCGCAGACGATCCCGGCGAAAATGGACCACGCCAGATGGGTCATCTGCTCATTCTGTAACCCCACGTACTGCAGCCAGCCGATGACGCCGGTATTTTGCTCCGCCAGCACGATGCGGATCAGCAGCATAATCAGCCCCAGGCGAACGATGCTGCCGCTCGACAGCCAGCGGGTGTTCAGCAGCGGGTTGGCGCGGTTATGTTCAAACACGATGGCGGAAACAATCAGCACCAGCGATAGCGCCAGCGACCAGCCGATCCACGGCGCCTCGAACCACCAGTCAAGACGGCCTAAAGAGAGCACGGCGCAGAGCAGGGCCATTCCGGGAGCCAGTAAAAAGAAGGTGACAAAGTCTTTCTTCTCGAAGACCTTGCGTCGGTCACCCGGCGGCAGTTTTAAGGCGATTACGCAGGCCAGGGAGATCAGCGCCAGCCCCAGCTCAAAGAAATAGAGCCCGCGCCACTCGTCCAGCTGGAGAAGCTCAGTGGAAAACAGACGCGCCAGCGGAATAGCGAGCGACGATCCGGTGATCCCGATGGTAAGCGCCTTCAGGCGATGCTTCGCAGGCCAGGCCTGGATTTGGTAGTAAATCCCCAGCGAGCTGAGCGCGGCGGCCACCATCCCGTGCGCAGCGCGTACCATCAGCGCGGAGCTGAGGTCGTTAACGAACAGGTGGAAAAAGGTGACCAGCACGTACAGCACCAGAAAACCTTCCGTAAAGGCACGCAGGCCGTACTGTTGACGAAATTTGACCAGCAGCAGGTTAATGGAGATGTTGGTCATCACATAGACTGCGGGCAGCCAGGCGATTTCGGTCGACCAGGCCCCGAAGGTCCCCTGCAGGTTTTGCAGGTTGGCGGTGACCACCGCATTGCCCAGTGCCCCCGTCAGGCAAACCAGCAGCCCAACGACGCCATAGGCGACGCGTTTTGGGGTACTGTGCTCGGGAGTGGAAGGCGAACCCAGCAGGGCGGGTTTCTCATGTGGCTGCCACTCGCGAGGAGCATAAGGGTCGCGTTCGGGCAGGCGCATAACGTCATTACCTTAGAAATAATTGAATAATTAGCGGGCTAGCGATTCTACGTCTGCCGCAAATGATAATTCAAGTGAATATGATTTGCGCATGTTAATCAAATGTACGAGAGAAATTTAAGGAAAAAGAGCGGCCCGATGTCGCCGTTGTGTTGAGAACCTGAAGTCGCTACCCTGAAGGGATAGCGAGAAGGAGTTCATCATGGAACAGACCCATTTTCCCATCCTGCCGGATGCCACGCTGGCGGCCATTAACACTGTCGGTGAATGGCTGGCGCAGGACGACCTGAGCGGCAGCCGCCTGCACCCGGACGTCGATGCGGTAATTCTGGCAGGGAACGCGGTGATCCCGACCATTGAGGCAGCCTGCCGTATTGCCGCGCAGCGAGAAATCCCGCTCCTGATTAGCGGCGGTATTGGTCATTCAACAGCGTTTTTATATTCAGCTATCGGCAATCATCCGCGTTATCACACCTTACAAGTCGAAGGGCGGGCCGAAGCGAGCATTCTCGCCGATATTGCGCGGGCGTTCTGGCAGATCCCCGAGGCGCGCGTGTGGGTTGAAGATCGCTCCACCAACTGCGGTGAAAACGCGCGCTTTAGCTGGAACATGCTAAAAGAGCGTCAGCGGACAAGCGGGCGCGTGCTGGTGGTACAGGACCCAACGATGCAACGCCGCACGATGGCGACGTTTGCCCGCGTGTGCCGCGATGAACCCGCATCACCGCAGTGGATCAGCCATCCCGGGTTTACGCCAGCGCTGCAAAACGGCACAGAGGGCGTGGAGTTTAGTGGGGTCAACGCCGGGCTGTGGCCCGTTGACCGGTATCTGTCGCTGGTTCTGGGTGAACTGCCGCGCCTGTATGATGACGTCAACGGCTATGGCCCGGCCGGGCGGGATTTTATCGCCCACGTTGAATTCCCTGAAACCGTCACCGCCGCATGGAGACAGCTTCAACAGGACCCAGTCCTGAAGGTGGCGCGTAAAATCATCTGAGCACGGAACAACCCCCTCGCCCCATTGGGGAGAGGGTTAGGGTGCGGGGAGAATCACAGCGCCGCAAACTTATCCAGCGTCCGCACGAGCTGCGTTACAAACCCATACTCGTTGTCATACCAGGCAACGGCTTTCACCAGCTGCAGGTCTCCCGCTTCTGAAACCTCCGTCTGCGTGGCGTCAAACACCGAACCATAGTGCGAGCCAATCACATCTGAAGAAACAATCTCGTCATCGGTATACCCGAACGATTTATTCCCCTGGGTCGCCTTTTTCAACGCGGCGTTGATCTCCTCGACCGTCACCTTTTTACCCAGAATCGCTACCAGCTCGGTTACCGATCCGGTTTTCACCGGCACGCGCTGGGCGTGACCCTTTAGTTTGCCGCTGAGCGCGGGGATCACCAGGCCGATGGCTTTCGCCGCACCGGTGGTATGCGGAATAATATTTTCTGCCGCCGCCCGCGAGGCGCGCAGATCTTTCCCGCGCGGGCCATCCACCAGCGCCTGGGTGCCGGTATAGGCATGAATGGTGGTCATGGTGCCCACTTTAATTTCAAACGCGTCGTTCAGGGCTTTTGCCAGCGGGGCGAGGCAGTTGGTGGTGCAGGACGCGACGGAAATAATAGTATCACTGGCGTCAATGGTATCGTCATTCACGCTATAGACGATGGTCTTCATCTCACCCGCGGGCGCCGAAATCAGCACTTTCTTCGCACCGGCGTCCAGGTGCGCCCGCGATTTTTCTTCTGAGGTATAAAAGCCGGTGCACTCCACGACGATATCCACGCCCGCGGCTTTCCACGGAATGTGCTTTGCCTCTTTTTCGGCGTACACCGCGATGGTTTTACCGTCGACAATCAGCGCATCCTCGGTGAAGTCCACGCTCCAGGGGAAGCCACCGTAGTTGGAATCATGCCTGAGCAGGTAGGCCAGGACTTTCGGGGAGGTGAGGTCGTTGATGGCGACGACGGTATTACTGTCCTGGGTTTCAAGAAGGCGGCGCAGCACAAGGCGTCCAATGCGTCCAAATCCGTTAATGCCAATTTTACTCATGGTGTTCTCCTGTGAACGTGTCGATACGACAGTTTGAACTCATCCAGGCTTAGACCATCACGGGCAGGGCAGCAATTGAAGATGCTTCATGCGAGGGGAAGTATTTGAAAAACCATACAGAAAAGTTAATGAATTTTTAAGGAAAGGAGATTATGTTGGCGCGGTGACTGTTTTTTTTCAGGAAATCCCATGCGCACTAAATATACAAGCCTGCAAATCACGATTCACTGGCTGGTGTTTTTGTTAATCGTTGTCGCCTACTGCGCGATGGAATTCAGAGGCTTTTTCCCGCGTTCCGATCGACCGCTTATTAACATGATCCACGTCTCCTGCGGCATCTCGGTTCTGGTGCTGATGGTGGCGAGATTGCTGATCCGCCTGAAGTTTCCCGCACCGCCCATTCAGCCTAAACCCAAAGCGATGATTACCGGTATGTCCCACCTTGGGCATCTGATCGTCTATCTGCTGTTTATTGCGCTGCCGCTGATTGGCATTGTAATGATGTATAACCGTGGAAACGACTGGTTCGCCTTTGGTCTGGCGATGCCTCACGCGGCGGAGGGGAATTTTGACCTGGTGGATGTGCTGAAGGAGTGGCACGTTACGCTGGCAAACCTGGGCTATTTCGTGATTGGTCTTCACGCCTTTGCGGCGCTGATGCACCACTATTTCTGGAAAGATAATACTCTTTTGCGCATGATGCCGAATAAGCGTCAGTAGTCTTTAACTCGTGCCGGGCGGCGCAGCGCCACCCGGCTTGTTTTTTAACCCAGAAGAACACGCTCTTCATCAGTTAACGCCAGCGTCTGCGTTGACCCCGTCTCTGACGATTTCACCGCCGCTTCCAGAACAGCCATGACCGCTAACGCCTCGACAGGGTGAACGGGATTGGCGATCTTCCCGAGCATCGCATCCCGCACGTTGATGTAGTACTGCCGCTGATCGCCCTTTGGCGTGGCAATCGTTTGGGGTTCACCATCAGCTTCGAAGAACACCATGCTGTCGTCGTCTTCGCCCCAGGCGTCGCTGCCGGGGATTACGCCAGCCAGCAGCTGCGCTTCCTGCTGATCGATTCTGGCTTTCACCACGCTGCCTTTGTCCCCGTGAACGGTAAAGCGCGCCGTACCGCCAGCCACCAGCATGCTGGCGTGCAGAACCACCTTATGAGCCGGGTAATTGAGGACCACGTGCGCCCAGTCGTTAACCTCTGCGCCGTCGCGCAGCGTGGCGATATTTCCCTGAACAGACTCTGGCAGGCCAAACAGCTGAAGCGTCTGATCGATCAGGTGAGGGCCCAGGTCAAACCACAGACCGCTGCCGGGGACGTTCTGCTCGCGCCAGCGCACGCGCACTTCGGGGCGGAAGCGGTCAATATGCGACTCCAGATGCTTAACCTTGCCAGCCGTGCCTTGCTCAATAATCTGCTTAATGCCGAGGAAATCGCTGTCCCAGCGGCGGTTGTGGAAAACGGAGAGCAGAAGCTGCTTTTCATCCGCCAGGGCAATCAGGTCCCGGGCTTCCTGCATATCCAGAGTGAAAGGCTTATCCACGACCACGTGTTTTCCCGAGTTCAGGGCCAGCGTCGCCAGCGGCGCGTGGGTGGCGTTAGGGGAGGCAATGACCACCAGGTCAACATCAGGATGTTGAATGGCTTCTTCGGGCGTGGCTACCACCAGCACATCCGGAAGATCGCGCTTCACTTTCTCTTCATCACGGGAAGAGACCACCGCCAGCTTGAGCCCGTCCACGGACTGGATCAGCGGGGCATGGAAGGTTTTACCGACAAAACCATACCCGATCAGCGCAATGTTGATTGTTTGAACTTTACTCATGACCTTCTCCACGTTATTGCGCGCACACCGTGACCCGTAATGCGCCAGGGTCCCCAAGCTCAGGCCAGGGACGATCTAAAAAGAGTTGATGAATATCGGTTAGCCCGGAGACCAGATACGGCTCGCAGCGGTTAACTTTCAGGTGATCGGCAACAATCCAGTGCGCATGGCTTGCGGCGAGCATCGCGCGTTTCACCTCGGCATCCGCTTCTTTACCGGCACTCAAACCGAGTTCGGCATGAAGGGCGCACGCACCGAGAATGGCGATATCGGCCCGATAGCGTGACAGCAGGGACAACGTGGCGCTGCCGGCAAACAGGCGCTGCTTCGGGTCCCATTTTCCGCCGAGCAGAATAAGCTCAATGTCTTCCCGGTCGCTAAAATGCTGGGCGATATCCAGCGAGGTAGTGATCACGGTGTGAGGTCCCTGCAGAAAAGTAGCGACGGCCATCACCGTACTGCCGGCATCCAGAAACAGGGTGGAACCCGGCGGAACCGCCTGCGCAACCTGTTTCCCCAGGCGCTGCTTGGTTTCCGGCAGCAGGGTATTGCGGCCCTGACGATTCATGGCCGAAAGATTCAGAGCAATAGCCCCGCCGTGATTCTTCTGGGCAAGCCCCTGATTTTCCAGATCGGTCAGATCCCGACGAACGGTATCCGCCGAAACCTGCAGCTTTTCTGCCAGCTCGGTGATGCTGGCCTGACCTTGTTCACTGAGAATATCAAGGACATAGCGTTGACGTGCGGTTTTGTGCATGGGCAGCAATCCTGCAAAATGTCGCAATAAATCGCATAATACAGCATTTTGACGCAGAAGGAAGGGGCATCATAAACCAGGTTGATGTTTGATTATTGGAATTATATTAAGCGGATATCATTAACCCGTTCTGAATGTTAACCAGAGTGTTAATGTTATGTTTTAATCAACGATTTGGGTTATGTAACCAACGCATTGTCATTAATTGGTGGAATGTGCTGATATGAAATTAAAATAAAGCATTTAATGTCTGATTTATGTTTTTTATTGGAATTATTTTTCAACAAATCGATGGCTCTTACTTAAGTTGACACTTCTTTGAAAATCTTTGTGTCTGACCCGCTCAGAAATTAACGCAAAAATGTGCGCAGAGGAGATTAAGAATTTTCCTTAAATTACAGTGTGTTTTGATGTTTCATCTGAAAGGCTACTTTCGGAGTTTTGTCCAGAAACCCCATGTTTTTTCTTATATGTAACACTGCATTAACATTGTGGGTGTAGTGGCCTATACCACATTTTGTTATGCTGCAAATCAACTTATGAAATAAGTAATTTCTTAAATTTAATAAGACAAAGGCGGATCTCATCTCCATCGGAAATGGGTATGGGGAGCTTTACCTGAAATTTAGCGAGGAAGTTAAATAAGATATTTGTCTAATTATCTGTACCTCTTTTTGGGTAATTGCTTGAGTATCACTCAGAGTCAGGGAGATAAAATGACGATATTACGCAAGCCTGTTTCACGCCAATTTATAGCTACGCTGGCGTTAATTTCATTAGCCCTAAATACGGCTTATGCCAATAGTGGCGCGGTAGGTATTGCCCCGATGGCAACGACGACCTTAAAGGAAAGTATTCTTTTCGCTATCGATCGCGATCCGTCAATTAGCCAGCAGGCCGCGCAGTTAGGTATTGGTCAGGCGCAAATAGACGAGGCGCGCAGCGGCTGGATGCCGCAAATAGCGTTGAACGGGAGTACGGGGCATAGCCAGACCACCGATTCCAGCGGTTCGCTGAAGAACTCTGCGGCCTGGGGAGTGAGCCTGACCCAGCTGATATACGATTTTGGCAAGACCAACAACAGCATCAGCCAGTCTTCCGCACAGCGCGATAGCTACCGCTACCAGCTGATGAGCACGCTTTCTGACGTGGCGGAAAAAACGGCGCTCGGCTACGTGGAGGTCAAACGTTATTCCGACCTGCTACAGGCGGCAAAAGAGAATGTTCAGGCACTGAAAAACGTGGAGCAGCTGGCAAAACTGCGCGCCGATGCGGGCGTGAGTTCCACCTCCGATGAACTCCAGACCCGCACGCGTATTGCCGGCATGCAGGCGACGGTGGCGCAGTATAACGCCGCATTGAACAGCGCCCGCGCAAGGCTTGCGGTATTAACCGGAATGCAGGCAGATCATTATTCGCCGGTACCCGCAAACCTCGCCGTTGAGCCGGATTCGCTCAACCGCATTGATTATTCGTTAATACCGGCGGTAATGGCCGCGCAGAATATGGAACGTTCGGCCCAGTATGGCGTTGAAACGGCGAAGTCCCAGCACTGGCCAACCCTGAGCCTGAAGGGGGGACGCACGCGTTACGAGTCGGACAACCGCTCATACTGGGACGACCAAATCCAGCTCAATATTGACGCACCGCTTTATCAGGGCGGCGCGGTATCCGCACGCGTGCGTCAGGCTGAGGGCGCCCGGGCGATGGCGTCCTCTCAGGTCGATCAGGCGCGTTTCGACGTGCTGCAAAAGGCCTCCGTCGCGCAAGCTGACTGGACCGGCGCACGGGGAAGAATGGAGGCCGGGAAGCGGCAGCTGGAAAATGCGCTGCGGGCCCGCGAGGTTTATAAAAATGAATACACCCTGAGCAAGCGGAGCATTAATGATTTGCTCAGCGTTGAGCAGGATGTCTGGCAGGCCACGTCGGCAAAAATAATCGCCGAGTATGATGGCTGGAGTTCGGCAATTAATTATGCTTCCGCGGTTGATAATTTAATGCCGCTTATTGGAATAGAGAAAAACGCTGCCGCAAAATTACCCGATTTGAGTTAACAAAAGCCACGCATAGCTGCACGAAATAAGTCTGAAAATAATGGGTGTTTTTTCCCAGGGATAGCTACATCCGTCTGGTGGATATATCCACAGGGATCCGTACACCTGCAAGGAGAGGAATATGAGTAACGTAAAGGTTGTTGATGTCATCATTCGCAAAACGGCGGAGAAAACGAAATTAACCGGCGAAGGAAATCTGTCGGTCTCTATTTCATCGCCGAGCGTGATTGAAATTCAGGGCTCTGCTCAGGACGTGGTGCGTTATGTCCGCCAGGGTAAAGACCTTCTCATTTATATGAAGGACGGCAGCGTTATTCGCTGCAATAACTATTTTGTTGAAGATCCTGAAACCCAACATCAGTCAGAGCTGGTGTTCAACGACGGGCAGGAACTGACTCATCTCTCTTTTGCCGATGCCGGGGAAGCATCAGGCGTTGCCGCTACTGAATTAACCGCGCAGGCCACACCCATTAGCAGCATTGAACCCTTCTTGGAGCAGGGAAGCGCCCTGAGCGATGCCCCGTGGGGCTGGATTGCAGGGGCGGCGTTAGGCGGCGGTGCTATCGGCGCACTGCTGGCCCACGGCGGTGACGGCGAAACCAAAACGAAAGTCATTGATAACACAAAAGAAGTGGAAAGCGCCACGCCGACCTTCCTGCTGTCGGACAAGGTGGGCGACAAGCAGGGAGTGCTGAGCGCAAACGCCCTCACGGACGATAACGCGCCGACCTTCAGCGGTACCGGTCAGCCGGGCGCGACCATCCAGATTAAAGACGGCAGCGGCAGCACCATCGCCAGCGCGATGGTCGGTAAAGACGGCACCTGGACGGTAAAACTCCCGACCCAGGCCGACGGAGAGCACACCTGGTCGGTGGTGCAGATCGACGGCAGTAAAACCACGTCAGCGGGCAACATCACCGTGACCGTTTCTACGTCCGAGGCCACGCTTACGCTGGCGACAACGGCGGGTGACAACGTGATTAACGCCAGCGAACAGTCCGCAGGCTTTACGCTGTCCGGCAGCAGCCAGCATCTGGCGCAGGGAACCGACGTTTCCGTAACGCTGAACGGCAAAGCCTACACCGCTCAGGTGGGAGCAGACGGCGCGTGGAGCGTTAACGTGCCTGCGGCAGACGCGCAGGCGCTCAGCGACGGTACCTGGACCGTCAGCGTCAGCGGCAAAGACGCGGCGGGTAACACCGTGAGCGGAAGCCAGACGATTGGCGTGGATACCGCTGCGCCAACGCTCTCCGTCGATACGCTCGCGCAGGACAACATCATTAATGCCGCTGAGCACAACCAGCCGCTGACGCTGAGTGGTAAAACCAACGCGGAAGCCGGGCAGATTGTGACGGTGACGCTGAACGGCAAAAATTATAACGCCACGGTGGGCAGCGACGGCACCTGGTCCGTCACGCTGGCGGCCAGCGAGGTGCAGGCCCTCAATGAAGGTCACCACACCCTGACGGTGAACGTCAGCGACAAAGCTGGCAACGGCTCGTCCGTGACCGCGGATTTCACGGTAGATACCAACGCGCCGGTCGTCACCATCAACACCGTCGCGGGCGACGATATCCTCAACACCAGCGAGCAGGGCCAGGCGCAGATTATTTCCGGGCAGGCGAGCGGCGCGGCGGCAGGCGATGTCGTCACCGTGACCGTTGGCGGCCAGACCTTCACCGGCGTCGTACAGGCAGACGGCAGCTGGAGCGTGGGCGTTCCTGCCTCCGTCGTCGGCGCGCTGGGTGAGGGCAACCACACCATTGCCGTCTCCGTCACCGACGCAGCGGGGAACACCGGTAGCGCCACGCACGGCATTGCGCTGAGCGGCAACCCGCCGGAATTTACGATTGACGCCATCAGCCAGGACAACGTGCTGAATGCCCGGGAGGCGATGCAGCCGCTGAGCCTGAGCGGCACCAGCAACCTGCCGGACGGCAGCGCCGTTACCGTGACGCTGAACAACGTCAGCTATCAGGCGACCGTCGAAAACGGTATCTGGGCGGTTCAGGTGCCGGTATCCGACGTCCTGAATCTGGCGAACACCCTTTATAGCGTCAGCGTCAGCGGCACCGACAGCGTGGGTAACAGCGGCTCCGCAGAGGCGAATCTGCTGGTCGATACCGTGCTGCCGAAGGTGATCATTAACACCTTTGCGGGGGATAACCTGGTTAATAACGCCGAAGCGGGCGTGGACCAAACCCTCAGTGGCCGCGTTACCGGCGCGGCGGCGGGCGATACGGTGTCTGTTAGCGTCGGCGGTAAGAGCTACAGCGCCACGGTGGGCAGCGATCTGACCTGGAAGGTCACAATCCCTTCAGCGGATCTTCAGGCGTTTGGCGACGGGGATTTGACCTTTACCGCCTCCGTGACCAACGGGCACGGTAATACCGGCACCGGCGAGCGCGATATCAATATCAACGCGGAACTGCCGGGTCTGCGCGTAAACACCATTTCCGGCGATGACGTAATCAACGCCATCGAGCAGCAGCAGGATCTGACCGTCACCGGCGCCAGCACCCATCTGGCCGCAGGTACGCCGATTGTCGTCACCATCAACAACGTCGACTATCCCGCCGTGGTGACCGCCAGCGGCGGCTGGAGCATTGGCGTTCCTGCTGCGGATCTGCAGGCCTGGACGGCCGGAGGTATGACGGTCAGCGTCAGCGCGGAAGATGCCTGGGGCAACACCGTTGCGGCTGAACACCCGATTGAACTCGATCTCAACGCCGTGGCGGTCACCATTGATACCGTCTCCGGCGATGACCTGCTGAACGCGGCAGAAAAAGGGAGCGATTTAACCCTTTCCGGCCAGACGCAGGGCGTGGAGGCGGGGCAAACCGTGGTGGTGAAATTTGCCGACCAGACTTTTACCGCGCAGGTGCAGCAGGATGGCTCCTGGAGCCTGACCGTCCCGGCGCACGCCATGGAAACGCTGATTGACGGGCGGGCGCAGGTAAGCGTCAGCGTGACCAACGTCAGCGGCAACAGCGCGGACGCCTCACGCGTGGTGACCGTCGATACGCAGCCGCCGACCATTACGCTCGATAATCTGACCGACGACAACATCATCAATGCGGCAGAAGCGCAGCAGGATCTGGTGCTCAGCGGCAGCACAACCGCTGAAGCGGGCCAGACGGTCACCGTGACGCTGAACGGCAAAAACTATCAAACTACCGTACAAGTTGACGGCACCTGGACGCTGAACGTGCCTGCCGCCGACGTTGGCGCGCTGGCAGACGGCACTGTCACCGTGACGGCCTCCGTCAGCGACGTGGCAGGTAACAGCAGCAGTGCGGACCGCGTTGGACTGGTGGATGCCACCGTGCCGCAGGTGACCATTAATGACTTTGTCACCGACACCAACACCGTTAACCAGCTGGCCCATTCTCAGGCGCAGATCCTGAGCGGCTCCGTCACCGGCGCGGCGGCGGGCGATTTGGTCACCATCACTATTAATAACGTGGACTACACCACCGCGGTGGACGCGGCGGGCAACTGGAGCCTCGGCCTGCCTGCATCCGTCGTTCAGGGGCTGACGGACGGTACCTGGACCATTAACGTCTCCGTGACCGATCGCTCCGGCAACACCGGCAGCAGTTCTCTGGATGTGGTGGTGAATACCGTGACGCCTGTTATCGGTATTAACACGCTGGCCGTAGATGACGTGATCAATGCAGCAGAGAAGGGTGAAGATCTGCTGCTTTCTGGTACCAGCAACCAGCCGGAAGGGACCACCATCACCGTAAACCTGAACGGTATCAACTACACCACCACCACTAACGCCAGCGGCAGCTGGAGCGTCACCGTGCCCGCCTCTGCGGTGAGCGCGCTGGGCGAAGCCAATTACACCGTGACGGCGAGCGTTACCGATAATGTGGGCAACAGCGCCTCAACCTCGCACGATGTGCTGGTGGACAGCGCGTTGCCGGTCGTCACTATCAACACTTTCGCGACCGACAATATCGTCAACGCGGCGGAAGTCACCGCAGGGCAAACCCTGACCGGGAAGGTCTCTAACGCGGCATCGGGCGATACCGTCACGATTATCCTCGGCGGTCAAACATACACCGCTACCGTGCAGGACGATCTCTCATGGAGCCTGCCGTTAACCGAGAGCCAGTTAACCGCGCTCGGCAACGGCGAACTGACCGTTTCGGCCAGCGTCACCAACGCGCACGGCAACACCGGTTCGACTTCGCTGAACTTCACCATCGACGCCCAACTGCCGGGCCTGCGTATTGATACCGTGGCGGGTGATGATGTCATTAACGTCATTGAGCACGCTCAGAACCTGATTGTTTCCGGTTCAAGCACCGATCTGGCAGCGGGCAGCACCGTCACGGTGACCATTAACGGTAAGATCTATTCCGCAACCGTACTGGCGGACGGTACCTGGCAGGCGGCGGTTCCGGCAGCGGACGTGTCCCAGTGGGCGGACGGTTCGCTGGATATCAAGGCAAGCGCGCAGGACCCTTCCGGCAACCCGGTGACTATCGGCACCGTCGTGGACGTCGATCTCGCGCCGGTCGCCGTCAGCATCAACAGCGTGACCGCGGACAACGTGCTCAACGCGGCAGAAAAAGGTCAGGATCTGGTGCTTTCCGGCTCCTCCGTGAACGTAGAAGCGGGCCAGACCGTCACTATCACCTTTGCGGGTAAAACCTACACCACGACGGTGAACGCCAACGGCGACTGGACGTACACCGTACCGGCAGCCGATTTGAGCGGCCTGAAGGACGGCGACGCCAGCGTGCAGGTCAGCGTGAGCAACGTGAACGGCAACGCGGCGTCGTCTGCGCAGGAGTTCAGCGTCGATACCGCCGCGCCAACGGTGACCATCAATACCATCAGCGGCGATAACATGCTGAACGCGGCTGAGGCAGCGCAGGATCTGACCCTGAGCGGGACGTCCACTGCCGAAGCAGGCCAGACGGTCACCGTAACCTTCAACGGCAACCAGTACACCGCGCAGGTGCAGGCCGACGGCAGCTGGACGCTGGACGTGCCGGCAGCCGATCTGGCGGGCATCACCGACGGTAACGCCACGGTCACGGCTTCCGTATCCGACAAAGCGGGCAACCCGGCCAGCGCGGAAGCCTCCGTGCTGGTGGATACCACCGTGCCGCAGATTAGTTTTAACATCGTTGCGGGCGACGACATCGTGAATATTGCCGAGCACGGCCAGGCGCTGATCGTCTCCGGCAAGGTCACGGGCGCGCAGGCGGGTGACGTCATTACCGTCACCCTGAACGGCAAAGACTACACCGCGATGCTGGACGCGTCCGGAAGCTGGAGCGTGGGCGTTCCGGCGGCAGACGTGGGCGCGCTGGCTAACGGCGAGCAGACGATCTCCGCGACCCTCACCGACAAAGCGGGTAACAGCACCACCGCCACGCATGAATTTGACGTCTCCCTGGCTGCGCCGGAGATTGCCTTCAATACCCTGGCGCTTGACGACGTGATTAACGCGGTCGAGAAAGGCCAGGATCTGCTGATTTCGGGCACCAGCAACCAGCCGGAAGGTACAGCCATTACGGTGATCCTGAACGGCATCAGCTATGCCGCGACCACCAACGCCAGCGGCGGCTGGAGCGTGACCGTTCCGGCGGCGAACGTCTCTGCGCTGGGCGAAGCGAGCTATACCGTCACGGCAAGCGTGACCGATAGCGCAGGCAACGGCGCGAACGCCAGCCACAGCGTGCTGGTCGACAGCACGCTGCCGCAGGTTACCATTAACGCAATCGCCATCGATGACGTGATTAACGCGGCGGAAGTCGCTTCCGGACAAACCCTGAGCGGGAAGGTGAGCGGCGCGGCGAGCGGTGACACTGTCACCCTTTCAATCGGCGGCAATACGTATACCGCGACGGTTCAGGACGATCTGAGCTGGTCGGTCAACGTGCCGTCCGCGGTCTTAACCGCCATCGGTAACGGCGAACTGACGGTGTCAGCCAGCGTCACCAACGGCCACGGCAACACCGGAACCGGCGAGCGCGAAATCGTTATAGACGCCAATCTGCCGGGCCTGCGCGTCGATACCGTAGCGGGCGACGACGTGATTAACAGCATTGAGCATGCGCAGAACCTGATTATTACCGGCTCCAGCGACGGCCTGGCAGCGGGCGCGGCGCTGAGCGTGATCGTCAACGGCAAAACCTACGCGGCCACGGTGCTGGCAGACGGTACCTGGACGGCGGCCATTCCGGCGGCAGACGTCAGCGCGCTCGGCGCAGGCACGGTCACCGTGAAGGTCGAGGGAAATAGCGCGGCAGGCAACCCGGTCTCCATCAGCCACGACGTGAAGGTCGATCTGGCGACGGTTGCTATCAGCATTGACGCGATTGCGACCGACGACGTGATTAATGCGGCAGAAAAAGGCGCAGATCTGGTGCTTTCAGGTTCCACCAGCAACGTGGAAGAGAACCAGACGGTTTACATCACGTTCGGCGGCAAGTCCTACACGGCGAAAGTGGATGCCAGCGGCAACTGGACGGCGACCGTGCCGTCGGCAGAACTGGCTGGCCTGAAGGATGGCGACACCAGCGTGCAGGTGAGCGTCACCAACGTGAACGGCAACAGCGCCTCGGCGGGACGCGAGTACGGCGTGGACGCCACCGCGCCGACGGTCTCCATCGAAATCGTCAGCGACAACAACATCATCAATGCCGCCGAAGCGCAGCAGGATCTGGTCGTCAACGGCGTCTCTAACGCCGAAGCGGGCCAGACCGTGACCGTCACGCTGAACGGCGTGGATTACACCACCACCGTGCAGGCAAACGGCAGCTGGAGCGTGACTGTGCCTTCTGCTGATGTGGGCGCGATTACCGACGGGAACTATACCGTCAGCGCCACCGTGTCGGACAAAGCGGGCAACCCGGCCTCCGCGGCACGCGATGTGCTGGTCGATACCACCGTGCCACAGCTGACCATCAACACCGTTTCCGATGACGACGTGATCAACAGCGCCGAGCACGGGCAGGCTCTGATCGTTACCGGCTCAGTGACCGGCGCGGCGGCGGGCGACGTGGTGACCGTCACCATCAATAACAAAGATTACACGGCGACGCTGGATGCGTCCGGCAACTGGAGCGTGGGCGTGCCTGCGGCGGACGTCGGTGCCCTGACCGCCGGGGATTACACCATCACCGCGGCGCTGACCGACAAAGCCGGAAACAGCAACAGCGCGACGCGCGAGGTGGAAGTCAACCTGAGCGCGCCGGTGCTGACCATCGACACAGTCTCCGGTGACGATGTGATCAACAGCAGCGAGAAAACGCAGGATCTGACCATCACCGGTACGGCTTCCGGACTGGCGGCGGGCGCGGTGGTGACCGTGATGCTCAACGGCAAAGCCTACAGCGCCACGGTTGAGGCCAACGGCCAATGGTCCACGACGGTTCCGGCGAGCGAGGTGGGGCAGCTGGGTGAAGCGCTTTACACCGTCACTGCCTCCGCAACGGACAGCGTCGGCAACAGCACCAGCACTTCGCACACCGTGAACGTGGAGTCCGTTCTGCCGGGCGTCACGATCAACACCGTGGCAGGCGATGACGTCATCAACGCGGCAGAAGTGGCCGCAGGTCAGACTATTAGCGGCACCGTGGTGAATGCCGAAGCGGGCAACACCGTGACCGTAACGATTGGCGGCAACAGCTACACCGCGACGGTACAGAGCGATCTGACCTGGTCCGTCGATGTACCGGAATCGGTCCTGACGGCGCTGGGCAACGGCGATCTGATTGTAACCGCCAGCGTGACGAACGGCGTGGGCAACAGCGGCAGCGGCGAGCGTGAGATCGCGATAGACGCCAGCCTGCCGGGCCTGCGCGTGGACACCGTGGCGGGCGACGACGTGATCAACAGCATCGAACACGGACAGAACCTGATTATTACCGGTTCCAGCAATGGCCTGAGCGCAGGCACGGGGCTGACCGTTACCGTCAACGGCAAAACCTATCCCGCGACGGTACTGGCGGATGGTACATGGAGCGCGGCTCTCCCTTCTGCGGACGTAAGTGCCCTGGCCGCAGGCACGGTCACCGTGACCGTTGAGGGCCAGAGCAGCGCGGGCAATCCGGTTTCCATCAGCCACGATGTGACGGTGGATCTGGCGAACGTCGCTATCAGCATCGACGCCATTGCCACCGACGACGTGATTAACGCGGCGGAGAAAGGGGCGGATCTGGTGCTCTCCGGCACCACCTCAAACGTGGAGGAAAATCAAACCGTCAACATCACCTTCGGCGGCAAGAATTACACCGCCACGGTGGACGCGGCGGGTAAGTGGACCGCCACGGTGCCGGCTGCGGATCTGGCGGGCCTGAAGGACGGTGACGCCAGCGTGCAGGTGAGCGTTACCAACGTGAACGGCAACAGCGCCTCTGCGGGCCGCGAGTACAGCGTGGATGCCACCGCGCCGTCCGTCACCATCAATACGATTGCGACCGACGACATCCTGAACGCCACGGAAGCGCAGTCTGACCTGGCGATTTCCGGCAGCAGCACCGCCGAAGCGGGCCAGACCGTGACCGTGACGCTGAACGGCAAGGACTACACCACAACCGTCGGCGCGGACGGCAGCTGGACGCTGAACGTTCCGGCGGCGGATCTGGCCGCGCTTAATGACGGCAGCGTCACCGTTACCGCATCGGTCAGCGACAAGGCGGGCAACCCGGCATCCGTAAACCATAACCTGACGGTGGACGTGACCGTACCTGCGGTCACCATCAACGCCGTGGCGGGCGACGACGTGATTAACGTCGCCGAGCACGGTCAGGCGCAGATTATCAGCGGCACCGCCACCGGCGCGGCAGCGGGCGATAAGGTCACCGTGACTATCGGCGGCCAGACTTACACCACCATACTGGACGCGGCAGGTAACTGGAGCGTGGGCGTCCCGGCCAGCGTGATTTCCGGCCTCAGCGACGGCACCGTGACCGTCACTGCGTCTGTTACCGACGCGGCGGGCAACACCGGCAGCGGCACCCATAACGTGACCGTCGATACCGGTCTGCCATCGGTCAACTTCAACGTCATCAGCGGCGATAACGTTCTGAATGCGGTGGAAAAAGGTCAGGATCTGAGCGTCAGCGGCACCAGCGCCAACCTGGCGGAAGGCACCGTGGTGACCGTGACCCTCAACGGCAAAAACTACACCGCGACGACGGCGGCGGACGGCACCTGGAGCCTGACGGTTCCGGCTGCGGATCTGGCCGGTCTCGGTCAGGCAAGTTACACCCTCAATGCGACCGCCACCAACGGGGTGGGCAACAGCGTGAGCAGCGCTGCGAACCTGCTGGTCGACACCTCGCTGCCGACCGTCACCATCAACACCGTGGCGGGCGATAACGTTATCAACGCGGCGGAAGTGGCGGCAGGCCAGACCCTGAGCGGTACCGTGGCGAATGCCGAAGCGGGCAACACCGTAACAGTGACCATTGGCGGCAACAGCTATACCGCAACGGTGCAGAACGATCTGAGCTGGTCCGTGAACGTGCCGTCTGATGTGCTGACCGCACTCGGCAACGGCAGCCTGAGCGTGACGGCAACCGTCACCAACGGCCACGGCAACACCGGCAGCGGCGAGCGTGAGATCGCGATAGACGCTAACCTGCCGGGCCTGCGCGTGAACACCGTGGCGGGCGACGACGTGGTCAACAGCATTGAGCATGCGCAGAACCTGATCGTCACCGGCTCCAGCGACGGGCTGGCGGCGGGCACGGCGCTGACCGTTACCGTGAACGGCAAAGACTATGCGGCGACGGTGCTGGCGGACGGCACCTGGAGCGCGGCGGTTCCGTCTGCGGACGTGAGCGCGTGGCCGGAAGGCACAGTAAAAATCAGCGTCACCGGCGACAGCGCGGCGGGTAACCCGATCACCATCAGCCACGACGTGACCGTGGATCTGGCTACCGTTGCCATCAGCATCAACGCCATTGCCACCGACGACGTGATCAACGCGGCGGAGAAAGGTGCGGATCTGGTGCTGTCCGGCGCGACCACTAACGTGGAAGCCGGGCAGACCGTCACCCTGAGCCTGAACGGTAAAATCTACACCACTACTGTAGAAGCAGACGGCAACTGGACCTATACCGTGCCGGCTGCGGATCTGGCGGGCCTCAAGGACGGCGACGCCAGCCTGCAGGTGAGCGTCACCAACGTGAACGGCAACAGCGCCTCGGCGGGCCGCGAGTACAGCGTGGATGCCACCGCGCCATCCGTCACCATTAATACGATGGCGACTGACGACATCCTGAACGCCACGGAAGCGCAGTCTGACCTGACGGTTTCCGGCACCAGCACCGCCGAAGCGGGCCAGACCGTGACCGTGTCGCTGAACGGCAAAGACTACACCACAACCGTCAGCGCGAACGGCAGCTGGACGCTGAACGTTCCGGCAGCGGATCTGGCGTCGCTCAGCGACGGCAGCGTCACCGTGACCGCGAGCGTAAGCGACAAGGCGGGCAACCCGGCATCCGTAAACCATAACCTGACGGTGGACGTGACCGTACCTGCGGTGACCATCAACACCGTGGCGGGCGATGACGTGATCAACCTCGCCGAGCACGCGCAGGCGCAAATCATCAGCGGCACCGCCACCGGCGCAGCAGCGGGCGATAAGGTCACCGTCACGATTGGCGGCCAGACGTACACTACCGTGCTGGACGCGGCGGGGAACTGGAGCGTGGGCGTTCCGGCCAGCGTGATTTCCGGTCTCAGCGACGGCACCGTGACCGTCACTGCATCTGTTACCGACGCGGCGGGCAACACCGGCAGCGGCAGCCATAACGTCACCGTGGACACCGGGCTGCCGTCCGTGGGCTTTAACGCCATCAGCGGCGATAACGTCCTGAACGCGGTGGAAAAAGGTCAGGAACTAAGCGTCAGCGGCACCAGCGCCAACCTCGCGGAAGGCACCCTGGTGACCGTGACCCTCAACGGAAAAAGCTACACTGCAACGACCGCCGCAGACGGCACCTGGAGCCTGACGGTTCCGGCGGTGGATCTGGCGGGTCTGGGCGAAGCGAATTACACCCTGAGCGCAGCCGCGACCAACGGCGTGGGCAATAGCGTCAGCAATACGGCGAACCTGCTGGTCGACACCGCGCTGCCGACCGTCACCATCAACACCGTGGCGGGTGATAACGTCATCAACGCGGCAGAAGTGGCGGCAGGCCAGACCATCACCGGTAAGGTGGCGAACGCGGAAGCCGGTAACACGGTGACGGTGAACATTGGCGGCAACAGCTACACCGCGACGGTGCAGAGCGATCTCACCTGGTCCGTGAGCGTGCCGGAGTCCGTCCTGACGGCGCTGGGCAACGGCGATTTGACCGTGTCGGCGACCGTCACCAACGGCCACGGCAATACCGGCGCGGGCGAGCGCGAAATCGTTATAGACGCCAGCCTGCCGGGTCTGCGTATCAATACCGTGGCGGGCGATGATGTGATCAACAGCATCGAGCACGGACAGAACCTGATCGTCACCGGTTCCAGTGACGGGCTGGCGGCGGGCACCACGCTCACCGTGACCGTTAACGGCAAAACTTATGCGGCCTCCGTGCTGGCGAACGGTACCTGGAGCGCGGCGATCCCGGCAGCAGACGTGGGTGCCCTGGCAGCAGGCGCGGTGACCGTCACCGTGGCAGGCCAGAGCAGCGCGGGCAACCCGGTCTCCATCAGTCACGACGTCACCGTCGATCTGGCGGCCGTGGCGATCAGCATCGATGCGATCGCCACCGACGACGTGATTAACGCGGCGGAGAAAGGCGCGGATCTGGTGCTCTCGGGCAGCACCTCGAACGTGGAGGAAAACCAGACCGTCACAATCGCCTTCGGCGGCAAAACCTACACCGCGAAAGTGGATGCCGACGGCAACTGGACGGCCACCGTGCCTTCCGCGGATCTCGCGGGCCTGAAGGACGGCGACGCCAGCGTGCAGGTGAGCGTCACCAACGTGCACGGCAACAGCGCGACGGCAGGCCGCGAGTACAGCGTGGATGCGACCGCGCCGACCGTGACGATTGATACGGTGGCAGGTGATAACGTGATTAACGGCAGCGAAGCGGCTGCGGGCGTGGCCATCTCCGGCACCACCACGGCGGAAGCCGGGCAGACGGTCACCGTGACGCTGGGCGGCAAGAGCTATACCGCTCAGGTGCAGCAGGGCGGTATCTGGAGCGTCAACGTGCCGGGCACCGACCTCTCCGCACTGGCCGATAATGGCTACACCGTGCAGGTCAGCGTGAGCGACGCCGCGGGCAACCCGGGCAGCGCGGGCAAAGCGATTACGCTTGATACTACACCGCCGTCCGTCAGCTTTAACGTCGTGGCGGGCGATGACGTCATCAACAGCGTGGAGCACGGGCAGGCGCAGATCGTGAGCGGCACGGCAACCGGCGCGAGCGTCGGCGATAAGCTGGTCATCACCATCGGTTCAAACCAGTACACCACCACCGTTGACGCCAGCGGCAACTGGAGCGTGGGCGTTCCGGCCAGCGTGATTTCTGCCCTGACCGACGGCACCGTGACCATTAGCGCGACCATTACCGACAGCGCGGGCAACAGCAGCACCCAGACTCACGATGTGGTGGTGAATACGGCTTCCGTGGCGCTGACGGTGAATACCCTCAGCGGTGACGACGTCATCAACGCGGCAGAAGCGGGTAGTGCGCTGGTGATTAACGGCTCCAGCGCCCAGTTCGCCAGCGGGACGCAGGTCACCGTGACGCTGAACGGCAAGACCTATACGGCCACCATCCAGAACGACGGCAGCTGGACGACCACCGTTCCGGCCGCAGACGTGGGTGCCCTGGCCGATGGCGCGAGCTATCAGGTATCCGTGTCGGCGCAGGACAGCGCGGGCAACAGCGCCTCGGCGACGCACGGCATCAGCGTGGATACCACCGCGCCTGTCGTGAGCATTGCGACACTGTCGGGTGACGACATGCTGAACGCGCTGGAAGCGCAGCAGCCGCTGACGGTACACGGATCGTCCAGCGCGGAGGCGGGCCAGACCGTCACCGTGACGCTGGGCGGCAAAACCTACACTGCGCTTGTCGGCAGCGACGGCACCTGGACGCTCGATGTGCCGGCGGCAGATCTGGCTATTCTGAGCCAGGGGGCGCTGACGGTCACCGCGTCGGTCAACGACAAAGCCGGTAACGGCGGCCAGACCACGCACACCTTAACGGTGGATACCGCTGCGCCGACCGTGACCATCAGCACCGTGGCGGATGACGATATCATCAACAACGCGGAGCAGCTGGCGGGTCAGACCATCCGCGGCACCACCACGGCAGAACAGGGCCAGACGGTGACCGTTTCCTTCAGCGGGCACAGCTATCAGGCGACCGTCGGGGCGGACGGAACGTGGTCGGTCTTCGTGCCGGGGCGTGATTTCCTCGGCCTGAGCGACGGGGATTACACCATTACCGCGTCGGTAAGCGACAGGGCGGGCAACCAGGGTAGCGCAACGCATGACGTGACGCTGAACGGCGATGTCCCAACCATCACCATTAACACCTTTGCGCAGGACGATATCGTCAACGCGGCCGAACACGGCACGCCGCTGGTCGTCAGCGGCACCACCGACGCGCCTGCGGGCCAGACGGTGACCATCACCCTTAACGGCAAAACCTACGCGGCGACCGTGCAGAATGACGGCACCTGGAGCTACACGGTGGGCAGCGCAGACGTCACCGCGCTGGCAGACGGCGGTTCGTACGTGATTAAGGCGCAGGTCAGCAACGCCATCGGCAACAGCGCCAGCGATAACCACACCGTCACCGTCGATCTCACCGCGCCGTCGATGGGCATCAGCATTGATTCGCTGCAAAACGACACCGGCCTGAGCGCGACGGATTTCATCACCAACGATAAGCAGGTAGTGGTCAACGGCTCCCTGACCGCGCAGCTCGGCAATAACGAGAAGGCGCAGATCAGCCTCGACGGCGGCACCACCTGGATTGACCTGACGGTGACCGGCACCACGTGGCGCTACACCGATGGCCGCACCCTGACGGACGGTACGTATCAGTACCAGGTGCGGGTGATCGATAGCGCGGGCAACGTGGGGGCAACGGACAGCCAGGACGTGGTAATTGACCTGACGAAGCCTGCGGCAACGACCATTACCGTGGATTCCGTTACCCAGGATACCGGCCTGTCCGGCAGCGACTTTATCACCAGCGACAACCAGATCAGCCTGAAAGGGACGCTCGGCGCGGCGCTGGGCAGCGGCGACCACGCGCAGATCAGCCTCGACGGCGGCGTCACCTGG
>NZ_JADBQN010000004.1:0-52783 GCF_014895915.1 Enterobacter cloacae complex sp. P13B
CAGAAAAGAATGGCAAAGATTTGTCTTTGGATGAAAGATTAAAAACCGAATCATCATCACAATTCCAATTTATATTTAGCTGAGGATCATTCCATAATATTCCATTATCATATGCTGGCATATAATAATTATTAGTTTTATATACAAACTCGGCCACTTCGCTTAAAACTAAAAAGCCGTGAGCGAATCCTTCTGGGATCCAAAGTTGTCGCTTATTTTCTGCTGATAGCTTTACCCCAACCCATTGTGTAAATGTTGGTGATTCACGACGAATATCAACTGCAACATCATATACCTCACCAACAACACAGCGAACCAACTTTGCCTGGGCGAAGGGAGGTAATTGATAATGCAGTCCACGTAGCACCCCCTTACTTGACTTCGAGTGATTATCTTGAACAAACTCAACCTTACGTCCTACTGCCTTTTCAAATATTTGCTGATTAAAGCTTTCCATGAAAAAACCACGTTCATCGCCGAAAACTGTCGGTTCAAAAATTAATAAATCTGGTATATCTGTCTTGATTACATTCATTATTAGTAACCTTTAATCATTTTAATTAAATACTGCCCGTAAACATTTTTCGATAAAGGGATCGCTAGCTTTTTAACTTGTTCTGCATTGATAAATCCCTTACGGAATGCTATTTCTTCCGGGCAGGAAACTTTTAAACCCTGACGCTCTTCAATTGTCGCAATGAAATTACTTGCTTCTATCAGACTCTGATGAGTCCCCGTATCCAACCACGCATACCCACGCCCCATCATCGCAACAGACAGGCGCCCCTGCTCAAGATAAATACGGTTAATGTCAGTAATTTCTAACTCACCACGTGCAGAAGGCTTCAGGTTTTTTGCCATTTCAACTACGTCATTATCATAGAAATACAGCCCTGTAACGGCATAATTACTCTTCGGTTCTAACGGTTTTTCTTCCAGACTAATTGCGGTGCCGTTCTTATCAAATTCCACTACACCATATCGCTCAGGATCATTAACATGATAGGCGAATACTGTAGCACCTTCGTCTTTATTTACAGCGGCTTCGAGTTGCTTCGGCAGGTCATGTCCGTAGAAGATATTGTCACCTAACACCAAAGCGCAGCTGTCACTGCCGATAAACTCTTCACCAATGATAAACGCCTGTGCAAGGCCATCTGGACTTGGCTGTACTTTATATTGTAGATTCAGCCCCCACTGGCTGCCATCCCCAAGCAATTGTTCAAAACGTGGTGTGTCCTGTGGTGTGCTGATAATAAGAATATCTTTTATTCCTGCCAGCATAAGTGTTGACAGTGGGTAGTAAATCATTGGTTTGTCATAAATTGGCAGCAATTGTTTACTCACTGCCATTGTTACAGGGTAGAGACGAGTGCCAGATCCACCGGCAAGAATAATACCTTTACGCGTAGCCATCATTTTTCTCTATAAATACAAAATGCCCATATAAAGGCATTTATCTTCTTAAATTGATTGAGTCGTAAAAAGCTCAGCGAGCATCCGTTTTACGCCAATATCCCACGAAGGTAGTACAAGCCCAAAATTCACCTGAAACTTCTCTGTGTTCAAGCGTGAATTATGAGGTCGACGTGCAGGAGTTGGATAAGACGACGTTGGAACAGCATTAAGCTTTTCAAGAGCCAACTCAATACCTGCTTTTCTGGCCTCTTCAAACACCAGTGCTGCATAGTCATACCAGGTAGTCGTATTCGACGCGACCAGATGGTAGAGACCAGCAACTTCAGGCTTTATCATTGCGACACGAATAGCATGCGCTGTGCAGTCTGCTAACAACTCAGCGCCGGTTGGGGCACCAACTTGATCGTTGATAACGGAGAGTTCCTGGCGCTCTTTTGCGAGCCGCAACATCGTTTTAGCGAAATTGTTGCCCTTCCCCGCATATACCCAGCTGGTACGGAAAATAAGATGCTTAGGACAATGCGCCTGCAATACCTTTTCACCTTCAAGTTTTGTCTCACCGTATACATTCAACGGAGCAGTCGAATCTATTTCACGCCATGGCTTTTCACCGTCACCGGGGAATACATAATCGGTAGAGTAGTGAATAACCCATGCGTCTATTTTTGCGGCTTCTTTAGCTATCGCTTCAACGCTAGTTGCGTTGAGGAGTCTGGCAAAATCCGGTTCGGACTCAGCCTTATCAACGGCCGTATGCGCTGCAGCATTAACGACAACGTCAGGTTTAATTGTACGAACAGTTTCCGCGATTCCTTCAGGATTGCTAAAGTCTCCGCAATATTCTTTAGAATGCACATCGACCGCTATCAAATTACCTAGTGGAGCAAGCGCACGCTGGAGTTCCCACCCCACCTGCCCTGTTTTACCGAACAGAAGAATATTCATTATTTACGTTCTCCGTAGTTCTGCTCGATCCAACTTTTATAAGCCCCGCTTTTCACGTTGTTAACCCAGTTCAGATTGCTCAGATACCATTCCACCGTCTTACGAATGCCACTTTCAAAGCTCTCCTGTGGCGTCCACCCCAACTCAGCACCAATTTTATTTGCATCAATCGCATAGCGGCGGTCATGGCCCGGACGGTCAGCAACATAGGTAATCTGATCGCGATACGACCCCTCTTTAGGCACAATCTCATCCAGCAGATCGCAAATCGTATGCACCACATCAAGGTTCTGCTTTTCGTTGTGTCCACCAATGTTGTACGTCTCCCCCGGTTTCCCTTGGGTGACCACGGTATAGAGTGCACGCGCATGGTCTTCAACATAGAGCCAGTCGCGGATTTGATCGCCCTTGCCGTAAATAGGTAGCGCTTTGCCGTCCAATGCATTCAGGATAACCAGCGGAATCAGTTTTTCCGGGAAATGGTAAGGGCCATAGTTATTTGAACAGTTGGTGACGATGGTCGGGAAACCGTAGGTACGCATCCAGGCACGAACGAGATGATCGCTGGAGGCTTTTGACGCTGAATACGGACTGCTGGGCGCATACGCGGTAGTTTCAGTAAAGAGTGGCAGCTCAGTTGATGCAGGATGCTCATCAGGATGCGGCAAATCTCCATACACTTCGTCGGTAGATATGTGATGGAAACGGAACGCTTTCTTCGCCTGCTCATCCAGAGTGGACCAGTACGCGCGAGCGGCTTCCAGCAACACATAAGTGCCGACGATATTGGTTTCGATAAACGCTGCCGGGCCCGTAATAGAACGGTCAACGTGGCTTTCAGCAGCCAGATGCATTACCGCATCAGGCTTATGCTTTGCAAAGATGCGATCCATGGCGTCTTTGTCGCAAATATCGGCATGCTCAAAGGCATATCGGTTGCTATCACTAACTTCTGTTAGCGACTCCAGATTTCCGGCATAGGTGAGCTTATCTACATTGACGACATCGTCCTGGGTATTTTTAATAATATGTCGCACAACCGCTGAGCCGATAAAACCAGCCCCGCCCGTCACAAGAATTTTCACGTTATCTGTTCCGTCTAATGTATATGTCTGGATACTGGGGTTCTGAAACCTGAGCATTTATTAACTGTTTCAGAAATTGAGCACGCTACCGCCCCTGGCTTAACAGCTACCAGTGCACTGAGCGATGTTTGATTAATGATTTTGCTTGTCTGGTTACAGACAAAAACTGGCGTTAATTGTCGTCCTAAACGACCTCAGAAACAAGCACAAATCGCTACAAAGCTGCTGAGATTTGAATCAGATAACCCTATGTAATCATTAAAATTAATAACAAAAAACGGCAGTTATCATTTTGGTTATGTCTCAACACCAAAAATGATAACTGCCGTTTGTTCTGGACGCGGAATGAATATCAGTCGTTAGCCAACAGCTTCTCAATCCGGTTTCTGAACTTCGCCCCTTCCTTCAGATTGCGCAGCCCATAGTTCACAAACGCCTGCATGTATCCCAGCTTCTTACCGCAGTCGTAGCTGTCACCTGTCATCAGCATTGCGTCAACGGACTGTTTTTTCGCCAGTGCTGCAATTGCATCGGTCAACTGGATACGATCCCAGGCGCCTGGCTCAGTTTTTTCCAGTTCCGCCCAGATATCGGCATTCAGAACATAACGGCCAACCGCCATCAGATCCGAATCCAGCGTCTGCGGCTGATCGGGTTTTTCGATGAACTCAACGATGCGGCTCACCTGCCCTTCCGTCTCCAGCGCTTCTTTTGTCTGGATAACGGAGTACTCGGAGAGATCGCCCTTCATGCGTTTCGCCAGTACCTGGCTACGGCCGGTTTCATTGAAACGTGCCACCATTGCCGCCAGGTTGTAACGCAGCGGATCGGCTGAAGCGGTATCGATGATGATGTCCGGAAGAACAACGATGAATGGGTTATCACCCACTACCGGACGGGCACACAAAATCGAGTGACCCAGACCCAGCGGCTGTGCCTGACGCACGTTCATAATGGTTACGCCTGGCGGACAGATAGACTGCACTTCTGCCAGCAGCTGGCGTTTGACGCGCTGCTCAAGCAGCGCTTCGAGTTCGTAAGAGGTGTCGAAGTGGTTCTCAACCGCATTCTTGGATGAATGGGTAACCAGGACGATTTCTTTGATCCCTGCAGCAACAATCTCGTCGACGATATATTGAATCATCGGTTTGTCGACGATCGGCAGCATCTCTTTAGGAATGGCTTTAGTGGCTGGCAGCATATGCATGCCCAGACCTGCTACCGGAATGACTGCTTTCAAATTAATCATTATTTCTTCCACCTTAAAATGGTTGACGAATTATAGCTCTTAAACCTGTTTTCGCCAGCATGATTTGCCGTAATCCTCTGGCAATGTTACGCCTTAGCCCCACAAATTTCTGTAGTTGCAATCTGAATAGATCACACTTCTGTGCCAGGAATAGTCTCAAAATAGAAAGTTGTCGATTATCTGTGCGGAAGCGCAAAATTCAGCCTTTCCACATTCACTACCTGCTGATCCACCCGGTCAATATCCACCGAACTCTGCCCCTTCTCATTCACCGCTTTGATGTTCGCCAGCGACAGCAAGGTTTCGTCTTTGGCCATAAATTTACCCCGCACATCTTTACGCAGGTCGAAGTTGATCTTCAGCGCGGGGCCAATAGCCGCTTCCTGCATCACGTTGATATTACGTAAAAAAAGATGCTGCGGTTTATTGTGCAGCTCAAGCGTCGCCCGCTTCATCTCCACGTTGGTGATCGCTACAAAGGAGGTCGCATTACCGGATGAAATTTGTATTCCGCGCAGCTTATACGCTAGCTGGCGATTATCCAGATGGATATTGTTAAGCTTGAAGTTCTGCGGGATGGACAAATAATCGCCTTTAATTACGCCATAGCCGATTAACATTCCGGCACTATTGACCATGTCGACATTATCAATGATGAAATTATCACAGCCATAAATGGCGACCGTTGCGTTGTCTATACCCGCCTTTTTACTGAAATCGGGGGTAATATTTTTGGCCTTTATATTGCGGATAACAAAGTGTTTCCCGTTCTCAACGTGCACCAGCTGGCGACAGTTGCTGCCGGTGATATTTGCCACCACGAAGTTCTTCACGGTTTGCTTTTCCGGGTAGTCGTTATCGTAGGTGCTGCCGGCGAGGCCGATGCCGATGCCCCAGTTGATCTTGCCGTTGGTGCAGTTGATGTTATCGATCACATGATCGGAGATGAGAATATTGCGGTCATTGATGGCAACGTTCCACTCGATCGCATCGCCCTGCAGATGGCTGAATTTGCTGTTGGTGATCCGGGCGCCGTCAACCTGATTGTGAAAGCCCTGGCGCAGGATGGCGTAGTTAGCCTGGCTCACGCTGATGTTATCAATCACCAGATTGCGCATCACGCGAGGTTTCTTGCCGCCAATGTAAATCTGCGTCACCGGCCCAAATCCGCTCATTGCCAGCCCTTTGATCGCGCAGTCCGAGCCGCGAACATCGAGCGTGATGTTCTCCGTGCGCCCACTGCCTTCACCGATCACTTTGCAGCCTTCCTGCAGCACAAAACGCCCACGTCCGTTGCCGGTCAACGCTCCGCGGATCAGCAGCGTTTTACCGTCGGGAATGAAAATGCCCGTATTGATGTTTTCGCAGGTAAGTCCGGCCGGGACAACGACGGTGTCACCGTCCTTAAACGCCTGCTTAAAAGCGGCGATCCAGTCATTGTTATTGTACTGATTAATGGAGACCGTCTTTCCGCTTGCCGCCCGCGCCATGCGGGACGACAGCAGCGGCGAGGCCGCCAGAACGGACAGAGAAGAGACAAAGGTGCGTCGGGTAATCTTTTTCAGCATACAACCTCGGCGTTACAGCGTTTGCAGCAGGCTCGCTAACTGGCGATTGATTACCTGCTGGTTAAAATCGGTTTCAACTTTTTGTCGGGCATTCTGGAGCACAGGCTCCAGCGCCTGCTGGTCGATGTCGCTAAAGGCAGCCAATCGATCTGCAAGAGCCATCGCGTTATTCTCCGGCACCAGCCAGCCGGAATGATCAGATTTGATCAGCTCCGGGATCCCGCTGTGCAGCGTCGATACCACCGGGATCCCAACGGCCATCGCCTCCATCAGCGCCACCGGAATGCCTTCCATATCGCCATCGGCGCCCGTTACAGAAGGCAGCAGGAACACGTCCGCCTCATCGAGCATGGCTTTAACCTCATGGCTCGGCTTGAAGCCCGGCATCTCGACGACATCGTCCAGCTGATACTGTTCGATAAGCGTGCGCAGACGACGTTCCCACGGGCCAATGCCGAGAATGCGATAGTGGAACGCTACCCCGCGCGCCTTCAGCTGTCGGCAGGCTTCGATGGCCACGTGCAGACCTTTCTTCTCGGTCAGACGGGCTACGGAGATGATCTGCAGCGGTTTTCCCGGCACCTTAACCGGGCGGCGAGTGAAGCGCGTTAAATCGACGCCCATACGCGACACGGCAATTTTCTCCCCCGGACAGCCCATGCTTTTCAGTCGTCCGGCCCACAGGTCGCTGATGGGCAGCATCATGTCGCCGCGGCGGAAAAGCTCCTGATACTCCGGCGTGTAGTGGTTCAGCACCTCGCGGCTGGAAATGTCGATACCGTGGAAGATGGTCGCAATTTTGCCGTCAATTACGCCAAGCTCACGCAGTTTCGCGGCGGTGACCCCCGCCGGGCCAAAGTGGGCGATAAACACGTCGGCACGATACGGCTGCGCCGTTTGCCCGCAGATGGCCGACAGAATTAAATTGCGAGATTCCGATCCATAGCGGGAAACGTTCAGCGCGCGCCACGTCGACGCGCGGTGGATCCCGCGTAACGTCTGGCTGGCCCGGTAGCGCAGCTTGCTCAGCTTCCCGGCCGGTTCGTCCTGCAGCCAGCGGGTCTTCTCCTCCAGCCCATACTGGGCATACGCCGCATGGGTATTTTTGGTGTCGCCCTTTTGCAGGGCGACGATCTCCACGTCATATCCCATATCGATAAACGCGGTAATTTGGTTCAGTACAAAGGTCTCAGACGACAGCGGAAATTTCAGTAAGAAGAAACCAACCTTCATTTCCCCTCCCGCACGCGTTCAAGCACCGATTTCACCATTCCAATGCCCTTCTCGCGCTCGGCTTTCACCGCTACCGCCAGGCGTTCATTGATCGCGGGCAGTTGACCCAGGGTGTCCCCCACCATTGCACCGAGCGATCCGTCCAGCAGATGACGAATATCCACGGCCATCTCCGGCATGCCAAGCTGCTGCATAATCCCGGCGGACTTGTGCTCATAGTTAATGGCGATGGCCGGCGTGCCAAAGTTCATGGAGATAATCGCCGAGTGCAGACGGGTGCCCACGGTCAGGTCGCAGGCTGCAAGCAGTTTGCCCATCTCCAGGTCGTTCAGCTCGTCCATCACCACGTGGTAGCGGGACGGGTCGTTCACCAGGTTGCGCAGGTTCAGCGCCACCATGCGGTCATCTTTGTTGTAGCTGTCGATGCCAGTACAGGTTGAGAGCGCCAGCACCTGGTAACCGCTGTCCAGTACGCGGTTCACCACGTCGGCGAACGCTTTCTCATAGGCTGCCTGGGTGGTGCCAAGACGCTTATCGAACGGGGCGAGTTCACGCAGGGTAATCGCAACGGTCTTCTGTTTCGCCGTCACGTCGAGCCAGTGCTGCACCGCGTAGCTCGGCTGGAAGTTATCGTCCTGGTGATCCACCAGCCAGGCGGTATCCACGCCGTGTTCTACTTTAGAGGTGTCAATTTCGCTACGCTTCATCATGTCGAGGCTGACCGATTCACGCAGGATCAGCGCGTCGCAGTGGCCAAACACATAATTTGCCAGCTGGTTAAACTGCGGATCCTGGAACGGCCCGACGCTGTGGCCGATCATAAACAGCGGCTTTTTCGCCATGAACGTGCACAGCGCATGCTCAAACTGCGGCACGCCGTAAAGATCGACGAAGAACGAGCCGCCGACCTGAATAATGGCGTCATAGCCGGAAAGCAGACGCACGAAGTCCGTAAATCCCTGCGCGATTGCGATGTTGCGCAGCCTGCCGGTGTCGGTGACGCGGGAAAGCAGCACCTGATGCTGGTAGCGACGGCGCAGCACTTTCTTCACGCGACCCATCACGCCCGCGGCGTTATTGTGCTGTTTCATCTGGCTGTAGAGCGGGTCGCCCATCACCGGGCGGTTCAGTAACCAGGATGAGCTGACCGGATAACGGCTCATCACGTCCACTTCAGTCTCAGGCTTAAGGGTGTTAATTGCATCCAGTAAACCGCGCAGGATGGCGCTGTCGCCACGGTTGCCGCAGGTATGGTTGCCAAGAATTAATAATTTCATAATGGCCTCTTAAAGAACTAGCCTGCGCGAAGCAGCGTTTTCATTTTTTCGTTACGGCAAAACTGGCGCTTCATCTCTACCACCAGCGCGTTGCGCGACAGCACAATCATCACGCCAAAGGCCAGCGCGCCCGCGGCAACCTGCACCGCCAGCAGCGCGGCCAGCGGCAGATGCCCGCTGAGGATAATGCCCAGGCCGTAGCTCACCGCCAGGGTCGGCAATGAGAGATAGAACGGCAGCCACAGGCTCAGGATGTACTGACGGTAGCTGGAGCCCAGCACCGGTTTGATCATGATGAAGTAGCTCAGAACGGTATTGACGATCTGCACCAGCAGGAAGCCCAGCGTGACGCCGATGGCGCCCGCCATATGCCCGCCGACGATAATCGCCGGAATAAACAGGAAAGTTTTGAACACGTTGAACTTAAAGCTGATATCCACGCGCGCCTTCGCCATCAGCAGAGAACCAATCGGATTGCCCACGGAGCGCAGCAGCCCCACCACACACAGCAGCTGCAGGATCGGGATAATGCCGTTCCACTTCTCGCCAAACACCAGCGGCACGAAGTTACTGGAAACCACCATCAGCCCCAGCAGCACCGGGAAGTTGATAATCCCCACCACGGAAAGCAGCTTGTAGAAGTTGACGCGCAGCTTCTCGGTGTCGTCCTGAATCTTGGCGAACGCCGGGAACAGCACGCGAGTAATAATGGGGTTCAACTTCATAGGAGGAACAACCGCAACGTTATAGGCCAGGTTGTAGCCCCCCGCCACGCTCGCGCCGAGAATACGTGCCAGCACCAGCGTCGAAAGGTTGGTGTTCACGTAGTTGATGATGCTGTCCGCCGTCAGCCACGCGCCAAAGCGCAGGTTGGACGAGACGGACGCGAGAGAGAAGTGCAGCCCCGGACGGTAAATCTTGCGGCCAAAGTAGCCGAACAGCAGCGTACGCACGGCAGAGTTAACCAGGTAACCGAGGATGGCGGTCATCGCCAGCGGCCAGAAATGGGCGCTCGCCACGGTAAAGGTAAAGCCCGCCAGCACGGCGCTGGTTTCAATCATGCCGATCTTGTTGAACTCCAGCTCTTTCTGCATCAGCGCGCGGAACTGCTGCCCGTGCGGGATAACCACGAATGCAAAGGACAACGTACGCATCAGCGGAGCGAGGTCCGGGTTGTGCAGCACGCTGGCGATGGTGTCGCTCAGGAGGAACACCAGCACAAAGACGAAAATCCCCAGCCCCACGTTCAGCCAGTAGAGCGTGGTCAGCTCAAGATGGCTGATCTCTTTGCGCTGGATAATGGAGTTGGCGATACCAAAGTCAGACAGCGTGTCGGCCAGCGCGATAATCACCAGCGAGACGGTCAGCAGGCCGAACTGGTGGTTATCGATAATGCGCGCCAGCACCGTCATCTGCACCAGGCCGAGGCCAATGATGACGATGGTCGCCATCGCTGACCACTTGGCGCCGCTGATGGTTTTTTCACGTAAGCTCATCTTAGTACGCCGCTTTGTTCACGAAACCTTTGAAGATGGTCAGAAAAACAATCTTGATATCGAACCAGAGGCTCCACTCGCGGATGTACTCCAGATCGAACTCGATGCGTTTTTCCATTTTTTCCAGCGTGTCGGTCTCGCCGCGCCAGCCGTTGATCTGCGCCCAGCCGGTGATACCCGGCTTCACCTTATGGCGCAGCATGTAGCCCTCAATCAGCGAACGGTACTGCTCGTTATGCGCCACCGCGTGCGGACGCGGGCCAACAATCGACATGCCGCCGGTAAAGACGTTGATGAACTGCGGCAGCTCGTCAAGCGAAGTGCGGCGCAGGAAGTTACCCACGCGGGTGACGCGCGGATCGTTCTGCGTCGCCTGGGTCACCACCTTGTCGTTTTCCATGACCTTCATGGAGCGGAATTTCCACACCATGATTGGCTTACCGTCCATGCCGTAGCGGGTCTGACGGAAGATGACCGGGCCGGGAGAGCTCAGCTTCACCGCCAGAGCGATGCAGCACAGCACCGGGGAAATAAGCAGTAAGATCAGCGAAGAGAGTACGATATCTTCCACGCGCTTGAGCACGCGGTTAATCCCCGACAGCGGCGTGTCGTACAGCGGTACCACCGGCACGCCGTTCACCTCCTCAATGCGGGAATGCAGAATGTTGAAGGTAAACACGTCCGGGATCAGGATCACCGAGCAGGTCGTGTCCGCCAGCTCGCGCATCAGCTGCTTGATGCGGGTTTCGTCTTTCATCTGCATGGCAATATAAACGTTGTGAATTTTGCCCGCTTTCGCGTCTTCAATCAGCTGGTCGTAATTGCCCGCCCAGTCAGACGGCACGCCACCCGGCTTCGCGTCGTGATAAATCCCCACCACTTCAAAGCCTAACCACGGCTCTTTGCGGAAGCTGTCGAGCAACACCCTCCCCACCGGCAGATCGCCTGCCACCGCCACGAAGCGACGGTTATAGCCGCGGTTACGCAGCCAGCCCGCGCCAAAGCGGATCAGGGAACGGCACACCACCATGCCGACGCTGGTTAACAGGTACCAGCAGAGATAGGTCACGAAGCGGTTGTCAAAATCATGGCTGAACGCCACCAGACCGGCGCTGAAAATCAGGCTCAGGGTCCAGTTCTGCAGCAGCAGCATCAGTTCGGTGGTCATTTTCACGCCGCGCCACGAGCGGTAGAAATCGGTCATTCCGCCGATCATCTGAAACACAACCAGCGCAATCAGGGCCATCAGAAGATGCATATATAAGAACGGCAGCCCGCTGATCCGACACACCGCCCACAATCCACCGACCATGATGGTGATATCAGAAAAACGCTGCACCATAGAGATTAACGATGCATTCGTTCTCGCTCGTTCGCGTTTTTTTAGATTCGTCATCGTTGTTCCTGTATTCGGTTCCCCCTCCCGCCGGGAGGGGCAATTGTTACTGAGTCAACAGCGCCAGAATGTCCTTCGTTCGGGCTTCCATCAGCGCCGTATCAGCGCGGGATTCCACGTTCAGGCGAACCACCGGCTCGGTGTTGGACGAACGCAGGTTAAAGCGCCACTGCGGGAACGCCATGCTGATGCCGTCCGTACGGTCAATCTCCAGCGCGTGAATGGCAAAGTGCTGTTCAACGCGGGCAATCGCCTCGGCCGGCTGCGCCAGCTTGCTGTTGATCTCCCCGCTCGCCGGGAAGGCAGCCATACGATCGCGTACCAGTTCTCCCAGGCTCTGCCCCTTCAGGCACAGGAGTTCGGTCACCAGCAGCCACGGGATCATCCCGCTGTCGCAGTAGGCAAAATCACGGAAATAGTGGTGCGCGCTCATCTCGCCGCCGTAGATGGCGTCTTCTTCGCGCATGCGCTCTTTGATGAAGGCATGGCCGGTTTTAGACATCACCGGCTCGCCGCCCGCGGCCTTCACCACGTCGACGGTGTTCCAGGAAAGACGCGGATCGTGAATGATCTTCGCGCCCGGGTTTTTCTCCAGGAACGCTTCCGCCAGCAGGCCAACGATGTAGTAGCCTTCGATAAACTGCCCTTTCTCATCGAACAGGAAGCAGCGGTCGAAGTCGCCGTCGAAGGCGATGCCCATATCGGCACCGTGCTCAATCACCGCGTTACGGGTGTCGTCGCGGCACTCCGGCAGCAGCGGGTTAGGAATACCGTTCGGGAAGTTACCGTCCGGCGTGTTGTGTACCTTGACGAAGGTCACCGGCACGTTCAGCGCCTTAAAGCGGGCTTCCAGCGCATCGACAACCGGGCCGGCCGCACCGTTACCGGAGTTGATGACCAGCTTGAGCGGCTTGAGGTTCGCCACGTTGATGTAGCCCAGCAGGTGGTCGATGTACTCTTTCTGCAGGTTAATCTGCTTGTAGCTGCCGCGCTTCGCTTCGTTCACCGGCGGGAAGTCGTTAGCTTCCGCGAGGCGCTGCACGTCGCGCAGGCCGGTGTCGCCGCTAATCGGACGCGCGCCCTTGCGCACCAGCTTCATGCCGTTGTAGTCCATCGGGTTGTGGCTGGCCGTCACTTCGATACCGCCGTCCACGCCGAGGTGGAAGGTGGCAAAGTAAATCTCTTCGGTTCCGGACAGGCCGATGTCCAGCACGTCCACGCCCGCGTCCTGCAGCCCTTTTGCCAGCGCCAGCTTCAGGGATTCACTGGTCAGACGCACGTCGCCGCCCAGCACGATGGTCTTAGGTTTTAAATATTCGCCGTACGCGCGGCCGATGCGCCACGCGATGTCTTCGTTCAGCTCTTCGCCCAGCTTGCCGCGAATATCGTAGGCTTTAAAACAGGTTAATTTTTCCATGATGACCCCTTTTTCAGGCAACAGTTGGCCCTGACCACTTAATGGCCAAATTTATTTTTGTCATTCGTAGGCCCGGCAGGCGCAGCGCCGCCGGGCATGATGCGGCGTGCTACACGCGCCCGTAGCGATCCTGGAAGCGCACAATGTCGTCCTCTTCCAGATACGAGCCGGAGCGCACCTCAATTAAATCGAGAGGAATTTTTCCCGGGTTTTCCAGACAGTGCGTGGCGCCCAGCGGAATATAAATGGACTCGTTTTCACCCAGCAGCTTCACTTCGCCGTCGATTGTGACTTTGGCCGTACCCGCCACCACCACCCAGTGTTCAGCGCGGTGATGGTGCATCTGCACCGACAGCCCCTCGCCCGGCTTCACGGTGATGCGCTTCACCTGATAGCGGTCACCCGCGTCGATGGAGTCATATTTGCCCCACGGACGGTACACTTCACGGTGAATGTGGTGTTCGTGACGGCCATCGGCCTTGATCTTCTCAACCACTTTTTTAACGTCCTGCACGGCGTTACGGTCGGCAATCAGCACCGCGTCTTTGGTCTGGACAACCACCAGATCCTTCACCCCGACGGTGGTGACGAGGCCGGACTCGGCGTAAACGTAGCTGTTTTCGGTTTTGTGGCTAATCACATCGCCGTGATGGACGTTACCCTCCGGGGTATGGGCGCTGATCTCCCACAGGGAGGACCAGGAGCCAACGTCGCTCCAGCCTGCATCCATCGGTACCACCACCGCGTCAGCCGTGCGTTCCATCACGGCGTAGTCGATAGACTCTTCCGGGCAGGCGAGGAACGCCTCTTCATCCACGCGGATAAAGTCGAGATCCGGGTCCACCACCGCCATCGCTTTTTCGCAGGCGTTCAGAATATCCGGGCGGTATTTACGCAGCTCTTCGAGATAGCGTCCGGCGCGGAACAGGAACATCCCGCTGTTCCAGTAATATTCACCGCTGGCGACATAGGCCTGCGCGGTTTCGAGATTCGGTTTTTCGACAAACTGCGCCACGTCAAACGCCACGCTGTCGCCTTCACCCGGCGTTACGCTGCCGCGACGGATGTAGCCGTAGCCGGTTTCCGGCAGATCCGGCACGATGCCGAAGGTCACCAGCTTGCCGCTCTCGGCGTAAGGGATCGCGGCACGCACCGCGTCGCGGAATGCGTCTTCCTGCTGGATAACGTGATCTGCCGCCAGGACCAGCATCAGCGGGTCACAGTCAGGGCTGCTGCGTTTTGCCGCCAGCGCCGCCAGGGCGATCGCGGGCGCGGTATTACGTCCGGCAGGCTCCAGGATGATGTTTTCCGTGAGCTTGTTCAGCTGGCGCAGCTGCTCGGCAACGATAAAGCGGTGCTGTTCGTTACAAATCACCACCGGGCTTTCACACTCCACGCCGTGCAGACGGTTTACCGTCGTCTGCAGCATGGTGAGATCCCCTTTCAGGCAGAGGAACTGTTTTGGATAGAGCACGCGGGACAGCGGCCACAACCGGCTACCAGAGCCACCAGCCATCACAACCGGATACAAAGTGGTTTGACTCATGATTTATCCCCGTATATCTGCAATAAATTGGCTCAGCACGTTCTCTTTCTCGAGCGTGCGTTCGGCATATTCACGTGCCACCGTGTTCACTTTTGGCATGGCGAGTGCCTGTTCAATGCCGGTGACCAGCGCGGGAACGGATTCCGGCTCCACGCACACGGCAATCCCCGGATAGCTGCCACACAGCTGGCCTAATTCAGTTTCGGCTTCGGCCGTAATCACCGCGTTACCGCCCACTGCCAGAATGTTGGTCAGCTTGGACGGCAGCACCGCATCCGCCGCGCCGCGTTTTTGCACGACCAGATGGCAATCCGCCATTTTCAGCAGCGCGGGCAGCGCATCGTACGATTGCAGCGGGAAAAACTTCACGTTGGTCAGGCCGCGTTCACTGGCCATCTTCTCCAGCCGCGCTTTTCCCCCGCCCTGTCCGACAATCACAAACGTCCACGGCTGTTCGATCAGCAGCTGGGCCGCTTCAATAACGCTCTCCAGCCCCTGCTTTTCGCCGATGTTGCCTGAGTAAAGAATGATTTTTTGGTCTTCAGGCAAACCGAGCCGGGCGCGCAGCGCCTGAGCCTCTTGCTCCGTCACGTCGCGAAAACGCGCCACTTCGGACCAGTTCGGGAAGAAGATAACCTTCTCCGCCGGGACGCCCTTCTCCTGCGCTTTGTTCATCATCGAGCGCGAGATCGTTGAGACGTAATCCACGTTATGCAGGCCACTGCGCTCAAAGGCGCTGGCGAGCTTCGCCACCTTGCCGCCCTTGCCTTTCCCGGCCATCCCCAGACCGAGCATGGCGTCCACTTCATAATCCTGAATGTGCAGCAGGGTGCGCGCGCCGGAGAGTTTTCCCAGCAGGCGCATGCCCGGCGTGCAGAACAGCGTCGGCACCACGCCGATAATGCGATCCGGCTTCCAGCGACGCTGCGCCATCAGCGGGAAGAAACTGCTGAGGGCAAAGCTGCCCAGATGAATTAAACGTTTCAGCGTCGAGGGCTGTTTCGGCACGTAGAGCGGGCAGCGCCAGACGGTCGCGGCCCCCTCTTCACGGCGATAGCGCCAGCTGGAATAGCGTTCGCCTACCTTCCACTCCGGGTAATACGGCGGGGCAGTAATCACCCGCACGTCATGTCCCTGGCTCGCCATCCACTCCACCATCTCGCCGGTGTATTTCCCGATACCGGTTAATTCCGGCGAGTAGTTAATTCCGTAGACGAGGATTTTCATAGTCCTGGCACCTCGGCCTGACGTTCCGCGAGGAAGTACGCCCGACTGTTGTCATGGACGTTGTCGCTTGCCAGCAGCGCCTCTGGCGTTAGCCAGCGGTAATCGTCATGCTGAGAATCAGGCAGACGCAGGTCTGCCTCACTCACCTTCAGGCGGAACCCCAGCACGATGTAGTGCGTGGAGAACCCGGTGCCCGAAAAGTTATCGTCATAGAAGTGCTGCCAGACCCCGTAAAACTGGCCCGCTGCCATCGGCAGCTGCAGGCCCAGCTCCGCCAGAGTGAGACGCTCAAACGCATCAACCAGCGTCTCATCCTTCTGCACGCGCCCGCCGGGCACGAACCAGAAGCCCTGTGCAGGACGATTGGTTCGTTTCCCCAGCAAGAACTCGCCGCGTTCGTTCTCCACGATCAAATCAATCGAAATGAGCGGAGTGGAACGCACTACCGTGGCAAAATCTTCCTGACTTAAAAACATCATTACCCCCGGAAGCGGTGCTGGTTTTCCAGGAACCACTGGTAGGTGCTGGCCAGCCCCTGCTCCAGTGAGACCTCGTGATACCAGCCCAGCTGATGCAGACGGGTCACGTCCAGCAGCTTGCGCGGCGTGCCGTCCGGTTTGGTCGCGTCAAACACTACGCGGCCCTTGTAGCCCACCACCTGCGCGATGGTCTGCGCCAGCTCGCGAATGGTGCAGTCCACGCCGGTACCCACGTTAATGTGCGACAGCATCGGCTCGGTGTTTTCCTGCCACACCTCGCGATCCAGCTCCATCACGTGAATGCTGGCAGCCGCCATGTCGTCCACGTGCAGGAACTCGCGCATTGGCGTTCCGCTGCCCCACACCACCACGTCCGGGGCGTTTTCGGCAGTCGCCTCGTGGAAGCGACGCAGCAGCGCCGGGATCACGTGGGAATTGCTCGGGTGGAAGTTGTCGTGCGGTCCGTACAGGTTAGTCGGCATCACCGAGCGATAGTCGCGGTTGTACTGACGGTTGTAGGACTCGCACAGCTTGATCCCGGCAATTTTGGCAATCGCGTAGGGCTCGTTAGTAGCTTCCAGCGTGCCTTGCAGCAACTCACTTTCGGCGATCGGCTGCTTCGCCATCTTCGGGTAGATACAGGATGAACCGAGGAACAGCAGCTTGTTCACGTTGTGCAGATGCGCGGCGTGAATGATGTTGCTCTCAATCATCATGTTCTCGTAGATGAAATCCGCCGGATAGGTGTTGTTAGCGACAATGCCGCCCACCTTCGCCGCCGCCAGATACACCTGGTCAATGCGTTCGTTGGCAAAGAAGTCCTGTACCGCACGGCTGTCGAGCAGGTTCAGCTCGTCACGGGTGCGGACAATCACCTCTACGTCACCGCGCTGTTCCAGCTGGCGGACAATCGCGGAACCCACCATTCCGCGATGACCGGCGACAAAAATACGTTGTTTTGTCATTCTCAGGACTCCAGCGCGATGGCAACCTCGTAGCCATGAGACTTGAGCAGGGAGTGTTTTTTCGCTGCTTCAAGATCTTTGGCCACCATCTCGGAAACCATCTCCTGCAGAGTGGTTTCTGGTTTCCAGCCCAGCTTCTCGTGCGCTTTGGTTGGGTCGCCCAGCAGGGTTTCTACTTCAGCAGGACGGAAGTAGCGCGGGTCAACCTGCACAATTACGTCGCCTGGCTTCACGCCCGGCGCGTCGTGGCCGGTCACGGACACAACGATACCCTTCTCTTCCACGCCGGTGCCTTCGAAGCGCAGCTTGATGCCCAGCTGCGCCGCAGCCATCTCAACGAACTGACGCACGGAGTACTGCACGCCGGTCGCGATAACGAAGTCTTCTGGTTGTTCCTGCTGCAGCATCATCCACTGCATTTTCACGTAGTCTTTGGCATGGCCCCAGTCACGCAGGGAGTCCATGTTGCCGAGGTGCAGGCAAGATTCCAGACCCTGAGCAATGTTGGCGATCGCGCGGGTGATTTTACGGGTCACGAAGGTTTCACCGCGGCGCGGGGATTCGTGGTTGAACAGAATGCCGTTACAGGCGTACATACCGTAGGATTCACGGTAGTTCACGGTGATCCAGTAGGCGTACAGTTTTGCTACCGCATACGGAGAGCGCGGGTAGAACGGCGTGGTCTCTTTCTGTGGAATTTCCTGCACCAGACCGTACAGCTCGGAGGTAGATGCCTGGTAGAAGCGAGTTTTCTTCTCAAGACCGAGGAAGCGAATCGCCTCCAGCAGACGCAGGGTACCCATGGCGTCAACGTCAGCGGTGTATTCCGGGGACTCGAAGGAGACCGCAACGTGGCTCATCGCCCCCAGGTTGTACACTTCATCCGGCTGTACTTCCTGCAGGATACGGGTCAGGTTGGAGGTATCGGTCAGGTCGCCGTAGTGCAGGTGGAATTTCGGGTTCGCCGCGTGAGGATCCTGATAGATGTGATCCACACGTTCGGTGTTGAAAGAAGACGCACGACGCTTAATACCGTGCACTTCATACCCTTTCTCCAGCAGCAGTTCTGCCAGGTAAGAACCATCCTGCCCGGTAACGCCGGTGATGAGAGCGACTTTAGACATGTTTATATTCCTCTACTTATGAATTTAATCAGTTTCAACGCGTTCGCGTATCACCACTGCGGGGTTGCCACGGCAAACTTTATTTGCCGGTAGCGATTTAAAAACGCTGCTGCGGGCACCGACTACCGTGCCATCGCCAACAGAAATACCTGGTGCAACAAAAACATCCGTTGCCAGCCAGCACTTTTCACCGATCACAATAGGCGAAGCGGTAATATCAAAATGCGGGCTCATAAAGTCGTGGCTGCCGGTGCACAAATAACACTTCTGTGAAACCACCGAATTTGCGCCAATCGTAATCTCGCCCAGGGTATATAACACCGCGTCATCCCCTACCCAGGCGTAATCCCCGAGGGTTAATTTCCAGGGGTAGGTAATCTTTACCGAAGGTCGAATAACTACGTTTTTTCCGATTTTTGCGCCAAACAGGCGCAATAAAAAGGCTCGCCAGCGGTACAGTATTTGCGGCGACCAGGCAAATAAGGTTGCCTGAACCGCCCACCATAGCTGTACCTTAATACCGTTCCCGCCCCGAAAACCTTTCGGCACGGAGAAACCTTTTAAATCCTGCATTGCGTTTCCTTATATTCAGGCTTTGTTATATAAGGTTTTCGTTTTACCTGTCGTACGCAGGCGTAATAAATAAGACAATTCCGCCCAGAATCCCGGCACGCGTAATATTTGACGCTGCACCTTTTTTGCATCCTGGCATAATTCCAGATTATTAGACGTTGACACGCCGCCCATCGAAAATTCAGACACCAGCCCTTTAATTCGACGGAACGGGTAACCTGATTTATACAGGCTGGCGGCCAGCGCATAATCGGATGACACCTTGTACTGCAAATCGTAAGGCTGTTTTTTCAGACCGTTTACCGGGAAGAAAATGGCCTGATGGCTGGCCGGCAGGCTATGGTAGATATACCAGCCTGGCTTGGCGCTGCGGCAGACTTTATGCCCGTCGCCAAAATCGAGCAGCGCATCGCCAATATACATGGCATCCTCTTTCTGGCGCGCCAGCTGACGAGCAAACAGCGCCACGTCGTCGTGGAAAATATCGCCCGAGTTGAGGAAGATGGCATAACGGCCCTGGGCCATAGTAATGCCCTTGTTCATCGCATCGTAGATGCCTTTATCTTTCTCGCTGATGTAGCGTAAGTTGAATTCACCGTTGAGTTTTTCCAGAAACTCCGCCGTGCCATCGTTCGAGCCGCCGTCGACCACGATCCACTCAAAGGTGAGGCTTGGATCGCGCGCCAGGTTGCGCAGCGAGCGCCAGGTTTTTACCACCCCTTCGTAATTACGAAAAGCGACAGTAATGACGCTAAGAAACATAAATCACCTCATTTCGTCATACGTTCGTAATATTAAGCGCCTTACGCAAAATAAACGGACAGACAATCAAGAAAGCATATTCCGGGCTAAATATTGACCCGGTAAAAAACAGCGACACCGGCGTAAAAAGATAAAGCTGCACGCGAAAGTTCTGGTTATCACCAAACGCGTTGATCATCATTTTGAAAACTTTAAACAGATACCACAGCGTCAACAGTACGGCGAACCATGAAAAATAAATAATTAACAGATACAGACCATTGTCTATGGTTTTACCCACATCCGCACCGTTAAAGATTCCGAATGATGCAACATATTCGTAAAGTGAGCCGAATCTTACTACACCATCGATATGGGTTAAGGAATAACCCACCATCACCAGCGGACCAATGATGCGATAATAGGACGATGACCCTTCCGTTCCCAAATCACCCAGACGTTCTGAAATGTACGGAAACGCGAATATGACGCCCACTAAAAATACCGTCAGAGAGATTATCGCCAGCGGCAGTTTTTTCTTAATCGCATCTTTGTTCAGGTACTGGAACGCCCACTCCAGCAGGTAAAACAGGATAAATGTCATTACCCCTGAGAACGATCCAGACAGAACGATTCCTGCAAGAATCATAGCATCGGTCTTAGGCGTTTTGATACCAAACTGTTTGATGCTGAGCCAAATTGAGATTAACGCCAGAGCGAAAAACGCCGGTTCAAAATAGAGCGCCGTTGTACGCTTACCACCAAACTTAATGAAGTTCAGTACATAGCTGTTACTGTAAATGAGATATTTCGAAATTATCTCCATCAGGCTGCTGCCACCGGTCAAAATAATCTGCGCCATTTCCAGTGCGGCAAGCACAACAATTAACGCAACGGCAATATAAAAGAACCTGAGGATTTTCCGATAATTGTGCGGTGAAATAGTTTTGAAGCGAATACTCCAGACCATGCCAATAATAATAACGATATAAACAAACAGCATGGTTGAAGTGACGTATTTACTGGCATCCAGCGACTGGCCAAAGATGTAGTTAAACAGCGTCAGACCCGTGCCCAGCCCCAGAGCAATCATCAGCTTCTTCAGGTTGATTTTATCGACATACAGCAGAAGCAGAACGGGCAAAAAAGTCACGATGGTTATCGGGAAGCTTTCGCCGAGCTGGGCAATTTTGACGTTGACCAGCAGGTAGATCAGCGGCAGCAGCAGATAACTACAGATTCTGATAGAACGAGACATACTCCTCCAGCATCTGTTGTCCACTGTAGGCCTTGCGGCTGCGGTTGCGGAACGATTCCAGGTCAGTGCCAAAAACGGCCTCGGCGATCTGCGCCTTCGGCAGTTGCACCAGAGGCAAAACCTCGTGCGCGGCGAAGGTTTTTCCGCCAGATTTTTCCAGCACTTCGCGCGCTGCATCGCTGTGGGTGGCAATCACCGGCACGCCGATGGAGAGCGCCTCGCAGAGGATCAGCGGGTAATTATCCACGCGGGAGCTGAACACCAGCGCGTCCATACCATTCAGGGCGCTCATCAGCTTGCGCTTGTCGGTTTCAAACCCGTGATTCACCACGTTAGCGCCTTCGAACGGCGAGAATTTGCCAAAGGTATGCAGTTCAATTTTGTCGCCGAGCGCCATCATGTCGCGCACCAGTTGCTGGTTGGTTTTGCCGTCGTAGCGCAGATCGTGCGCAACGATGGCAATTTTCGGTTTGCCCGCGGTTTCCGCCACCGGTGTCAGCTCGGCCAGGATGGCTTCCGTGGCCACGTCGATACCGTTGTTGATAATCTGACAGCGCCCTGCCCCATACAGGCTGTTGAAGGCGTCGGCCACGTGCTGGCTCGGGGAGATAAACGTGCAGCCGAGCGAAAGCATGTCGCGGAACAACTGACGCTTTCCGTCTACCAGCTGATGCGCGCGATCCACCTTCACCGGCGGATAGTTGCTCAACGTCGGGCATTTCTGGCAGCTATCTTTCCAGCCTTCGCAGCCGTCGGTAAACGCGCAGCGTCCGGTTACGCTCCAGTGATCGTGCAGCGTCCAGACGAAGCGGGTGTCGGGCTTGTGGGCCTGCACCTTCTGACAAAACGCCACCACCTCTTCCAGATTCAGCCAGTAGCTGTGCAGCACGTGAAAATGCAGCACAACCGGGCCGCTGGTGCGGGTCACGGTGCGATAAAGACTGTTCAGGTTGCCAAACAGATCGCGGTTAAACAGGCGGAACAGCGCAATGTTGGCAACAGAGGTCAGACGCGGCGTGTGCTTGTGCACCTGCGGGAAGTTATCATGGCTGACGCTTTTCTTGCCGCCTTTGCCGTAGCCGTAAATAAACCGGGACTGAAGTCCTTTTTGCAAGGCACGCTGGTGCAGATCCAGCGCCACGCCTGCCGCTCCGCCTTCTGCGAGGCGTACGTTAAATTGCAGAATGTTCATTTAATCACCTTCACGCGGGCTTTCTCTCCCACCACCAGCGCGTTATCCGGAATGCTGTCCAGCACCACGCTGCCCGCCCCGATCGTCACGTTGTTACCAATCGTAATGTCGCCAATCATCACCACGTTCGCCCCCAGCTCGACGTTATTGCCGATAACCGGACAGGCCAGGCTGTCCGGCCCGCGGTTGCCGATCGTCACCCCGTGGCGAATGGTGAAATCATCGCCCGCAACCACGAACTTGTTGATCACCACCGCATAGCCGTGGTGGATGGTAAAGCGGCGGCCAATGGTGGCAGCGGCCTGGATTTCATAGCCAAAAAAGCATTCGGTGATGATGCGGTACAGCACTAGTACGGGTGCCGCCCAGATATTGTTCAGTACGTTTTTCTTGCGCCACACCGAGCAAAAGTGCGCGATGCGGTACGCCAGAACCATGCAGCACGGGCGCAGGCTCCAGCTGTTTGCGCGGCAATCTTCCAGAAACATTATTTCCCCCGAAGCCCGTCAGCCAGACGCTTGCCGTTACGCACCGACAGCAGCGTCAGCAGGGTGCGCCAGTTCATGCGCTTATTGCGGATCTGATACAGGGTAAAGAGCTGATACTTCCGGCTGGCACGGTCAAACTTGTCCTTGTGCTTGCGGTAAAAATGGAAGTAGCCTGAAAACTTCTTGGGTGAGGAGGTGATCTGCATCTCCCCGTGGTTGATGTGCAGGATCTGCGTGGCCTCTTCCACTTTCCACGGCTCGCCGTACTCCACCACCATCCGCAAGAAGATGTCGTAATCCTGCGCGGCCTTCAGCTCGGTATCGAACAGGCACTCCTTAAAGCGCCAGGCCCAGGTAAACACCTGATTACCGATAATGTTGCGCTTGTAGAACAGGCGACGAGAGTACGGTGATTTCGGGTACAGCGGCAGGCTCGCGGGCTGCGAGTAAACCTCGCCCTGGCAGACATAGTCGTTGGCATACAGAAAAGCGTGCGTGACCAGTTGCTCTTTATGCGAAAGGAAGACGGACAGGCGGTTCGGCGTCCATTCGTCGTCATCGTCGATGCCGGTCAGATACTGCCCTTTGGCCTGCATAATCGCCTGATTACGCACCGCGCACGCCCCGGAGTTAATCGGGTTATGGGTATACATCACGCGCGGATCGTTGAGTTCGGTGACAAATTTTTGCAGCTGTTCATACGAGGAAGAACAGTCATCAACGATGATCAGTTCCCAGTTATCGTAATCCTGACGTAAGACCGACTTAATAGCGCGGATCGCCAGCTGCTGACGGTTCCATGTCGGCATATAGATAGAAACTAAAGGGCGTTGTGTGGTCATCTTTTCCTCCTACCCCTCACCCCGGCCCTCTCCCCCTGAGGGGAGAGGGTGAAAGGCGGCACCGGACAGTTCCCTCTCCCCTCTGGGGTGAGGGTTAGGGTGAGGGGGGGTGTTTTGTTATTTGCTGTCAGACTTGTATTCGTACTCGTAATAACCGTAATCCTGGTACCCGGTCGCACGACGGAAGATGGAGTTCAGGATGACCCCTTTCACCTCAATGCCGTTCTGCTCGAAGCGGCTCAGGCTGGTTTCCACTTCCTTCAGGGTGTTCACCGCATAGCGCGCCACCATCAGCGTGGTACCCGCATGACGGCCAACCACGGCGGCATCGGTCACGGCCAGAATTGGCGGCGTATCGATCAGCACCAGGTCATAGTTTTTGCTCGCCCACTCAATCAGCTGGGTGAAGCGTTCGCTCATCAGCAGTTCAGACGGGTTCGGCGGCACCTGACCACGCGGGATCAGGTCGAATCTCGGAATCGAGGTCGGCTTGGCGCTCTGGCTAATCTCTCCCTGACCCAGCAGGATTTCCGACAGACCGTTCACGTTGTTGGTGCCCAGCAGTTCGTGGGTATAACCCTTACGCATATCGCAGTCGATCAGCAGCACGCGCTTGTTGGTCTGGCTCACCACGGCCGCCAGGTTGGCACAGACAAAGGTCTTACCGATTGACGGGCTGACGCCGGTTAACATCAGGACGTTGTTTTTAGCCTGCATCATGGCGAAGTGCAGACTGGTACGCAGGCTGCGGATCGCTTCAATCGCCAGGTCGGTTGGGTTACCCACGGCCAGCAGCTGGCTCTGTTTGTAACGCTTAACGCCCTTGATGGTCTTGACGCTGTCACGGGATTTTTGCCACTCAGACAGCGGAATGCTGGCATAGACGTTGATACCACTCTCTTCCAGCACCTGCGGGCTTTCGATGCCGCGGTTGAACAGCGAGCGCAGCAGGACGCCAACGATAGAGAGCATCAGGCCAAGAATAATGCTGCCGAGAATAATCAGCGCTTTCTTCGGCTTCAGCACGCCAGGCTGGGTAATGGCCGGGTCGACGATGCGCACGTCACCCACGGTGCTGGCCTCGGTGATTTTCAGCTCCTGCTGTTTGTTCAGCAGCTGCATGTAAACCTGCTGTCCGGATTCCACGTCGCGGGTCAGGCGGACGATCTCCTGCTGCGTTTTCGGCATCGCGGTCACGCGGTCGTTCAGCTTCGCCTTCTCCTCTTCGAGAGTGCGGCGCTTCTCCAGCAGCGTGCGGTAGGCCGGGTGGCGTTTGGTGTAAAGCTTGGAAATCTCTGCCTCTTTGAAGGTCAGCTCGTTGAGCTGCGCATCAATATTCACCATCGAGTCGAGAACCGATTTCGCCTCCAGCGGCAGGTCGACGGAGTCTTTATCCTGACGGTAGGCGTTCAGCTTGTTCTCGGCATCATCCAGACGGGCACGCACTTCCGGGAGCTGTTTAGCGAGGAACGCCAGGCTTTTCGCCGCTTCCGCCGACTTGCGCTCGACGTTCTGCTCAAGGTAGTTGCGGGTAATGCTGTTCAGGATGTCGCGAATTTGATCCTTATCTTCACCGGTAAAGGTCATGCTCAGCACGCCGGTGTCCTTACCGTTTTCGGTGACGGTCAGGTTGTTCTGCAGATTGTTGATCATTCCCAGCGTGGAGAATTTGGTCACGGTGAATTCACCGCCCTCCTGGGCGTGGATCGCGCTAACCATCATGCTAACGCCGTCTTTGTTCAGCATCTGCCCCACTTCGCCGCGTGCGCTAAAGCCCGCATCGCTGGTCAGCTGATACTGTTTCGGGCCCAGCACCGTCAGGGTAAAGGTTTGATCCCCCGCCCCTTTCGGCAGCACAAAGTCAGTGACCTTTACGGTGTCATTGCTGCGCCCCATCAGACGGTCCCAGCCGGCACCGAAGATCGGAAACGTATTTTTGGTGACGGAGATGTCGAGTCCGAGGTCGTGAACCGTTTTACCCAGCACCAGACGCGACTGGATCAGCTGAATTTCAGCGTCGGATGCTGGCGGTTTGTTCGCCAGCGCGGAGCCGATATCCTGCACCAGCGAGTTGCCGGTATTCTGCTCGATCTGCACCAGCGCGTCGGCGCTGTAGATTGGTGTGGCGAACAGCGTATACACGACGGCCGCTGCGGCAAACACGGCAGTAATGCCAAGCACCCACCACTTTGCCTCGATAACCGTGCCGACCAGGCGACCAATATCAATTTCATCACTGCCCGAAGTCGGGGCGGCAGAAGGTCTTGTTTTTTCTGTCATTGTTATCCCTGCTGAGCTTTCAGTGCCTGCGCCCACTGTTGGGCAGACTGGTCAAGTAAGGTGTAAACCGCCTCGAAGGCTTCATGGCTCTTGCGATACGGATCGGGGATTTCGCGTTCGTTGTCCCAGTGACCAAACAGCATCACCTTGCCGCGCATCTCCGGAGCAATATCGCATAGCGCATGAATATGCCGTTTTTCCATTGCCAGAATCAGGTCATACTCCCGGCACATGCGGCCGGTGACCTGGCGGGCGATATGCCCGTCAAGAGAGAGGTTGTGATCGCGGGCCACGCTCGTGGCGCGCTCGTCGGCACCTTTTCCCACCAGCGCGCCCAGCCCTGCGGACTCGACCGTTAACTCGGGCTGGTACTGTTTCAACAGCCGTTCAGCCGTGGGGGAACGGCAAATGTTCCCCACGCATACCACCAGAATTTTGTTAAACATCGCGGATTACCAGGTATGAATGTCGCGCGCCGTATCCGTCATGTAGCGAACGCCACTGATGGTTGGCAGCAACTGGTTGATCAGACGGTTCCAGCGGGCAACCGGCGCGGTGGTGACGTAAACCACATCGTATGGCTGGAGACGGAACTCCGTCGCCATCACCAGAGACGTCGCATCGGACATATCCAGCTGGTAGATGTTGGCAATCTTGCCCTTCGCACTGCCTTCACCTTTCAGCGGACGGATGACGAAGATACCGGTCGCGTTAGAGGTGGTCAGATCGATACCTTCAGCATTGCCCAGCGCTTCGGTCAGGGTCATGCCGCTGAAGTCCATTTTGAGGGTGCTCTGTTTCTTCACTTCACCCATCACGAAGACTTTCAGATCGTCGTTGCGCGGTACGTAGAGAATATCGCCTGGATAGAGCAGGCGGTTCTGGGTCAGGTCGCCGTTTTGCATCAGCGCCTGCAGCGAAATGCGCTGCTCTTTGCCGTTGTGGGTCAGCACCACGTTGCGCCAGTCGGCGCCGTCGGTTAAGCCGCCCGCGGCGTTAATGGCGTCCAGAACGGTGAGCGGAACGTTGGTGATGGCCTGCTGGCCGGATTTGTTCACCTGACCGGAGATATAGGCTTTTTGCGAGCGGAATGCGGCGATATTAACGTCCACCTGCGGGTCGGCGATGTACTGCGCTAAGCGGCCGGTAATATCACTACGGATCTCGGCAAGCGTTTTCCCGGCGACATGTACTTTACCAATGTACGGATAGAACATGGTGCCATCTGACTGTACCCAGTTCCCGGTGTCGCTTGAGCTACGGTACTGGCCCGCTGGCGTGGTCAGTTCAGGGTGGTCCCAGACGGTCACGTTGATCACGTCGCCCGGCCCCACGCGATACTGATAGGAGGCAATTTCCTGGTCCAGAGACATATTCGGCTGGGCAACATTCGGACGTGGACGTAATTGTTCGACCAGACGTGGCGTAAGTGGATAAACATTCACCATTTTGTCGAGATCAAAATCGGCATCCTGTTGCTTGATCACATCCTTACCCATTGTTGACATATTGCTGCCGGGAAAGACCGTGCAACCACTCATCAAGGTCACAGACACCAATAATGGCATCAATTTCATTTTGGATTTCATCATTGATTATTTATCACTTTGGCAGAGTAATTATCCTGTGCAATTTAAATAAGCCTGAGACGTATTGGGTTTCAGCATGCAGTTAATCAAATAGAAATATAACTGGCATCAGTCCTAAAAAAAGCTTATTCATCCATTGGCTATTGACAGAATAATCGAGGCTGATTTACACGCTTTCAGGCACGCTACCGCCCTTGGCTTTCAGTTACCAATCCACTGACTAAACAATGTGTTATGGATAGACACCCTCTTGAGTAAGGTCTTCTGGAAATATATCAGCCGCTTGAAATACACAACGGATAATGAATGACCATTCCGAAGACCAAAACAATAATAGCAACAACAAGATTTAACATTTGATGCTGGGAGAATTGTTGCAGCTAACCTAATAGCAGGCAAGGAGACAACTGTCCTAATATCTGTTTTTAAGATTAATATTAAGAGCAAAGTTTTGACCTTTTAGGATTTTCTTTATATTGACAAAAAGAGAGTAAAAACCATTATCTGCGATATATCCTAAAAAGCACTCAGAATAATAAAATATACGTATTTTGCTTATTTACACTCACCTGAGACTGCTCTCTTTTTTACGCATCGTATTAAGAGAAATCTCAGCCCGACATTGCATTTTCCCCCAGCTTTATCCATGATCGAAGTGTGACATTCGTCATATAACAGAAGGTATTGCTATTACTATGGAATGGATTGCCGATCCATCAATCTGGGCCGGGCTGGTGACGTTGGTCGTCATCGAATTAGTGCTCGGTATTGATAATCTGGTGTTTATCGCCATCCTCGCTGAAAAACTGCCCCCTTCCCAGCGCGACCGCGCGCGCGTGACGGGTCTGCTGCTGGCGATGGTGATGCGTTTACTGCTGCTGGCCTCTATCTCCTGGATGGTCACGCTCACTCAGCCTCTGTTCTCCGTTCGCGGCCTGAGCTTTAGCGCGCGCGACCTGATCATGCTCTTCGGCGGGCTGTTCCTGCTGTTCAAAGCCACGGTGGAGCTTAACGAACGGCTCGAAGGCAAGGACAGCGAGAACCCGACCCAGCGACGCGGGGCGAGATTCTGGCCGGTGGTGGCGCAAATTGTGGTGCTTGATGCGGTCTTCTCCCTGGATTCGGTGATTACCGCCGTCGGGATGGTGGACCATCTCGCCGTCATGATGGCCGCGGTAATTATCGCCATCACGCTGATGGTGATGGCAAGCAAAGCACTGACCCGCTTTGTGAACAGCCACCCGACAATCGTGATCCTCTGTCTCAGCTTCTTGCTGATGATTGGCTTCAGCCTGGTCGCCGACGGTTTCGGCTTCCACATTCCGAAAGGCTACCTGTACGCCGCCATTGGCTTCTCCGTCATGATTGAAGCGCTCAACCAGCTGGCGATATTTAACCGCCGCCGGTTTCTCTCCGCGAATCAGACCCTGCGCCAGCGCACGGCCGACACCGTGATGCGCCTGTTGAGCGGCAGGAAAGAGGATGCCGAGCTGGACGCCGAATCCTCTGCCCTGCTGGCCGATCACAGCGACGGGCAGATCTTTAACCCGCAGGAGCGGCTGATGATCGAGCGGGTGCTTAACCTGAATCAGCGCACGGTCAGCAGCATCATGACCTCCCGGCATGACATTGAGCATATTGACCTCACGGCACCGGAAGAGCAGATCCGCGCCCTGCTGGATAAAAACCAGCACACCCGCGTGGTGGTCACCGGCGGTGAAGAGGAAGAGGAGCTGCTGGGGGTGGTACACGTGATTGACCTGCTCCAGCAGCAGCTACACGGCGAGCCGCTCAACCTCCGCGCGCTGGTACGCCAGCCGCTGGTTTTCCCGGAAGCACTTCCGCTGCTCTCCGCGCTGGAGCAGTTCCGCAACGCGCGCACCCATTTCGCGTTTGTGGTGGATGAATTTGGTTCGGTGGAAGGGCTGGTCACGCTCAGCGACGTAATGGAAACCATCGCCGGTAATCTGCCAAACGAGGTGGATGAGATTGATGCCCGCCACGACATTCAGAAAAACGCTGACGGCTCGTGGACGGCCAACGGCCACATGCCGCTGGAAGACCTTGTGCAGTACGTGCCGCTACCGCTGGATGAAAAACGGGAATACCACACCATTGCCGGTCTGCTGATGGAGTATTTGCAGCGCATCCCGCAGCCGGGAGAAGAGGTTCAGGTGGGCGACTATCTGCTTAAAACCCTGCAGATTGAAAACCATCGCGTGCAGAAAGTGCAGCTTATTCCACTGCGGGATGAGGAAGAGCTGGATTTTGAGGTTTAGGTAAAACAAAACGGCAACCCCGTTGCCGTTTTTGTGTTTGCTCCCTCTCCCGTGGGAGAGGGTCTGGGTGAGGGCTTCAGGCCGCACCGCCGTCAAAGCTTATCCAGCAGCTTCTTCACATCCTTGCCGTTCTGGGAATCTTTATTACGATCCGCCCAGCTGTTGAGCCGACGCTTCGCTTCATCCTGCAGATGCTTACGCAGGATCTGATCTACCTGAAGGCTGTAGTTCAGCGCCTGCCATTTGCCGTATACGCTAAGCGGAACCGGCGTCTCTTTGAGGAAGTCAATCAACTTGCTTTCGCCCTGCCAGCCGGAAAGCACCCGGACGTTAAAGCGCGTGTCCGCCGTCTCTTTGACGAGATCCAGCGAGCCTTCTCCGGTTAACGACAGCATAGATGAAGTTCCCTGCATTCCGTCCAGTGTCAGCACCCCTTTATCCAGCGTCAGGTCAGTGGTGAAGCTGTCGAGGCGAGTTGCGCTGTCGTAGTTTTCCTGGGCTTTAACATCGCTGCTGCGCTCCACCGCCTGCTGAACCAGCTGCTGGAAGTTGAGCCCTTCCATTCGCGAATCTTTCAGGTCAACATGCGCCTCGCCCTGCCACTCACGGCGGAAGGCGTTGGCATCAATTTTGGTGCCTGAGAAATCGCCCGCCAGCGTCAGCTGACCCGTCAGGGATATCGGATAGTTAAAGGCTTTGAGGATGCTGCCTATCTCCACGTTGTCGAGACGCGGCTGGAATTCAGCGCTGGCAACGTCCTTACGCACGTCCAGCGTACCCGGAAGTGACAGGTGACCCGCCCCCATTTTGCCGCTCAGTTCTGAAATTACCAGCAACCCGTTGTGGTTGAACATCTGGCCGCTCACGTCGGTAAAATCAATACCGCGCCAGCGCACGCTGTTGGCTTTCAGCAGAATATCCGCCGTGAAGCCGCGCAGCACGTTATAGTCAGGCTGTTCAAGGTTGGACGAGATAACCGGACGCGACACCGGTGACTGGCTTTGCCCCGTCTGCACGGCATCGCTGTCCGTTGCGCTTGCCGGCACCGGTGGCAGGATGTTCTCCAGGTTGAGCTTGTCAAACTGCAGGTTCAGCACCCACTTCGGCTTATCGTCGAGCGTGACGCTCGCCTGCCCTTTCAGGCTGCTGTCGTTGGCCTGCAGGTTAAGGTTATCCAGCGCCAGCTGTTTTTGCTCTTCGCGCCATACGGCCTGCAGCGTCCCCTGCCCGGCGATCCCCTGGGTCGGGAGATCCGCTCCCGTCAGCTGCCAGCTAAGCTGCTGGATGTCGGCCGTCAGCTGATGCGGGTAGTCCGACGCATTCACGTTTGCATTCAACGAGAGGGACAGATCGCGCTGGTCGCGGTTTACCCGTCCGCTAAATTCCAGCGACGCAAGATGGTGTTCATCCTGTTCCATCTGCAGGTTGATGTTGCGAACGGTGACCTGCTCCTGATCCTCATGCTGGAACACCAGCACGCTATCGGCCACTTTCAGTTTGCCTATATCAAAGGACCAGCCCGTATCGGACGGTTCATCCGGTAAGGTATTCTCGCGCGGCGCAACTGGCGCATTCGCGTCGCGCACGGCTTCGGTCTGCGGGGTAAGCTGAATGACCGCGCCCTTCAGCATCACTTGATTAACCTGCAGCTGATGGGAGATGAGGGGGATCAGCGCCACATCGAGACGCATGTTGTCCGCAGAGACCAGCGGCTGTGCCGCGCCCGGCGCGGTTAACGACATGCGGCCAGAGAGAATGCTGAGCTGCGGCCAGACGTGCCAGCGCAGCGGCCCGTCAAGCTTCAGTTGGTAACCACTGCGTGCCTCGACCTGCCGCACCATGTAAGCGCGGAAATCATTCGGGTTAACCAGCAGAACCAACGCCGAAAGGCCAGCAACCAGCACTACCAGCAAAATCATCAGCGTTGTCAGAACTCTTCTCATGGCATCCTCAATGGACTTAACGATCAGTCTTTATCAATACGGCTGGCAACCGCACCCTGCTGGTCGCGGTATTTTGCGTCCTGGCGGCGGTTATAAGGCCTGTCTGCCGGGCCTGTCAGCGGTTCAAAGCTTAACGCACCGATCATCATTCCGGGGCGCAGCGCCAGCGGCAGTTTACCGGCATTGAAGAACTCCAGCACGATACGGCCGGACCAGCCTGGGTCAATACGGTGCGCGGTCACGTGAACCATCAACCCCAGGCGGGCCAGAGAAGAACGGCCATCAAGCCAGCCGACGAGATCCGCAGGCAGGGTCACGGATTCATACGTCACCGCCAGCGCCAGTTCACCCGGGTGCAGATAAAAAGCTTCGCCTTCGTCAATGATGATTTCATCACTCATGACGCGATCGAGCGCGGCGCTGACTTCATCCTTCGGCCCGCTGAGGTCGATGAACGGCGCGGTATGACCGCTAAAGGTGCGGAATTTATTCCCCAACCGTACATCAACGGTCACCCCATTGATACGCTCCACGGGGGGACGTGGGGTAATAGACAAGCGGCCTTCATCCAGCCAGGCTTCAATATCACGATCGCAAAGACGCATGGTACTTTCTCCTTTCATGCATCGTACCCTGAGCCGTTGAACGCTCAGGGTAAAACCAGGTTATCTCTGAACGGTACACAATTCGCGCGGCTTATTCAAAAAACTGGCTGATTTTCGCTTTTAAGATATCAATAGCAATGCGGTTTTTGCCCCCGCGAGGCACGATGATATCGGCGTATTGTTTGGATGGTTCAATAAACTGCAGGAACATCGGACGGACCGTTTTCTGGTATTGCGCCATGACGGAGTCCATCGAACGGCCGCGCTCGTTAACGTCACGCTTGATGCGGCGCATCAGGCAGATATCCAGCGGGGTATCGACGAAGATGGAGAAGTTCATGGATTCACGCAGGCGGGCATCGGTCAGGAGCAGGATGCCTTCAAGGATAATGACCTTCTTCGGCTCGATGCGGATCGTTTCCTGGGTACGGGTGTGTTCTACGTAACTGTAAACGGGCAGTTCGATCGCCTGGCCGCTCTTAAGCGCTTCTAAATGCTGGAACAGTAAACTGTGATCCATCGCATTCGGGTGGTCGTAGTTGGTTTTTACACGTTCTTCCATCGACAGATGGGATTGATCTTTGTAGTAGCTGTCTTCGGGAATGACGCCGATATGCTCATCACCTACCTGTTCACGCAGTTCGCGATAAAGCGTACTGGCAATTAGACTTTTACCTGAAGCCGATGCGCCGGCGATGCCTATAATGACGCACTGATGAGACTTATCAGTCATAAATTTAGCGACCTGAATAACCTGGATGTTAAGGAAGGACGACGCCGGAGCGTCAAACGCGGCAATTATAGGGATTTCGCGGGCGTGATACCAGTCGAATGCGCAGGTTCTGCGAGACAGGCTGAAAAGTGGCGCATTGATCCCTGAGAGAAATTTTAATGACCGTTTTTTCAGCGTTTAACAGGAATTTTTTAGCGAGTAACTATTTAATAAGTCTATGATGTCAAATTATGAGCAGTCGCCATATGAATTGTAAATTGTTTGTACTAGCATAAACCAAATTATCAAATTCACTCGTGCGCACTTCTCTCCTGACGGCATGGCGTCTCTGGATAAAGCGGTAATGAATAAACAATACCAGCGGGTTTTGGTTACCACCCCACATCCTTTATTACGACTTGTCTGTCTGGGCCTGGTCACCTTTATCTTTACCTTATTTTCGCTGGAGCTTACCCGCTTCGGTACCCTGCTGGCGCCACTCTGGTTTCCTACCGCCATTATGATGGTGGCGTTTTACCGCCATGCAGGAAAAATGTGGCCCGGGATAGCCCTGGCCTGTTCATTTGGCAATATTCTGGCCTCGTGGATGGTGTTCTCCTGGGCGTCGATAAACCCCACCTACACCGCAATAAACGTTATTGAGGCCATCATCGGTGCCGTATTACTGCGCAAGCTGCTTCCGTGGTACAACCCGCTGCAAAATTTAAACGACTGGATCCGCCTGGCAATAGGCAGCGCGGTGGTGCCACCGCTGGTGGGCGGTATTCTGATGACGCTTCTGATCCCCGGCCCTGAGCCGCTGCGTAATTTCATCGTCTGGGTGCTATCTGAATCCATTGGCGCGCTGGCGCTGGTGCCGCTGGGGCTGCTGTTTAAATCCCATTACCTGCTCCGCCACCGTGACCCGAGATTGCTGCTGGAAACCCTGGTTACCATGGCCGTAACGCTGGCCCTCAGTTGGGCATCCATCACCTGGCTGCCGTGGCCCTTTACCTGCGTGATTGTCCTGCTGATGTGGAGCGCCGTGCGCTTGCCGCGGATGGAAGCGTTCATGGTGTTTCTGGTTACCGTGATGGTCGTTTCACTGATGATTGCCCATAACCCTTCGGCGCTGACCACCCAACATGCCGGGCCGATGATGAACGCGCCGTGGCTGCCGTTCCTGATGCTCCTCCTCCCCGCTAACGTGATGACCATGGTGATGTATGCCTTCCGTGCCGAACGCAAACACATCACCGAGAGCGAAGAGCGCTTTCGTAATGCAATGGAGTATTCCGCCATCGGTATGGCGTTAGTCAGCATGGAGGGCCAGTGGCTTCAGGCCAACAAGGCGCTGTGCAATTTCCTCGGTTACAGCCAGACCGAGCTACAGTCGCTCACCTTCCAGCAGCTCACCTGGCCGGAAGATTTGCATACCGACCTGGAACAGCTGGAGCAGCTGGTCAACGGCGAGATCAACACCTACACCCTTGAAAAGCGCTATTACACGCGCAACGGAGAGGTCGTCTGGGCGCTTCTGGCCGTCTCCGTCGTGCGCCATGCCGATGGCTCGCCGCTCTATTTCATCGCCCAGATTGAAGACATTAACGATCTGAAGCAGACCGAGTGGGTCAATAAGCGCCTGATGGAGCGCATTACGCTGGCCAACGAAGCGGGCGGCATCGGCATCTGGGAGTGGGATCTGGAGCCAGACATCATCAGCTGGGATAAGCGGATGTTTGAGTTGTATGAAATTCCGCCGCACATCAAGCCCACCTGGCAGCTCTGGCACGAAAGAATATTGCCTGAAGATCGCGCCCATGCGGAGCAGGTACTGCGGGATTCACTGGTTTCGCGTCTGCCGTTTAAGCTTGAATTCCGTATCCGCGTGAAGGAAGGCGTGCGCCATATACGATCCCTGGCAAACCGGGTGCTGAATAAAGAGGGTGAAGTCGAACGTTTGCTCGGCATCAATATGGACATGACCGAGGTGAAGGAGCTTAACGAAGCGCTGTTTCAGGAAAAAGAGCGCCTGCACATCACGCTCGACTCCATCGGCGAAGCGGTGCTCTGTACCGATATCGACATGAACGTCACCTTTATGAACCCGGTCGCCGAGAAGATGAGCGGCTGGCTGCAGACCGAGGCCATCGGCCAGCCGATCCTGAAGGTGTTACACATCACCTTTGGGGAACGGGGCCCGCTGATGGAGAATATTCACAGCGGCGATATGTCACGCTCCGATATCGACCAGGATGTAGTGCTGAACTGCCGCACCGGCGGATCGTTTGATATCCACTACAGCATTACGCCACTCAGTACCCTTGATGGGCACAGTATTGGCTCGGTGATCGTTATTCAGGACGTCACCGAGTCGCGCAAAATGCTGCGTCAGCTAAGCTACAGCGCGTCGCACGATGCCCTTACCCACCTGGCAAATCGGGTCAGCTTCGAAAAGCATCTCAAACGGCTTCTGCAAACCGTTCGCGAGACGCGTCAGCGTCATGCGCTGGTCTTTATCGATCTGGACCGCTTCAAAGCCGTCAATGATAGCGCAGGCCATGCGGCGGGAGATGCCCTGCTGCGGGAACTCTCTTCCATGATGTTAACCATGCTTCGCTCCAGCGACGTGCTGGCGCGCCTGGGCGGCGACGAGTTTGGGCTGCTGCTGCCGGACTGCAATATTGAGAGCGCGCGCTATATCACCGGGCGTTTGATCCATTCCATCAATGACTATCACTTTATGTGGGAAGGTCGCCTGCACCGGATTGGCGCCAGCGCAGGGATCACGCTGATTGATGAGCATAATAACCAGGCGTCAGAAGTGATGTCGCAGGCGGATATTGCCTGTTATGCCTCGAAAAACAGCGGCCGCGGCATCGTGACGGTGTACGAACCGCAGCAGGAGCGGGATCGGAGCGCGCGCAGCATGATGTCGCTGGACGAACAGTGGCATATGATCAAAGACAATCATCTGATGATGATAGCCCGCAGCGTCGCCTCCCCGCGCATACCGGAAAGCTGTAACTTCTGGCTGATTTCGCTACGCCTGTGGACCAGCCAGGGTGAAGTCCAGGAGGAGCACGCCTTCCGTTCTGGTCTGGCGGAGCCCGAACTGCTGCACGCCCTCGACAGACGTATCTTTGGTGAGTTTTTCCGCACCTCTGCCGCACAGGTCGCCCGTAAAGGGATGGGGGTAGCACTGCCGCTTTCTGCCGCCGGTTTAGCCAGCGTAACGCTGGTTGATGAACTCCTCGACCTGCTCGATAACAGCCCCATGCCGGGCCGTCTGCTGCATCTGGTTATCGCGAGCGACGTGGTGTGTAATCCGGATGAGAATCTGCAGCGAGGGCTGCAAAAGCTTCGCCAGGCGGGATGCCGGGTGATCTTCAGCCAGATAGGGCGCGACATGAACGTCTTCAGCCACCTGAGCCAGAACATGGCCGATTATCTGATGCTCGACGCCGAGGTGGTGAGCAACGTGTATGGTAATCTGATGGATGAGATGATGGTGACCATCGTTCAGGGCCACGCCCAGCGTCTGGGGATGAAAACCATCGCGGGCCCCTGCAACCAGCCCATCATGATGGATACGCTTTCTGGCATCGGCATTGATTTTATCTATGGCGACACCATCGCCGAGCCGCAGCCGCTGGATCTACTGCTCAACACCAGTTATTTCGCCATCAACTGACGGCGTCCAGCCGTCGGTATACCAGATGTGCAGCAGCGCGTAGGAGCGCCACGGCTGCCAGCGCTCGGCGTAACGACGGATCTGCGCGGGAGTCATCCCGGCGAAACGTTGCTTAATCAGATAATCATCCGGCAGGAACACATCTTTCGCCTGCCAGCCTCTCAGGGCCAGGTAATTTGCCGTCCAGCGTCCGATGCCCGGCCGCTGCTGTAGCGCCTTCATGCCCGCCTCAACGTCCTCAGGCGGCGTCAACGGAAACGTCCCGTCAACAACCGACTGCGCCAGATGAATCAGCGCCTCCGCGCGTTTTACCGGCATCCCGAGCGCCTTGAGCGCCAGCGGATCGGCAGCGGCCAGCGCTTGCGGGGAGGGAAAGCAGACATAACCCGGTGCATCCTTCACCGGCTCACCGCACAGGGCGACAACGCGGGAAGCCAGTTTCGCCGCCATCGCCACGCTGACCAACTGCCCGAGAATGGCCCGGACGCCCTGCTCGTACGCATCCATCGCCCCCGGCAGACGCAAGCCGGGGCGGGCAGCGCCGAGATCCCCCAGCGTATCCGCGATGTGCTGCGGGTTACAGGCGAGATCGAACAGGCGCGCGATGCGTTCAAGACACGTCTGCGCAACCGGAACCAACCCCGGGCTGAGCGTCACAATCAGCGTATGGGTAGCGATATCCGGCGTCACGCGAAATATCCCCTGATGGCCGTCGCAGGCAAAGCTGCGCTCGTAGTAGTCTCTCGTGACGGTTTCAATGCCCGTCACCGCACGAGCGCCGAGAAAGCCAAACATCCACTGCCAGTCGTAAGGGGGTTGCCACGTCAGGGTATACATCGCTGCTCCTTTTTTATTTTTATCAGCATAAACGGAAAGACCTTGTTTCGCCTTGCTTTCATATTCCTGTTGTCGCGATGCAGACATTTCGTTAAAGTCTCGCCCCTTCTCACCGGCATGGGGATTAATCGTGTTTATTGGTTTTGACTACGGTACGGCAAACTGCTCGGTTGCGATCATGCAAAACGGCCAACCGCAGCTTCTGAAAATGGAAAAAGAGAGCACGCTGCTGCCGTCAATGCTCTGCGCGCCAACGCGCGAAGCGGTGAGCGAGTGGCTGTTCCGCCACCATCAGGTTCCGGCTACCGCGGCGGAGACCCAGGCGCTGCTGCGTCGGGCGGTCAGCTTTAACCGCGAGGAAGACATCGACGTTACCCCTTCCAGCGTGCAGTTTGGCCTCTCCTCGCTCGGGCATTACATTGAAGACCCGGAAGAGGTCTACTTCGTTAAATCGCCAAAGTCCTTCCTCGGCGCGAGCGGCCTGAAGCCGCAGCAGGTGGCGATGTTTGAAGATCTGGTGTGCGCCATGATGCTGCATATCCGCAATCAGGCGCAGTCGCAGGTGCCGGATACTATCACCCAGGCGGTGATTGGCCGCCCGATCAACTTCCAGGGGCTGGGCGGTGACGAAGCCAACCAGCAGGCGCAGGGGATCCTTGAACGTGCGGCGCACCGGGCGGGATTCCACGACGTGGTGTTTCAGTACGAGCCGGTTGCGGCGGGGCTGGATTTTGAAGCCACGCTGACGGAAGAGAAGCGCGTGCTGGTCGTCGACATCGGGGGCGGTACAACGGACTGCTCGCTTCTGCTAATGGGACCGCAGTGGCATCACCGTCGTGACCGCGAAAACAGCCTGCTCGGGCACAGCGGCTGCCGCGTAGGCGGTAACGATCTGGATATCGCCCTGGCCTTCAAGAGCCTGATGCCGCTGCTGGGCATGGGCGGGCAAACTGAAAAAGGCATTGCCCTGCCGATCCTGCCGTGGTGGAACGCGATTGCCATCAACGACGTTCCGGCGCAGAGTGATTTTTACAGCACCGCGAACGGGCGCTTCCTCAACGATCTGGTGCGCGACGCGCAGGATGCCGAGAAGGTCGCCCTGCTCTATAAAGTCTGGCGTCAGCGCCTTAGCTACCGCGTGGTGCGAACTGCGGAGGAGTGCAAAATCGCCCTTTCCGACCGTCCTGAACAGGCGGTCTCCTTGCCGTTTATCAGCGAGGAGCTGGCCACGGCGATTTCACAGGAGGGGCTGGAGACGGCGCTTGCTCAGCCGCTGCAGCGCATTCTGGAGCAAGTCCAGCTTGCGCTGGAGAACGGCAAAGAGAAGCCGGATGTGATCTACCTGACCGGCGGTAGCGCCCGTTCACCGCTGATCAAGAAAGCGCTGGCGGAACAGCTGCCGGGCATTCCGATTGCCGGTGGGGATGACTTTGGCTCCGTTACCGCCGGTCTGGCGCGCTGGGCGCAGGTGATGTTTAGCTAGTGCGGTTGTGCCGGGTGGCGGCTTCGCCTTACCCGGCTAAAACGATCGCCACACTCAGACCATTCCTGACAGTCTTCCATATTTCCTCCATTTTTCCGCTGTGTTAGCTGACTAAACTAGTATCATTCCCCGAAGTATTCAGGATGAGAACGTATAACGATGAAAGGCAGTAACAAATCCCGCTGGGCAATCGCCGCTGGCATCATTGTGGTGGTCCTTGCCGCCGCCTGGTACTGGCACAGTCAATCTGCAAACTCCGCCGCTCCCGCTGGCGCCAGCAGTCAGGCCCAGCGCCCGGCTGGCGGCGGCCGTCACGGCATGCGCGGCGGCGCGCTGGCACCGGTTCAGGCGGCGACGGCGGTGAGCAAAGCCGTTCCGCGTTATCTGACAGGACTCGGAACCATTACCGCCGCCAACACCGCCACGGTGCGTAGCCGCGTTGACGGTCAGCTCATCGCAATCCACTTCCAGGAAGGTCAGCAGGTCAAAGCGGGCGATCTGCTGGCGGAAATCGACCCGAGCCAGTTTAAAGTCGCCCTCGCTCAGGCGCAGGGGCAGCTCGCGAAAGACAAAGCCACCCTCGCCAACGCCCGTCGCGATCTGGCGCGCTACCAGCAGCTGGTGAAAACCAATCTCGTTTCTCGTCAGGAGCTGGACACCCAGCAGTCGCTGGTCAGCGAAACGCAGGGCACCATCAAAGCCGACGAGGCCGCCGTCGCCAGCGCGCAGCTGCAGCTGGACTGGAGCCGCATCACCGCGCCGATTGACGGACGCGTGGGCCTGAAGCAGGTCGATATCGGTAACCAGATCTCCAGCGGCGACACCACGGGCATCGTGGTGATCACCCAGACCCACCCGATTGATTTAGTCTTTACCCTGCCGGAAAGCGATATCGCAACCGTCATGCAGGCGCAAAAAGCCGGTAAAGGCCTGGTGGTGGAAGCCTGGGATCGCACCAACAAGCAGAAGCTGAGCGAGGGTTCCCTGCTCAGTCTGGACAACCAGATCGATACCACCACCGGCACCATCAAGCTGAAGGCGCGCTTTAACAACCAGGACGATGCCCTCTTCCCGAACCAGTTCGTCAACGCGCGAATGCTGGTCGCTACCGAAGAGAACGCGGTAGTGATCCCCACCGCAGCGCTGCAGATGGGTAACGAAGGAAGCTTTGTCTGGGTGCTGAACAGCGACAATAAAGTGAGCAAGCATCTGGTGAAAACCGGGATTCAGGACAGCCAGACGGTGGTCATCAGCGCCGGGCTCTCCGCCGGCGACCGCGTGGTCACCGACGGCATCGACCGTCTCACCGAAGGCGCGAAAGTTGAGGTGGTTGAACCTGCGAAACAGGGAGCGACCTCCTGATGCAGGTTATGCCCCCGAGCTCTACAGGTGGGCCGTCACGCCTGTTTATCCTCCGCCCTGTCGCCACCACGCTGTTGATGGTGGCGATCCTGCTGGCCGGGATTATTGGCTACCGCTTCCTGCCCGTGTCGGCGCTGCCGGAGGTAGATTATCCAACGATTCAGGTTGTCACTCTCTATCCCGGCGCCAGCCCGGATGTCGTGACCTCCGCCATCACCGCCCCGCTGGAGCGCCAGTTTGGCCAGATGTCCGGGTTAAAACAGATGTCCTCCCAGAGTTCCGGCGGGGCATCCGTCGTGACGCTGCAGTTCCAGCTAACGCTTTCACTGGACGTCGCCGAGCAGGAAGTGCAGGCCGCCATCAACGCCGCCACCAACCTGCTGCCGTCGGACCTGCCTAACCCGCCGGTCTACAGCAAGGTGAACCCGGCGGATCCGCCGATCATGACGCTGGCCGTCACCTCCTCCGCCATGCCGATGACCCAAGTCGAAGACATGGTCGAAACTCGCGTGGCGCAGAAGATTTCTCAGGTCTCCGGCGTCGGCCTCGTCACGCTGGCGGGCGGCCAGCGCCCGGCCGTGCGCGTGAAGCTTAACGCACAGGCGATTGCCGCGCTGGGGCTGACCAGCGAAACCATCCGCACCGCCATCAGCAGTGCCAACGTCAACTCGGCGAAAGGCTCGCTGGACGGCCCGACCCGTGCGGTCACCCTCTCGGCAAACGACCAGATGCAGTCCGCCGACGAATACCGTCAGCTGATTGTGGCCTACCAGAACGGCGCGCCGATCCGCCTGGGCGACGTCGCCACCGTGGAACAAGGCGCGGAAAACAGCTGGCTCGGCGCGTGGGCGAACAAGCAGCAGGCGATCGTGATGAACGTGCAGCGCCAGCCGGGCGCCAACATCATCGAAACCGCCGACAGCATCCGCACCATGCTGCCGCAGCTGATTGAAAGCCTGCCGAAATCGGTCAGCGTAAAAGTCCTTTCCGACCGCACCACCAACATTCGTGCGTCGGTCACCGACACCCAGTTCGAGCTGATGCTGGCGATTGCGCTGGTGGTGATGATCATCTATCTGTTCCTGCGCAACGTTCCGGCAACCATTATCCCCGCCGTCGCCGTGCCGCTCTCGCTGGTCGGGACCTTTGCGGTGATGGTGTTCCTCGACTTTTCGATTAACAACCTGACGCTGATGGCGCTCACCATCGCTACCGGGTTCGTGGTGGATGACGCCATCGTCGTTATCGAGAACATCTCGCGCTATATCGAGAAAGGTGAAAAGCCGCTGGCCGCCGCGCTGAAGGGCGCAGGGGAAATCGGCTTTACCATTATCTCGCTGACCTTCTCGCTGATTGCGGTGCTGATCCCACTACTGTTTATGGGCGACATCGTCGGGCGGCTGTTCCGCGAGTTTGCCGTGACGCTGGCGGTCGCCATTCTGATCTCTGCCGTGGTGTCGCTGACCCTGACGCCGATGATGTGTGCCCGCATGCTGAGCCACGAATCCCTGCGCAAGCAAAACCGCTTCTCCCGCGCCTCCGAGCGGATGTTCGAGCAAATTATTGCCGCCTACGGTCGCGTGCTGGCGAAAGTGCTGAACCATCCGTGGGCAACACTTGGCGTGGCGCTGGGCACGCTGGCGCTCAGCTTAATGCTGTGGATTTTTATTCCGAAAGGTTTCTTCCCCATCCAGGATAACGGCATTATTCAGGGCACGCTTCAGGCTCCGCAGTCGGTCTCCTTCGCGAACATGGCGCAGCGCCAGCAGCAGGTGTCTGAAATCATCATGAAAGACCCGGCGGTGGAGAGCCTGACGTCCTACGTGGGGGTGGATGGCACCAATCCGTCGCTCAACAGCGCGCGTCTGCAGATCAACCTCAAGCCGCTGGATGAGCGCGACGACCGCGTGAACGCCGTCATCGAGCGCCTGCAAAGCGCCGTGGCCCGCGTGCCGGGCGTTGAGCTTTACCTGCAGCCGATTCAGGATTTGACCATTGATACCCAGGTCAGCCGCACGCAGTATCAGTTCACGCTCCAGGCTACGTCGCTTGATGCCCTCAGCACCTGGGTGCCGCAGCTGGTTGAAAAACTTAACACCCTGCCGCAGCTCGCCGACGTCAGCAGCGACTGGCAGGACAAGGGGCTGGCGGCGTACGTGAACGTTAACCGCGACACCGCCAGCCGTCTGGGCATCACCATGTCTGATGTGGACAACGCCCTGTACAACGCCTTCGGGCAGCGCCTGATCTCCACCATCTACACCCAGGCGAACCAGTACCGCGTGGTGCTGGAACACAACACCGAGAACACCCCCGGCCTGGCCGCGCTGGACTCGGTGCGCCTGACCAGCAAAGACGGCGGCATTGTGCCGCTGAGCGCCATCGCCACGGTGGAGGAGCGCTATACCCCGCTGTCGATTAACCACCTGGATCAGTTCCCGTCCACCACCATTTCCTTCAACGTGCCGGACGGTTACTCGCTGGGCGAGGCGGTGGAAGCCATCCAGGCTGCTGAAAAAGCGCTTAGCTTCCCGTCCGACATTCAGACCCAGTTCCAGGGCAGCACGCTGGCGTTCCAGGCCGCGCTGGGCAACACCGTCTGGCTGATCGTCGCGGCGGTCGTGGCGATGTACATCGTACTTGGCGTGCTGTACGAAAGTTTTATCCACCCGATCACCATCCTCTCTACCCTGCCAACGGCAGGCGTGGGGGCGCTGCTGGCATTGATGCTGGCGGGCAGCGAGCTGGACGTTATTGCCATCATCGGCATCATCCTGCTTATCGGGATCGTGAAGAAAAACGCCATCATGATGATCGACTTTGCGCTGGCCGCCGAGCGCGAGCAGGGCATGTCGCCGCGCGATGCCATCTTCCAGGCCTGCCTGCTGCGTTTCCGCCCGATCCTGATGACCACGCTGGCCGCCCTATTGGGGGCGCTGCCGCTGATGCTCAGCACCGGCGTCGGCGCGGAGCTGCGCCGCCCGCTGGGTATCGGTATGGTCGGGGGCCTGCTGGTGAGTCAGGTGCTGACGCTCTTCACCACGCCGGTGATCTATCTGCTGTTTGACCGCCTGGCGCTGTGGACCAAAAGCCGTTTCCCGAAACGTGAAGAGGAGGCGTAAGTGAAGTTTTTCGCCCTCTTCATTTACCGTCCGGTGGCGACGATTTTACTCTCCGTCGCCATTACCCTGTGCGGCGTGCTGGGCTTCCGGCTGCTGCCAGTTGCCCCCCTGCCGCAGGTGGATTTCCCGGTGATCATGGTCAGCGCCTCGCTGCCGGGTGCGTCACCGGAGACCATGGCCTCGTCCGTTGCCACGCCGCTGGAGCGTTCTCTTGGGCGGATTGCGGGGGTCAACGAGATGACCTCCAGCAGCTCGCTGGGCAGCACGCGCATCATTCTGGAATTCAGCTTCGACCGGGATATTAACGGTGCCGCCCGTGACGTGCAGGCGGCCATCAACGCCGCGCAAAGCCTTCTGCCGAGCGGGATGCCGAGCCGTCCTACCTACCGCAAGGCCAATCCGTCCGACGCGCCAATCATGATCCTGACGCTGACCTCGGACACCTATTCTCAGGGGCAACTCTACGACTTTGCGTCGACCCAGCTGGCGCAGACGATCTCACAAATCAACGGCGTGGGTGACGTGAGCGTTGGCGGCAGTTCTCTGCCCGCCGTGCGCGTGGGCCTGAACCCGCAGGCGCTGTTCAATCAGGGCGTGTCGCTGGACGACGTGCGCTCCGCCATCAGCAGCGCCAACGTGCGTAAACCGCAGGGGGCGATTGAGGACGGCAGCCACCGCTGGCAGATCCACACTAACGACGAGCTAAAAACCGCCGCGGAATACCAGCCGCTGATTATTCACTACAACAACGGCGCGGCGGTACGCCTGAGCGACGTCGCCAGCGTCACCGACTCGGTGCAGGACGTGCGCAACGCCGGGATGACCAACGCTAAACCGGCCATCCTGCTGATGATCCGCAAGCTGCCGGAGGCGAACATTATTGAGACGGTGAACAGCATTCGCGCCCGTCTCCCGGAGCTGCAGGAGACCATCCCGGCAGCAATCGATCTGCAGATTGCCCAGGATCGCTCCCCGACCATCCGCGCCTCGCTTGAAGAGGTGGAGCAAACGCTGATTATCTCCGTCGCGCTGGTGATCCTGGTGGTGTTCCTGTTCCTGCGCTCCGGCCGCGCGACGCTGATCCCGGCGGTGGCCGTGCCGGTGTCGCTGATTGGGACCTTTGCCGCCATGTACCTGTGCGGCTTTAGCCTTAACAACCTGTCGCTGATGGCCCTGACGATTGCGACGGGCTTCGTAGTGGATGACGCCATCGTGGTGCTGGAGAACATTTCCCGCCACCTTGAAGCGGGCGTGAAACCGCTGCAGGCCGCGCTGCAGGGCACGCGCGAGGTGGGCTTTACGGTACTTTCCATGAGCCTGTCGCTGGTGACGGTATTCCTGCCACTGCTGCTGATGGGCGGGCTGCCGGGCAGGCTGCTGCGGGAGTTTGCCGTCACGCTCTCGGTCGCCATCGGGATTTCGCTGGTGATTTCCCTGACGCTGACGCCGATGATGTGCGGCTGGATGCTCAAGCGCAGCAAGCCTCACTCGCAGCCGCGCCGCAAAGGCTTTGGTCGTTTTCTGATGGCGATGCAGGAAGGCTACGGCAAATCGCTGAAGTGGGTGCTGAACCATACGCGGCTGGTCGGCCTGGTGCTGATCGCCACTATTGGGCTCAACGTCTGGATGTACATCACCATCCCGAAAACCTTTTTCCCGGAGCAGGACACCGGCGTGCTGATGGGCGGCATTCAGGCGGACCAGAGCATTTCCTTCCAGGCAATGCGCGGCAAGCTGCAGGACTTTATGAAGATCATTCGTGAGGATCCGGCTGTAGACAACGTCACTGGCTTTACCGGCGGCTCGCGCGTTAACAGCGGGATGATGTTCATTACCCTTAAGCCGCGCGGCGAGCGCAACGAAACCGCCCAGCAGGTGATTGACCGCCTGCGTGTGAAGCTCGCCAAAGAGCCGGGCGCAAACCTGTTTTTGATGGCCGTTCAGGATATCCGCGTCGGCGGGCGGCAGGCGAACGCCAGCTACCAGTACACGTTGCTCTCGGATGATTTAGCCGCCCTGCGCGAGTGGGAGCCGAAGATCCGTAAGGCGCTGGCCGCCCTGCCGGAGCTGGCGGACGTGAACTCCGATCAGCAGGACAACGGCGCGGAGATGGCGCTCACCTACGACCGCGAAACCATGTCGCGGCTGGGCATCAACGTTGAAGCCGCCAACAGCCTGCTGAACAACGCCTTCGGTCAGCGGGAGATCTCCACCATCTATCAGCCGATGAACCAGTATAAGGTGGTGATGGAGGTCGACCCGCGCTACACCCAGGACATCAGCGCGCTGGATAAAATGTTTGTGATTAACAGCGACGGCAAGGCGATACCGCTCTCGTACTTTGCCAGCTGGCGACCAGCCAACGCGCCGCTGTCGGTGAACCATCAGGGGCTGTCGGCGGCGTCGACCATCTCCTTTAACCTGCCCGCCGGTTCATCGCTTTCCGAGGCCAGCGACGCGATCAACCGCGCGATGACGCAGCTCGGCGTACCGTCCACCGTGCGCGGCAGCTTTGCTGGGACCGCGCAGGTGTTCCAGGAGACGATGAACTCACAGGTGATTTTGATCCTGGCGGCCATTGCCACGGTCTATATTGTGCTGGGCGTGCTGTATGAAAGCTACGTGCACCCGCTGACCATCCTCTCGACGCTGCCGTCGGCGGGCGTGGGGGCGCTGCTGGCGCTGGAGCTGTTCGGCGCGCCGTTCAGCCTTATCGCGCTCATCGGGATCATGCTGCTGATCGGCATCGTGAAGAAAAACGCCATCATGATGGTGGACTTCGCGCTGGATGCCCAGCGCAACGGCAACCTCTCGCCGGAAGAGGCGATCTTCCAGGCCTGTCTACTGCGTTTTCGTCCGATCATGATGACCACCCTGGCGGCGCTGTTTGGCGCACTGCCGCTGGTTATCTCGGGCGGCGACGGCTCAGAGCTGCGCCAGCCGCTGGGGATCACCATCGTCGGCGGCCTGGTGATGAGCCAACTGCTGACGCTGTATACCACGCCGGTGGTCTATCTGTTCTTCGACCGCCTGCGGCTGCGCTTTTCGCGTAAAAACAGAGAAACGGTAAACGGGTAAATGACTGAGCTTCCCAGCAACGTTCGCTGGCAATTGTGGATAGTCGCCTTCGGCTTCTTTATGCAGTCGCTGGATACGACCATCGTCAACACCGCCCTCCCCTCGATGGCGAAAAGCCTGGGGGAGAGCCCGCTGCATATGCATATGGTGATTGTCGCCTACGTGCTGACGGTTGCGGTGATGCTGCCTGCCAGCGGCTGGCTGGCAGACAAAGTGGGCGTGCGAAATATCTTCTTTACCGCCATCGTGCTGTTTACCGCTGGCTCGCTGTTTTGCGCCCAGGCCAGCACCCTCGACCAGCTGGTGACGGCGCGCGTGCTGCAGGGCGTCGGCGGGGCGATGATGGTGCCCGTCGGGCGGTTAACGGTGATGAAGATTGTGCCACGCGAGCAGTACATGGCGGCGATGACCTTCGTCACCCTGCCCGGCCAGGTGGGGCCGCTGCTGGGCCCGGCGCTGGGCGGGATGCTGGTGGAGTATGCCTCCTGGCACTGGATCTTCTTGATCAATCTGCCGGTGGGCATCATCGGCGCCATCGCCACCCTGACGCTGATGCCGAACTACAAAATGCAGACCCGACGCTTTGATTTCTTCGGCTTTATTCTGCTGGCGGCGGGCATGGCCACGCTCACCCTGGCGCTCGACGGGCAAAAGGGGCTGGGGATCTCCGCCCTGACGCTCGGGGTGCTGGTGGTTATCGGCATCACCGCCATTCTGTGGTATCTGTGGCATGCTCGCGGGAATGACCAGGCGCTGTTCAGCCTGAATCTGTTTAAAAACTCTACCTACCGCCTTGGCCTGTTCGGCAGCTTCGCCGGACGTATCGGCAGCGGCATGCTGCCGTTTATGACGCCCGTGTTTCTGCAAATTGGCATGGGGTTTTCGCCGTTCCACGCGGGCCTGATGATGATCCCGATGGTGCTCGGCAGCATGGGGATGAAGCGCATCGTGGTGCAGGTGGTGAACCGCTTTGGCTACCGTCACGTGCTGGTGGCCGCCACGCTGGGGCTGTCGCTGGTCAGCCTGCTGTTTATGACCGTGGCGCTGATGGGCTGGTACTACGTCCTGCCGCTGGTGCTGTTCTGCCAGGGGATGATCAACTCCATGCGCTTCTCGTCGATGAATACCCTGACGCTGAAAGACCTGCCGGACGATCTGGCGAGCAGCGGCAACAGCCTGCTGTCGATGATCATGCAGCTCTCCATGAGCGTGGGCGTGACTATCGCGGGGTTACTGCTCGGCATGTACGGCCAGCACCACCTCAGCGTCGACACGCCGGTGGCGCATCAGGTCTTTTTGTATACCTATCTCAGCATGGCGGTGATTATCGCCCTGCCCGCTTTCATCTTCGCCAGAGTGCCGGATGATACCAGCAAGAACGTCGTGATTAGGCGCGGCAAAAGGAGTGGCTCATGAAATTCTGGCGTCCGGGTATTACCGGCAAGCTCTTCGTGGCGATTTTTGCCACCTGTATCGTCCTGCTGATCACCATGCACTGGGCGGTGCGGATCAGCTTTGAGCGCGGTTTTATTGATTACATTAAGCATGGCAACGAGCAGCGCCTGCAGGGCTTAAGCGATGCGCTGAGTGAACAGTACGCCCAGCACGGCAACTGGCGCTTTCTGCGCAACAATGACCGCTTTATTTTCCAGATCCTGCGCTCGCTGGAGCACGACACCGGTGACGATCGCCCGGGGCCGGGCATGCCGCCGCACGGCTGGCGCACCCAGTTCTGGGTAATCGATCAGGATATGCGCACGCTGGTTGGGCCGCGCGCCCCGATACCGCCGGACGGCACCCGCCGGGCGATTAAGGTGAATAACGCGACCGTCGGCTGGGTTATCGCCTCACCGGTGGAGCGCCTGACGCGCAACACCGATATCAACTTTGACCGCCAGCAGCGCCGGACCAGCTGGCTGATCGTCGCTCTCTCCACCCTGCTCGCCGCGCTCGCCACCTTCCCGCTGGCGCGCGGTCTGCTCGCGCCGGTGAAACGGCTGGTGGAAGGCACGCACAAGCTGGCCGCCGGGGATTTCACCACCCGCGTCGACACCCGCAGCCAGGACGAACTGGGCAAGCTGGCGCAGGACTTTAACCAGCTCGCCAGCACGCTGGAGAAAAACCAGCAGATGCGCCGCGACTTTATGGCCGATATTTCCCACGAGCTGCGCACCCCGCTGGCGGTGCTGCGCGGCGAGCTGGAGGCGATTCAGGACGGCGTACGCCAGTTTACGCCCGAATCGGTTGCCTCTCTGCAGGCGGAGGTGGGTACGCTCACCAAGCTGGTGGACGATCTCCACCAGCTTTCCATGTCCGACGAAGGCGCGCTGGCCTACCAGAAGGCGCCCGTCGATGTCATTAACGTGCTGGAGGTGGCGAGCGGTGCCTTCCGCGAGCGCTTTGCCAGTCGCAACCTGAAAATCGACCTCTCCCTGCCGGACAGCGCGGTGGTGTTTGGCGACAAAGACCGGCTGATGCAGCTGTTCAACAACCTGCTGGAGAACAGCCTGCGCTACACCGACAGCGGTGGCGGGCTGCATATCTCCGGCAGGCAGGACAACGGGCGCTTCGCCCTCACCTTCGCGGATTCCGCCCCCGGCGTGCAGGACGCGCAGCTGGAAAAATTGTTCGAGCGCTTTTACCGCACCGAAGGCTCCCGCAACCGCGCCAGCGGCGGTTCCGGCCTGGGGCTGGCGATTTGCGTTAACATCGTCGAGGCGCATAATGGCACCATTCGCGCCGCCCATTCGCCTTTTGGCGGGGTTAGCATTACAGTAGAGTTACCTCTGGAACGGAATTTATCGAGAGAAGTATGACCGAGTTACCGATTGACGAAAACACGCCGCGCATTTTGATCGTCGAAGACGAACCCAAGCTGGGACAGCTGCTGATCGACTATTTACGCGCGGCCAGCTATGCCCCGTCACTGATCAGCCACGGCGACCAGGTGCTGCCGTACGTGCGCCAGACTCCGCCGGATCTTATCCTGCTGGATTTAATGCTGCCTGGCGTTGATGGCCTGACCCTGTGCCGGGAAATTCGTCGCTTCTCCGACGTGCCGATCGTCATGGTTACCGCCAAAATCGAAGAGATTGACCGTCTGCTGGGGCTCGAAATCGGCGCGGACGACTACATCTGCAAGCCCTACAGCCCGCGTGAGGTGGTGGCCCGCGTGAAAACCATTCTGCGCCGCTGCAGGCCGAAGCGCGAGCTTCAGATGCTGGACGCCGAAAGCCCGCTGATTGTGGATGAGAGCCGCTTCCAGGCGAGCTGGCGCAGCAAGCTGCTGGACCTCACCCCTGCGGAGTTCCGCCTGCTGAAAACCCTCTCCCACGAGCCGGGAAAAGTCTTCTCACGCGAACAGCTGCTGAACCACCTGTACGACGATTACCGCGTGGTGACCGATCGTACCATCGACAGCCACATCAAAAACCTGCGCCGCAAGCTGGAGGCGCTGGACGCCGAGCAGTCATTTATTCGCGCGGTGTACGGCGTGGGGTATCGCTGGGAAGCGGATGCGTGCAGGATTGCCTAGTTAGCCGCTGGTTAATCCAGGCCGGGTAAAGCGAAGCCGCCACCCGGCACAATAACTTTACCTCCCTGCCCCGCAGCGCTACAATGCCCGCCCTTAAAGTGGGGGATCTCCCCTTACCGCTGCACCTGGTGCATGCGGATCTGACCTGTCATCAGAACGAGAACAAACATGTTTAAACCGGAACTCCTTTCCCCGGCGGGAACGCTGCAAAATATGCGTTACGCTTTCGCCTATGGCGCCGACGCCGTGTATGCGGGCCAGCCGCGCTACTCGCTGCGCGTGCGTAATAACGAATTCAACCACGAGAACCTGCAGCTCGGCATCAACGAGGCGCATGCTCTGGGTAAAAAATTCTACGTGGTGGTCAACATCGCGCCGCACAACGCCAAGCTGAAAACGTTCATCCGCGACCTGAAGCCGGTGGTGGATATGGGGCCGGACGCGCTGATCATGTCGGACCCGGGTTTAATCATGCTGGTTCGGGAGAACTTCCCGGAGATGGATATTCACCTCTCCGTACAGGCTAACGCCGTCAACTGGGCGACGGTGAAATTCTGGAAGCAGATGGGGCTGACCCGCGTCATTCTGTCCCGCGAGCTTTCGCTGGAAGAGATCGAAGAGATCCGCACTCAGGTGCCGGACATGGAAATTGAAATCTTCGTTCACGGCGCGCTGTGCATGGCCTACTCCGGCCGCTGCCTGCTCTCTGGCTATATCAACAAGCGCGACCCGAACCAGGGCACCTGCACCAACGCCTGCCGCTGGGAATATAACGTCCAGGAAGGCAAAGAGGACGATATCGGCAACATCGTCCACAAGCATGAGCCGATTCCGGTGACGAACGTTGAGCCGACGCTGGGCATCGGCGCGCCAACCGACAGCGTGTTTATGATTGAAGAAGCCAAGCGTCCGGGCGAGTACATGACCGCCTTTGAAGACGAGCACGGCACCTACATCATGAACTCAAAAGATCTTCGCGCCATCGCCCACGTTGAGCGCCTGACGCAGATGGGCGTGCACTCCCTGAAGATCGAAGGCCGCACCAAATCCTATTACTATTGCGCGCGTACCGCACAGGTGTACCGCAAAGCCATCGACGATGCGGCGGCCGGTAAACCGTTCGATACCAGCCTGCTGGAAACGCTGGAAGGCCTGGCGCACCGCGGCTATACCGAAGGCTTCCTGCGCCGCCATACCCACGACGACTACCAGAACTACGAGCACGGCTACTCCGTTTCCGAGCGCCAGCAGTTTGTCGGCGACTTCACCGGCGAGCGCAAAGGCGCGCTGGCGGCCGTGGCGGTGAAAAACAAGTTCACCAAAGGCGACAGCCTGGAGCTGATGACCCCGCAGGGCAACATGAACTTCACGCTGGAGCATCTGGAAAACGGCAAAGGCGAAGCGATTGAGGTTGCGCCGGGCGACGGGCATACCGTCTGGCTGCCGGTTCCGGAAGAGGTGGAGCTGAAGTTCGCGCTGCTGATGCGTAACTTCAACGGTGAAAGCACACGTAATCCACACGGCAAATAGTCAATCAGGGAAATTTTTTCGCGCTGGGATAATTCTTAGAATCGGATCACATACCGCTTCGTTCAATACGGGTATTATCCCCCCGCTGAAAAACATAACCCATAAATGCTAGCTGTACCAGGAACCACCTCCTTAGCCTGCGTAATCTCCCTTACGCGGGCTTATTTTTTGTCTTTCATCCTGTTCTTACCCGCTTTTTTCCTCTCTGCTATACACTCTTACTAACGCTAAAAAAGGGAGCAGCGAGGATGGCAACCTATCCAGACAGTTTATTGATTCTCAATGGCAAAAGTGCAGGCAACGATCCGTTGCGTCAGGCGATTATGGGTTTGCGTGACGACGGCGCACGTATCCACGTGCGCGTGACGTGGGAAAAAGGCGACGCGGCACGCTATATCAACGAAGGCTTAGCGTTAGGTATCAGCACTATCATTTCCGGCGGCGGCGACGGCACCATCAATGAGATCGCCTCTGCGCTTATCGACCAGCCACCGGCAGATCGCCCGGTGATGGGCATATTACCGCTCGGCACCGCCAATGATTTTGCCACCAGCGCCGGGATCCCGGAAGATTTAGAGAAGGCGCTTCAGCTGGCGATCCTCGGCAAAGCCACCGCCGTGGATATCGCCCAGGTGAATGACAAAACCTGCTTTATCAATATGGCGACGGGTGGATTCGGCACGCGCATTACCAGCGAAACGCCGGAAAAACTGAAGGCGGCGCTGGGCGGCGTGTCGTACCTGATCCACGGATTGATGCGTATGGACACCCTCAAGCCGGACCGATGCGAAATTCGCGGTGAGGATTTTCAGTGGCAGGGTGACGCGCTGGTAATTGGGATTGGCAACGGACGTCAGGCAGGCGGCGGACAGCAGCTCTGCCCGGAGGCGCTGATTAACGATGGTCAGCTACAGCTGCGCATTTTCACCGGCGACGGTCTGCTGCCCGCGCTGTTTACGACGCTGACGCAGCCGGAAGAGAGCCCGAATATCATTGACGGTAAATCGGCGTGGTTCGAGGTGAATGCTCCGCACGGGATGACGTTTAACCTCGACGGAGAGCCGCTTAGCGGGACGCATTTCCGCATTGAGGTATTACCCGGCGCGCTGCAGTGCAGGCTGCCGCCGGACTGTGTGCTTTTGCGCTGATGTTTCACACGGTGCGCGATGATGCCCTCACCCCAACCCTCTCCCACAGGGCTGAGGGTTCCCCAG